>NZ_FQYR01000006.1 GCF_900141815.1 Rubritalea squalenifaciens DSM 18772
GGCTCTACCGTGGCTACCGTGACCTCGAGCGACCCTGATGCCGGTGACTCCGCGACTTATGCGATCACGGCGGGCAACGACGGCTCCTTTGCTATCAACAGCAGCACAGGTGTGATCACCACGGCAGCCGGTCTCGACTACGAAACTACCAGCAGCTACACGCTCACCGTAGAAGTAACTGACGGTGGTGGACTCACCGATACCGCCAGCGTAGGCATCGCCATCAACGACGTAGCCAACGACGACTCCGACAGCGACGGCCTGGCCGACGAATGGGAAATCGCCAACTTCGGCTCGGTCTCCGCCACAGACGGCGCCAGCGACAGCGATGGTGACGGACTATCCAACGCCGAGGAAATGGCAATCGGAGGTGATCCTAACAGTAGTGACTCCGACAGCGACGGCTTTGCCGATGTGCTGGAAGTGACCGTAGGCACCGACTTGGCTGATGCCCAGAGCACCCCGGATTCCACCTACTCCGGACTCCACAGCTGGTGGAACCTCAATGAGGCGGCTGGTGCGACCACCGCACTGGATAACTCCGGCAGCGGCTTCCACGCCAGCGTCAACGACATCACCTTCAACGGCAGCGAAGCTACCTTCGATGGTGTGGACGACGGTCTCAATGCAGGAACCGCTGCGGCGATTCTGGGAACCGGTGACTACACAGTTTCCGCCAAGGTGAAGACTGCTGCGGGCTTCAGTGCCACAGGCACCGTCATCCAGCAGCGTGATCCAGGCGGCACTGGCTACCTCGGAGAGTACATGCTTAACGTGAACGCCAATGGTACGGTGACTTACTTCATCTACAACAACGGCTACCAGGTGAACTTGACCACGACTATTACGGTGAACGACGGCAACTGGCACCACATCATGGCTGTTCGCAGCGGTGGTACCGTGACTGTCTACATTGACGGTGTGCAGGCTGCTCAGGGAAGTGGTACTGTGCAAGAGTTGCTCGCAAGAAGCGTGGCCATCGGCTACGACCATCGCGACAACAACAAGTACTTCAACGGCTCCATCGACGACGTGCGTGTCTACAACCGTGCGGTAGGTAACCTTGAGTTCTATCCAAACAGCGCCCCGACCGCCAGCGACGACACCTTCTCAGTGAATGAGAATGCCGCCGCGGGAACCAGCGTGGGCACCGTGATCGCTACCGATCCTGATGCGGGCGACATCCTCGCCTATGCCATCGTGGCAGGCAACGCAGGCGGCGAGTTCGCTATCGATGCCGGCACCGGTGCCATCACCACGACTGCGGCACTCGACTACGAGACAGCCAGCCAGTACGTGCTGACCGTGGAAGTGACCGACTCCGGTCTGCTCACTGACACCGCCACCATCACCGTGAACGTGAACAACGTGAACGAGGCTCCTGTAGCCAACGATGCCAGTGGCTCGGTAGCAGAAGATGCAGCCATTGGAACCGCAGTAGCCACTGTCACCTCCAGTGACGTGGATGCCGGTGACAGCGTGAGCTACGCGATTACGGCAGGCAACGACGGATCCTTCGCTATCGACAGTGCGACGGGTGCCATCACCACCGCCGCAGCACTGGATTACGAAGCCGCTAACAGCTACGCACTCACCGTGACCGCCACGGATGCAGGTGGTCTCACCGATACAGCTACAGTCAATGTAGCAGTGACGAATGTGAATGAAGCGCCGTCTGTAGCCGATGCTTCTGGCTCTGTAGCCGAGGGGCAAGGAGCCGGTGTCGTGGTTGCCAGTGTGTCTGCAAGTGATCCTGATGCAGGTGATACAGTAGGATATGCTGTCAGCGGCGGTCCGTTTGCGATCGATTCCAGCGGGGTGATTACCACCACCGCAGCACTGGATTACGAAGCAGCGAACAGCTATGCCCTGACCGTGACTGCTACCGATGGTGGCGGCCTCACAGATACGGCAACAGTGAACATCGCCGTGACCAACGTCAACGAAGCGCCCGTGGCAAACAATGTCAGCGTGAGTGTGGCCGAGGATTCTCCTGCGGGTACCAGCGTGGCCACGGTGACGTCCACAGATCCCGATGCCGGGGACAGCGTGAGCTATGCCATCGCCGCAGGCAACGACGGCTCCTTCGCCATCAACAGCACCACCGGTGAAATCACTCTAGCTGGCATGGTCGACTACGAAACTACCAGCAGCTACGTGCTCACGGTGACCGCTACCGACGGTGGTGGTCTTACAGGGACTGCGACAGTAAATGTAACGGTGACTGACGTGGCCTTCGAGGACTACGACAGCGACAGCCTCGACGACAACTGGGAGATCGCTAACTTCGGCGACACCACCAGTTCAGACGGTACAGGCGATGCAGACAACGACGGCTTGACCGACGGCGAGGAGTATCTTGCCGGAAGTGATCCTAACAGCAGCGACGGGGATGCCGACGGATTCCACGATGTCCTTGAGATCAAGGTGGGTACCGATCCTATGGATGCACTCGATGCCCCTGATACCAGCTACGCTGGTCTCGAAGGCTGGTGGTCACTGGACGAGTCCGTGGGGGCGACCTCCGCAGTGGATAACAGCGGCAACGGTCTCCATGCAGCAGTCAGCGGTGCTACCTTCAGTGGCACGGAAGCCAGCTTCGACGGTGTAAATGACTACATCACCACGGACCCTGGTCTGCTGAACAACCTGGGTGCCTTCACGATGTCCGGCTGGTACCGTTCCGGTCTGACCAACGGAAGCCGCATCGGCCTCTGGGGACAGAATGATGTGATCGAGTTCGGAATCAATGGCAACAGCTTGAGAGTCTGGACGGCAGGTGGCGGTAGCGCCTCAGCCAGCATTCCGGCAGTTAACCAGTGGCACCATGTTGTGGTGGTAGGTGACGGCAGTAGCCTGAAGATCTACATCGACGGTGTGCTCGCAGGCAGTGGTGGAAATAGTGCCACCAGCTACGGAAGCTCTGCCTACAGCTTCAACATTGGTGGCGGCGGTGTCTGGGATGCCAGCGGAAACTCCTTCACCGGGGATATCAAAGACGTCCGCGTGTACTACCGCGCAGTAGATATCAGCGAGTTCTATCCAGCACCATAAGTGGGATAAATTTTGGTAACTGGTCAGCCCGTCACGATCCGTTCGTGGCGGGCTTTTTCTATGAAGACGAAAGCCTCAATCCGCTTTGATGAGGATACATTGTGGGGATGGAACTTCGATGAGGTGATCGGTGATTTTGAGGGTGCCGGTTTCCGTGTTTCTCTCAATGGCGAGGAGATTGTTGGAGTATTGCCCACCAGCGATGATCCATTTGCCTTTGGGGGTCAGGTTGAAATTGCGGGGAATGGAGATCGGGAGTGAGAGGACTTGCTTGAGTTCTGGGGCGACTGCAGGATCATCGGTGATGGTGAGGTGTGAGAGGGAGTCCCGTTTTTTGAAGGTGATGTCCCGGTTGCCGGTGTAGAGGTGCTTGTTGTCCGGGCTGAGGCGGATTTCCGAGCAGGTCATCCCCTTAGTCTCTCCTTGAAGGACGTCGATAGTGCTGAGGAGTTTTAAGCTGCCAGTTTGCGCGTCGCGTGCAAAAGTAGAAACGGTGCAGGTAAGCTCGTTGAGGACGAAGAGTCTTTGGCCGTCTGGGTGAATGGCGATATGGCGTGGGCCGGATCCGGGAGGGGTGCTGGCTGAGGGTAGAGGCGTGAGCTCGGCTGTTGTGCTGTCGAGTGCGTAGCAGAGCACCTTGTCTGAGCCTAGATCGGCTGCGTACACGTGCTTGTTGTCCGGTGAAATGTAGATGGAATGAGCGTGCGGACCTTTCTGGCGCTGTGGGTTGATCGAGGATCCCTCCAGAGTGATGGTGCTGACACGCTTGGTGATCTGTCCGTCATCGCTGAGTAGATAGGAGCTTAAATGGCCACTGCCATAGTCTGCGGAGAGTAGGCACTTGCCCGTCATGTCTAGACTGACGTAGCAGGTTCCTCTGCCTCCTGAAGCTGACTCAGATGTCTTCTTCAATGTGGTTTTTCCGGAAAGCGAGTAACTGGCAACGGCTCCTGTTTTTTTGTTAGTTTCTGGATTTGTTAGTGAGAAGGTGCTGTAGAGGTGTTTCTGGTCTTTTGAGAATGCGAGGAAGGAAGACGTTGGCGCGGCGTGTGCCTCTTGCGCTTCGGCAAAGGCGCCAGTTTCTGTGGAAAAGTCTACTGTGTAGATGGAGGATTTTGTCCCCACGTAGAGAGTGAGATCACCCGCGGAGCAGGTGCCCATGAATAGAAGGGCTAGATAGCTGGATAGTTTCATGAGTGGAGTATGGAGGAGGTGATTGTTTGGTGCAATCGGTCATTGTGTAATGAAGGTTTCCCGGTGGTGGTGACTGTGAAATGTTGAGGATAGATATGGGGTGTCGAAATTGAATCTATGTTTTCGATAATGCTGTGTTGGGTTTTGTTGAGTATTTCTATGTTGTTTAACTTAGGCGTGTTTTGAAATGGGTCTTGTCGTTTATAGCCATTCAAGAGGTTCGAGTTATTTGTATTATGTTAGCACTAATCTTAGTGCAGTAATGTAACCTATTATCTTTGGGTGTTATGTACTAGTGATTAGATGGTTCATTACCTGACTAGCAAAAGGAGGGGGTGGACTTGCTCTACGCGAAAGCCATGAGGTTATCGTGATAAAACACATAGAAACCCATACATAAACCCTACTCATGAACACGCATACGCTGTTTGGCGCGCCGCTTGTGGCCGCCAGTCTAGTGATGGCTGGGTCTTGCCTGGTTCAGGCGGCGCCCACCACCATTACTCAGTCGGTCACCTATAATGGAGAGACGATTACTCTCCAGTTGACCAAAGAAAATCTCCGAGGATCACAATTTGAGGTCCTCGTGCAGAATAGCAGCGGTACATACGATACGTATTCCGCTGTAGAAGAACGTTCCTACATTGGAACAGTTGATGAATATCCAGGGGCAGTTGCCTGCGGTATTCAGATGGATGACGGTACCTTCAAGGGTGCAGTTTATTTTGATAGAGGAGCAACCTGGTTTACTCAGGGTTCTTCTGTTACGGGTACTAGAGGAGACCAGTATACCAATTTCACGAATTTCCAGTACCCTTCAGCTTCATCTGTGACCGCTGGACAGGCGGGAAGTACGACCTACGGCTACGATGTGGGCATTGATGCCGAGTATGGCTACTACAGTGGGCCTGGTGGCAGCTCAACAGCCAAGACATTTGAGTTGATCGAGTACAGTGTCTGCTTGAACCGTGCAATGTACATGAGGGATGCATTGCTGCGCCCTTATCTGGGGCGCATCATCATACGCTCAGACCAGACTCAGGACCCTTATACGGGACTCGGCGGCGGGACATACCTCAGCGCTCTGAAAGATCACTGGAATGCCAATCATGCATCGGCTAACAGCGATCTAGTCGCCGGTGTCTGCCCAAGTAAAGTAGGTGGGGGGCTTGCGTGGGTTGGTGCCGTAGGTGGTGGTAATAAGTACTCAGTCAATGACAGCGGCAGCAATGGTCATTTTGATGTGATCTGGCGTCATGAAATGGGGCACAACTGGGGGTGTGGCCACTATGTTGGAGGGAGCCCTGAGGGCGCTGCTATCATGGGCGGTAATCAACCTGCTAGATTCTCCGGGTGTGAGGTGAATAAAATCCTCTCCCATCGGGATAATAGAATCGCAGCTGGTGGTATCCTTGATAATGAGGGTACTTACACGAGTATCAACTTGCCGCCGTATGCAGCACTTGATCCTGTAGAGGTCGAGATCGAAGCTGGTAAAGTGGAGACGGTCACCATTGATCCCTTGGCAAACGATTTCGATGCGAACGGACATTCGATCTCCCTCAAGTCCTATGATGCGACAAGTAATCTGGGGTATCCGGTGACTGTATCTGTGGGTACGGGCGCCAATGGTCAGGATGAGCTGGTGTACTCTGCGCTCGGGGGTAGTGGTGTAGACTACATTTCCTACACGGTAGAGGACAGCAGTGGTCAGGAGGCCAAGGGTTACATTGTTATCAATGCAAAAGGCGTGACTCCAAAACTGTGGGAGCAAACCACGGATGCAGATACCTACGTGCAAGTAAACTCTTCCTCTAACTATGGTAGTGTGGATAACCTGTTCCTGAAGAACAAGGGGCCAGGGAGCTCCTACACACGTGCAGGCTGGGTGCACTTTGACATCAGTGGCAAGAGCTTTGGCGAGGAAGCTACACTGGAGTTCACCGTTGATATCTCCAGTAGTGCCGGAGTCATGGATGTATGGGGTATCGTCGATGGTGCCAATGGTGACCAGCTCGGCGTTGACTGGAGTGAGACAGGTCTTACCTACAATAATGCTCCTGCGAACCCGGACTTTACCGAGGGAGCTCAGATGACTTACCTGGGGAGCTTTGATGCATCTTCTACGGCATCAGGAAGTACCTGTCAGTTCTCGAATGCAGCTCTGCTTTCATTCCTGCAGTCTGACAGCAATGGAGAGGTAACCTTCGTGCTCATGCGTGAAAACGGGCCAGATGGTAACTTCTCACTGAGGACCAAAGAGCATGCGAGTGGTGGGGCGCCTACTTTGAGCACCTCTTTCCCGTTAGCTTCGTATTCAGGTACGGATGCCTACGTGCGGAACGGTAGCTATGCGAATGATAATTATGGCTCCGAATCTGAGCTAGCCGTGAAGAAAGATGGAAGCGGTTACCAGCGTGAGGCCTATCTCCGGTTTGACCATACTTCAGCTGCCAGCATTGGATCCGCGAAAACGCTGCTTACACTGACCGCGCTTCAGGTGCAGCCAGGGCAGGCCTATCGTGTCAGGCTGGTAGATGATTCCGGTGACGGCTGGGAGGAAGCCAGTGTGACCTACAATAACCGCGCTGCGGGTAGTGGGGTTGGCATCACATTCTATGCAGATGACATGACAGTAGGGTCTCCCTACACGATTGACGTGTCTGAACTCTTCAATCAGGTCAGTAACACTAATGGCGCTGCAACCTTCCACATTGATGCGCTGAATCAGATCAGTACCGGGTTCACCCGCTTTGCCAGCCGTGAGAATACCACAGCGTCCTACCGCCCATCATTGGCGATCATTGATGCGGATCCACACGATACTTACGTTCGAAACGGTAGCTACGCGAACACCAACTTCGGATCTGATGCTGGGCTCGTTCTGAAGAACGACGGGTCCTCCTACTACCGTGAATTCTTCCTGCGTCGTGCTTATGACTACAATGGAGGTAGCCCGGTGGCGGCTGCTACCCTGACTCTCACTCCGGTGGGTATTTCAGGGACACGTGATATCCGATTTCGTTTGTTAGATGATGCAGATGATGGCTGGAAAGAGGATGAGGTGACCTACAATAACCGTCCAACAGCGACTGGCAATGAAGTGGTCTTCTCCAGTAGTGCGCTGTCAGTAAACCAACCTTATTCCATCGATGTGACATCCTTGCTGAATCAATCCATGAATGACAATGGCGTGGCTAGTTTTCTCGTGGATCTTCCTGGAAGCACAGGAACGGCTTATTTCACCATAGCCTCCAAAGAGGAAGCGAATGCAGCCTATCGTCCGGTGCTGAATGTGAACCCGAATGCCCCGGTCGCCAGCAATGGCTCAGCATCACTGGATACATCCGCTACTGTGGGTGCTACGGTGACTACGGTCGCCGCTTCTGACCAAGATGCCGCAGATGTCTTGAGTTACGCAATCACAGCCGGTAATGGCGCTGGCTTGTTCACGATCAATGGCAGCACGGGAGCCATCACGACTGCGTCTAGCCTGACTGAAGGACAATATGTCCTGACCGTGACGGTAACTGACAGTGGTGTACCTGCCTTGGCAGATACTGCCCAGATCACCATCGATGTGACTACTCCGGGAGGACCTTCTAACTCACCTCCGGTTGCGAATGATGCCAGCGGCTCGGTCGCCGAGGATGCTGCCATCGGTACCAGTGTGGTTACGGTGACTTCTTCTGATCCTGATGCTGGAGATACTGCAAACTTTGCGATTACTGCCGGCAATACTGGTGGGGCATTCACAATCGACAGCGGCACGGGTGAAATCACCACAGCGGCGGCTCTGGATTATGAAACAGTGTCCAGTTATTCGCTTACCGTTACAGTCACGGATGGTGGAGGCCTGACTGACACGGCCACCGTGACAATCACGGTGACTGATGTGAACGAGAACCCAGTGGTGACCAGTTATGGCAGTGATGCTGAGACCATGATTGATGGCTCAATCATCGCTGGCTCTTATCTGGATACCCAGTCTTCGAACAATGTGAATGAGGTGCTACAGGAGGCAAAGACCAACGGCAAGCCATCCAGTCGTGTCTCCAGTCTTGAGCATACCTGGAGCTTCGATATAGGAGCGGGTGGTATTCTGGTGGAACTCAGTGTAGAGGCCTTCCACAGTGCGAACAGCGAGGGAGACGACTTCGTCTTCTCCTACTCCACGGATGGCATCAACTTCACTGATCTGATCACCGTGACCAAGACGAGCGATGACAATACCGCGCAACTGGCGCCTCTTCCAGCAGGAGTCACAGGCACCGTCTACATCCGCGTGCTCGATACTGACCGCACCGTGGGCAATGGAAATCAAGATACCTTGAGTATTGATCACTTGAGCCTTGAAGTTACGGAATAAACCTTCGGAAATCTAACGGGTAAAGGCCGTCATCGTTTATCGATGGCGGTCTTTTTTTGTCCCTGTGAGGGTTGGTAATATGGCTAAAACGGCTTAGAAGTAAGATTTATAAAATTAAGTGTTAACATTCATATAGCTAGGGGATCTATTTATAGTGAATCTTTTTGTCACGATTCTACCTGAAAAGGTCTATGTAGTGATGGAAAAGACAAGGCTTGGGTGAGAGCTCGCTTTTGTGGGCTTCTTAAACCACCTATCTGTAAATATTTGGATCTGCTAGCTGCTCCGCTAGGCAGCAGAATTCTTCGTGTTTGACATATCATTAAGATGATAAAATTATATCAAATAAGTATTGATATGTGTTTTTTACTTAACTACTTGTGATGGTGCTCTTCCCCTCGAGTTAAACCCATACACGTAAAAAATGAATAATAACCCAGCTCGCGGAGCGTGGAGGTACCTATGTGTGCTTCTCGTGTTCGCAACGACGGTGTTCGCCTTTTTGACGGGCGGGCGTAAAGATGAAAAAGCATCCGATGCGGATACTGGAGATGCTCATAGTAAAAAACTAACAAGTCAGGATACTGATAGTGTTCATACTGTGGTTCCTGGATCTCAGGCTTCCACGGAAAAGCCAGTTGGGCAAGTCAAGGTGCTTGCTAATAATGCGGCTCATAAGGGATCCTGTGGATGCGCTTCTTGTGCCAGTGCTCCCGCTCAGGCGTCTGAGATAGCCAAGACCCAGCCGGAAAAAGCTGTGCCAGTAAACAAGGAGTTCATTTCCAAAGTGCTGAAGGCCGAAAAAGGATCTCCGGTGTCATTTGATCTGCCAGGTGGATCGGTGGCAAAAGGCCAGGTGGATTATTCTAGAGTGGAGAATGGTGAGGTTATGCTGGCTCAGGGCAAGCTCATTGCTCCTCAGTCAGGCTTCTTCTTCTTCCAGAAGCAATCCATGGATGGTGTGGCTGGTAAGATGGTGGGCGTAGTCCGCTTTGATGCTGGAGAACTAGCGTACAGTGTCACGGAGGGTGCAGATGGCGAGCCAGCTCTTGTTGAGCAAGAGGTGGATGCAGTTATTTGCCGGAACTACGCCAAAGATGCGCCAGCGGATGAAGCTGTCGTATTAGAAGGTCCAGAGGATTATCCCGAGGATCCAAGCATACCAGCCTACCAGAACGGTGTGCCGCGCTATGAGAGTATGCCAGGAGCTACTGCGGTCCTTTATTTGGATTTCGATGGCCAAGAAGGCCAGGTGGAAGGTTGGAGTGTTGTGGATGCTCTGCCATCAGGACTCACGCCGAAGCAGATCAGGGAGACTTGGGAGCATGTGGCTGAAGACTTTGCGCCATTCACGATCAATGTAACCACAGACAAGGCCGTCTATGATGCGGCTCCTGAGAATAGCCGTCAGCGCTGTCTCATTTCACCAAGTAGCCCGGTGGGTTCAGGTGTAGCTTATCTGAATTCCTTCAACTGGACGGGGGATACTCCTTGTTGGGCGGGTTACCGCGGTAGCAAGGTAGGGCATGAAGTCACCTCTCACGAGTTCGGCCACACCTTACGCCTAAGCCACGATGGTAGAACTGAGCCATCCGAGGGATACTTTGGTGGCTATGGCTCTGGTGAAACTGGTTGGGCACCGATCATGGGTAACAGCTACTACAAAGAGCTGACTCAATGGTCCAAAGGTGAGTACACCAATGCAAACCAGCTGCAGGACGACCTGGCGATCATCACCAATGACAATAACAACGTGGATTACAAGGTCGATGATCACGGGGATAGTATTGGTGCTGCATCTCCACTTGCCATTGCAGGTGATGGCACGGTGACTGATGAAGGAATTATTGCCACTTCAGCTGATGCTGACGTATTCTCTTTCACGACAGCGAGTGCTGGGCCATTGCATATTGCGGTGAATCCAGGGGGGCATGACTCCAATCTCGATGTCTTGCTCGAATTGTTGGATTCCTCCGGAAATGTCATTACCTCATCTAATCCCTCAGTGGATACCGATGCGACTATCTATCAGGCCAGTTTGGCTGCAGGTACGTACTACCTGCGTATTGACGGTGTAGGTAAGGGTGATCCAGCGTGGGGAGGGTACAGTGATTATTGCTCTCTCGGTCATTACAAGGTTCGTGGTAACGTGGGCAATGCTCTGGTGCCTCTTGTCTACTGGGCTCTGGATGATGAGACTGGCACGACAGCCAGTGACTCTTCCAGCAGGCAGAACGATGGTCTCCTCAGTGGTGGTACTACCTGGACTGTTGCCTCCAAGGATGGGGGCGGAGCTTCTTTCGATGGTGTCGATGATCGAATCACTTGGACGATGACTGAATCTAACCTCGGTGCATTTACCGTGGCCTTTTGGGCGAAGAATGGAGCCTCTGGACAGCCTGTCTATGATTCCGTCTTTAGTAATCGAACTCCAAATACTGGAAATACTTTCCAGATCGATATGGGGAATGGCTTCCAATACCGAGGTAGTGCGACTGCTTCATTTGGTTCGTCACCAGTCGGCACTTGGGTGCACCTGGCTGTTGTTTCAGACGGTGTAGACACCAAGCTCTACTATAATGGTGTGCTTACCCAAACTCTGGCAGGGGTGAATGATGACCTGTTCAACTCGGTGAACCTCGGCGTGAACCGGAATGAGGGAAGTTTCTTCCAAGGGCAAGTGGATGATTTCTATCTCTTTGACGAAGCTCTCACTCAGCAAGAGCTGCTCGGTCTCTCGGGAATCTCTCTCAACGTGGCTCCTACGGTGAACAACGCGACCTTTACAGTGGATGAAAATGATTCTGTAGGAGTCGTTGTCGGTACAGTCACTGCGAATGATGCAAATGCTGGCGATGTGATCACTTATTCCATCATCTCTGGTAATCATGGTGGTGAGTTTGTGATCGATGCAAATACTGGTGAGATCACGACTACGGTGAGTCTGGATCGTGAGGCTGTGGCTTCCTATCCGCTCATTGTCAGGGCGACAGACTCCGGAGGCTTGTCCAATACAGCTTATATCACTGTGGATGTAGTGGATGTCCCCGGTGATGATTCTGATGGCGACGGTCTACCTGATGACTGGGAGCTTCAATATTTCGGAAGCACCGTGACGCAGGATGGTAATGATGACTCAGACGGCGACGGATTGAGTAATGACACAGAGCTTACCATTGGAACCAATCCGGCCAACTCGGATTCCGACGGTGATGGCTTCAGTGATAACGTGGAATTCCTCAATGGAACCGACCCGAACGATCCTCAGGATTATCCAAACCAGACACTGATCGTTCTCTGGAGTCTGGATGATGGCAGTGGAACCACGGCGATTGATGCCTCAGGTCTTCTGAATGACGGTCAATTAAGCGGTGGTACATCTTGGACTGTCAATGCGGTTGAGGGGGGCGGAGCTTCCTTTGACGGTGTTGACGATAGGATCACGCTGGATATGGCTGAGAGTAATCTGGGAGCCTTTACCGTGGCGTTCTGGGTGAAAAATGGAGCATCAGGTCAGTCGATCTATAGTTCTGCATTCTGTAACCATACGCCTAATGTAGCCAATACCTTCCAGATAGACATGGGGAATGGCTACCAGTATCGCGGCAGCCAGACTGCCTCCTTCGGTTCAGCTCCTGTTGGGCAATGGGTGCATCTAGCGGTTGTTTCCGATGGTGCGGATACGACACTCTACTACAATGGCAGTGCGGCGCAGACCCTGTCTGGGGTCAACGATGACTTGTTCGACTCCGTGAACCTCGGGGTGAACCGTAATGTCGGTGACTTCTTCCAAGGTGAAATTGACGAGCTCTATGTCTACAAGGAAGCTCTCAGCGGATCTGAGGTGGCTGCTCTGGCGAATCAGGCGCCCTCTACTGTAAGTTACACGAGCATCTCGGAGTCCACAGCTGTCGGCTCAATCTCCAGTGGGGATTATACAGATACAGCGACTTCCAACAATGTGCGTGAAGTGCTTCAGGAATACGTGACTGGCGGGAAACCGTCAAACCGCGTATCCAGCCTAGAGCATACCTGGACCTTCGATATCGGCTCCGGCGGTACATTGGTAGAGCTTAGTGTGGAGGCACATCACAGTGCTAACAGCGAAGGGGATGACTTCATCTTCGCCTATTCTACCGATGGCGCCAATTTCACCGACCTCATCACGGTAAGCAAGACGAGTGATGATGATGTGGCGCAGCTAGCTCCGCTCCCTGCGGGTGTGACAGGCACAGTGTACATTCGAGTTAGGGATGCCGACCAGTCCGCAGGAAACAATGCACAGGATTCCTTGAGTGTGGACCAGTTGAGTCTGGAGGTCACCGAGTAATCCTCTGAAATTCTCATTCAAGGCCGTCGCAACTTATGTTGTGGCGGCCTTTTTGATGTGTAAACTAATCAGTGAACGTATTAGATGAAGGGTATCTACTCAGGTGTCCTGAGCAGCTACAATCCGAATACCAGTGGCACCTTCCAGATCGATATGGGGAATGGCTTCCATTACCGTGGTAGCCAGAGTGCTAGCTTTGGCGCTGCCCCACTCAATGAATGGGTGCACCTGGTGATCTCCTGCGATGGTACAGATACCAAGCTTTTCTATAACGGTCAGTTGGTGCAGACCCTGACTGGTGTAGCGAATGACTTGTTTGATGGTATCCACCTCGGCGTCAACCGTAACCAAGGTAACTTCTTCCAAGGCTCCATTGATGAGTTCCGATTCTATAGTGGCGCTCTCACGGATAGTGAGGTAATCTCACTTTACGGTTCCTATAACTAATAGGTAATCTGCCAGCCCCGCTCACTGCTCTCGGCGGGGCTGGCTATCTTTTTATTGATTAACAAACGCTCACGGACAGATTGGTCATGAGCTTTTTGGTTAAGGTGTAGATTCTGTTGCGGCTGAGCTGGGGGTGTTTGTATTTCGTTAGTTGTCTGTTATTTGTGTGAATTGTTGGTCGCGTTTTGAAATGTGGATTGTCGCTGGATAGTATTCTCTGATTTGAGAGGTGATGTTAGTAGAATAGTTAGACCATTATATCATTCGCGATGCAAAGGGATGATAGATGGTGATCTAACATAGGCTTATAGGAAGCCTGATAATGATCTGACTAGCATCACTTATTCCTAGGGATGTCACCCTGCTCTCAATTGGGTGCCCCTGAGTTTGTGTGAGAAGACGGTACAGGATCTCTTTCTGGTGCCGTAGGGTGCGTTGTGGCTGATGCCGTGGCCTCCCTAACTAAACCCATACACGCAATAACCCTGCATATGATTAATCGCACATTGCTAGGCGTCCCGTTGATGGCCGCCAGTATCGTGATGGTTGGGTCGAGCCTGATTCAGGCGGCTCCCAGTACTATCACTCAGTCGGTCACCTATAATGGGGAGACAATCACTCTCCAGCTGACCAAAGAAAACTTACGAGGATCTAACTTTGAGGTTCTCGTTCAAAACAGCAGCGGCACTTACGATACGTATACCGCTGTAGATGAGCGGTCCTACATAGGATCGGTTGACGAATACCCTGGAGCAATTGCCTGTGGTATCCAGATGGATAACGGCACCTTCAAAGGAGCGGTATACTTCGAAAGAGGAGGTACATGGTTCACCGAGGGCTCTTCTGTCACGAGCACACGTGGTATGAACTACGAGGATTTTACAAACTTCCAGTATCCGAGCGCATCGTCCGTGACAAGCGGACAAGCCGGTAGCACGACCTACGGCTATGATGTAGGAATTGATGCGGAATACAATTACTACAACGGCCCCGGTGGAGGTTCCACAGCGAAGACATTTGAATTGATCGAATACAGTGTTTGTCTGAACCGCGCCATGTACATGCGTGACGCATTGCTGCGTCCTTATTTAGGCCGAGTGATTATTCGCTCAGATGAGACTCAGGATCCCTACTACGGACTCGGAGGAGGAACCTATCTATCAACCCTGAGGAGCCATTGGAATGCGAATCATACATCGTCTAACAGTGATCTGGTGGCCGGTGTGTGTCCTAGTAAAGTAGGAGGCGGTCTAGCCTACGTGGGTGTTGTTGGAGGATCTAGTAAATACTCCGTGAACGACAGTGGCAGCAATGGTCATTTTGATGTGATCTGGCGTCATGAGATGGGCCATAACTGGAGCTGCAGTCACTACGTGGGTGGATCCCCAGAGGGGGCTGCGATCATGGGCGGCAACCAACCTGCCAGGTTTAGCGGGTGCGAGGTCTATAGAATGCTATCCCATCGTGATAGCAAGATCTCTGCCGGCGGTATTTTGGATAATGAGGGTACTTACACGTCCATTGACCTTCCCCCCTACGCAGCTCTCGATCCTGTAAGCTTGCAGATCGAAGCCGGCAAGGTGGAGTCGGTGAATATTGATGTGCTGGCGAATGACTTTGACGCCAACGGTCATAGCATTTCGCTGGATTCCTTCGACAGTACTTCCAAGCTTGGCTACCCGGTGACGGTCTCCGTCGGTACTGGTGCCAATGGCCAGGATGAGCTGGTATACTCCGCGATGGGAGGAAGTGGTTTCGACTATATCTCCTACACGATCGAAGATAGCAGTGGTCAGACCGCGAAAGGGTATGTCGTCATTAATTGCGAAGGGGTGTCTCCGAAGTTGTGGGAGTTGACAGCAGATGCTGACAGCTATGTGCAGGTGAATTCCTCTACAAACTACGGGAGCGTGGATAATATGTTCCTGAAGTACAAAGGCTCTGGCAGTTCATACACCCGTACAGGATGGGTGCACTTTGATACCAGCGGAAAGACTTATGGTGAGGAAGCTACACTTGAGTTTACCGTCGATATCTCCAGCAGTGCTGGACTTCTGGATGTCTGGGGAATCGTGGATGGTGCCCATGGTGATGAGCTAGGTACTGACTGGAGTGAAAGCGGAATCAATCATGGTAACTCGCCAGCGAATCCGGATTTCTCTGAAGGAGCCCAGTTGACTTACCTCGGTAGTATCGATGCATCATCTGTAGCATCTGGGTCTAAGTGTAAGCTTTCAAATGCAGCGCTGCTTGCGTTTCTCGAGGCTGATACCAATGGTGAAGTGACCTTCTTGATCCAGCGTGAAAATGCAGACGCTAACTTCTCCTTGAGAACCAAAGAGCATGCCAGTGGTGGAGCACCTTCACTCAGCACCTCATTCCCTGTGGGAGGTTTCCTTGGGACGGACACTTATGTCCGGAATGGTGGCTACTCCAATACCAACTACGGTACAGAAGATATCATGGCCGTGAAAAAGGATGGCTCTGGCTACCAGCGTGAATCCTATCTTCGCTTTGACCTGACTTCGCTTAATGACATCGGTACCGGCAAAGTCCTGTTGAACCTGACTGCCATTCAGACCCAACCAGGCCAGACCTACCGCATTCGTCTAGTCGGTGATAGTGGTGATGGCTGGGCTGAGCAGGGACTGACCTACAACAACAGGACTGTTGGCAGCGGTACGGGTATCACCTTTAACGCCAATGATATTACAGAGAATACTCCCTTCAGTATTGATGTGACTGAGCTCTTTAGCCAGGTGGCTAACAATAACGGAGCTGCCACCTTCCACATTGATGCCTTGACTCAGATCTCTAGTGGTTTCACCCGTATTGCGACACGTGAGCACGCCACTGCGTCTTACCGTCCATCCATTACGATCATTGATCAGGATCCACATGACGCCTATGTAAGAGGGGGTGGTAGTGCGAATAGTAACTTTGGGTCAGACACCGGGCTGGTGCTTAAGAATGACAGTGCTACTTACTATCGGGAATTCTTCCTGCGTCGTGCCTATGATGACAATGGAGGCAATCCAGTGGCAGCGGCTACCTTGACGATGACTCCTGTCGGGGTTTCTGGAACCCGTGACGTACGTATTCGTTTGTTGGATGATGCTGACGATACATGGAAGGAAGGTGAGATCACCTATAACAACCGTCCATCAGCAACAGGTTCAGAAGTGACCTTCTCCGGTGGAGCATTCAGTACAAATGTACCGTATACCGTAGATGTTACCAGCTTGCTGAACCAGTCATTCAACAACAATGGTGTGGCCAGCTTCCTGGTGGATCTGCCGGGTAGTACCAGTCAGGTCTATTATACGATTGCTTCCAAAGAGCATGCGACTGCAGCTTATCGTCCTGTTCTTAATGTGAACCCGAATGCGCCCGTCGCTTCGGACAGTTCATCTGATGTCAACTCAGGTTCCGTGATTGGTACTACTGCCGCGAGTGTAGGTGCTTCAGATGCAGATTCTGCAGACACGCTGAGCTATGCAATCACTGCCGGTAATGGTTCTGGCCTCTTTGCGATCAATGCGAGCACAGGGGAAATCACCACCACGGCAAATGTGGAAGTGGGGCAGCATGTCCTGACAGTATCCGTGACAGATAGTGGCGTGCCCGCTCTTGCGGATACGGCTACGATCACCATCAATGTGGTTACTGCGGATAGTGACAGCGACGGCCTGGATGACGGTTGGGAAGTGGCTACATTTGGTAGCACGACCCTGCAGACTGGTGGTGATGACTATGATGGAGATGGTCTCAGTAATGCCGCTGAAGTAGCTGCTGGTACGGATGTCTTCACCAGTGATTCCGATGCGGACGGTTACTCCGATGGTTTCGAAGCTGCTCAGGGAACAGATCCAGGTGACATCCTGGATGCTCCGTCCACTCTGTTGGTTTACCTGTGGGAATTCAATGGTACAGACTTCGCTGGAGGATCTACCGTGGATACCGTGGGGGGGCTCGATGCTGACTTTGTAGGAGGTGCCGCCTTGAGTGCTGATGGGACTGGGTTCTCTGGTCAGACTGGAGACAAGGCTCTTGATCTAGGAAACAATGGCGACGGCAAGTATGCAGAGGTGACTGGTGTCACTGCCCTGCAGCTCGCCAGTCAGAATGACCAGCTGACCATCAGCTTCTGGCAGAAGCTGGACCAGACTGGCGTGCAGATGAGTTCCTTCTGGGCCTACTCTCCAGCGAGTGGAGGTGATTATCGTGGCCTGCAGGCGCATACACCGTGGTCTAACAATAATATCTACTTTGACATGGGCTCTGCGGCTTCCAACCGTCGAATCTCATGTCCTACTCCTTCCGGGACGACCTGGACGCAGTGGAACCACATTGCTTTGGTTAAAGACGGTGGTACTGCCAAGATCTACGTAAACGGGGTTCTTGCTGATACGGAGACAGGTAAGTCCTCTCTGTATACAGACTACACCAAGCTGATTCTCGGTGCCAATGGTACTGGTGGAAACAGTATGGACGGTCTGCTAGATGACTTTGCCATCTTCAATACGGCGCTGAGCAGCAGCCAGATTGGTTCCTTGGCTTCTGGATCAGACCCTGCAAGTATCCAGTAAGAACTCCGAGGAAATCTACTCAGATAGATTATCATTCAAAGCCTGCTGACTCGCCTGAGTCAGCAGGCTTTTTTGCCGGTAGGTTCTTGGCTTAGTGATGGCTTGCTTCTCCTGCCCCGGATGGGATGTGGATGTTTTCCACCATTTCTTTGACCTCTTCAGGCGGATCTGGAGTCAGATAGGAGACAAAGAAGGACACGACGAAGTTGATGATCATGCCGACGAAACCAATACCCTCAGGAGTAATGCCGCCTCTTGATTCGGTGGCGAAGAGGTATTGGTCAGGCGTGCCGTCCAGGAACTGGAAGTAGATGATGTACCCGAGGGTAAAGAGAATGCCACAGGCCATGCCGGCAATGGCTCCCTGTTTGTTCATGCGGCGGGAGAAAATGCCGATGAGCAAGGTGGGGAAGAAGGAAGACGCTGCCAAGCCGAAGGCGAAGGCGACTGTCTTGGCGATGAATGCTGAGGGTGGGTTGATGCCAAACCAGGTGGCTACACCGAGGGAGACGAAGGAGGCGATACGCGCGTAGTTCACCTCCTCTTTGTCTGAGAGGTCCGGCTTCACGATCTTCTTCATCAGGTCGTGGGAAATGGAGGTGGAAAGTACCAGTAGGAGTCCGGCTGCCGTGGAGAGGGCTGCCGCGATACAGCCAGCCATGAGTAGAGCGATCACCCACATCGGTAGGCCAGCCATGGATGGGTTTGCCATGACCATGATGTCGTTGCCGAAGTAGAGCTCGTTGGGGTTACTCGTGTCGGCCTTGTTTGCTAGCAGGCGTTCACCGTACTGGCCGATACGCTGGTTCTCTGGAGTGTCTGCCGGAGGGAAAGAGGGTTTGCCGTTCTCGCTGATGAAGACTTTGTTGTTCTTCCCATTGTCCCCGTGAGCGGGACCATGGATGTTGATCTTGCCGTCGTTGTTCTTGTCTACCCAGGCCATTTGCCCTGTGGCTTCGAACTCCTTGAGCCAGGATGGGGCTTCGGTGTAACTCTTGCCATTGAGGCTTTCAATGAGGTTCACCCGTGAGAACGCGCCGATCGTCGGTGCTGTGAGGTAGATGACGGCGATGAATGCCAGTGTCCAGCAGGCGGAGCGGCGTACGGCACGGACGTTTTTCACGGTGAAGAAACGTACGATAACGTGGGGCAGGCCTGCGGTGCCGCACATGAGGGCGGCAGTGATGCAGAACATGTTCATCTCAGAGAGAGAACCGTCCGTGTACTTGCTGAAGCCTAGTTCGGTATTGATGTTGTTAAGCCTGTCCAGGAAAGGAACTGGAGGGACTCCGTCCTTGGTATAATCGCCGATCAGGCCGAGTTGTGGGATAAAGTTGTTTGTCAGAAGGATGGCGATGTAGATGGCCGGGATGGTATAGGCAAAGGCCATCACGCAGTACTGGGCCACCTGAGTGTAGGTGATGCCTTTCATGCCGCCGAGACCTGCGTAAAAGAAGACGATGGAGGCGCCAATCACCACGCCGAGGGGAATGCCGATGCCGAAGAGCTGTGAGAAGACAACTCCGACTCCGCGCATCTGCCCCATGATGTAGGTCATACAGATGAAGATGGCGCAGAGCACGGCCACGAAGCGAGCGCTCTTGGAGTAATAGCGGTCGCCGATGAAGTCCGGCACCGTGGCTTTACCGAACTTTCTCAAGTAGGGAACCATGAGGACTGTCAAAAGGACGAAGCCTCCTGTCCACCCCATCAGGAAACGCGAGCCATCATAACCAGAGGAGGCGACCACGCCAGCCATCGAGATGAAGGTGGCCGCGGACATCCAGTCCGCTGCAGTGGCCATGCCATTGGCTAGAGGGGAGACTCCGCCGCCAGCCGTGTAGTATTCCTTGGTCGAGGTGGCGCGGGATTTGATGGCGATGACGATATAGATGGCAAAGGAAATGCCGATGAAGATGAGATTGAGCCAGTATTGTGACATGAGGTAGGAAAAGGTGAGGTGATAGATGCTTCTGGTAGATTCCTGGGCTTGCGGTGTTTACTCTTCTGAATAGCCGTACTTGCGGTCCAGGTTGTTCATCAGTGTGGCGTAGATGATGAGGATGAGTACGAAACCAATGATGGAGCCCTGCTGGGCCATCCAGAATCCAAAGGGGGCGTTGCCGATATTGGGCAGATGTTCATCCAGCCATTTGCGGAAGATGACTCCGCAGCCCAGCGAGATGATGAACCACGCTGCCAGCAGCGAGAGGGTGATCAGTAGGGAGGTATTCCTGTATTTTCGCGGGCGTTCTACTTGCATTGTTAGTGAAAACTGAAGTTCAGAGTAACTTAGACTCCTAAAGGTTTTGAAAATCGGGGGCAAGAGGAGAATTTGCCAGCCGGTGGATTCCAGCGGGTAGTTGAAATTGAAGAGATGATACGCTCAATCTGATGTTGTCATCTGTTTTTCAGTGGTTTATAGTATTATATCCTAAAAGTCGTGTTCTCTTCAGGAGCACGACAAAACCCCAAGATTGATTCATGAAAACCCCATCTATCTGTGTGCTGCTCGCGGCATCCACTCTCTGTGCGCATGCGGCTATTGTCTCTTCTTACAGCGCTGGTGTAGATCCGACGGCGGGTACCACTGGGGCTGCCGACCCTCTTTCCCAAGGCTGGGCTGCCTCGACAGGGTCTCCTGGGTCCTTCAACTATGGTGCAGACTCAACCAATGGTGGCTGGCGCATTACGGACGGCACTGCTGGGGGTGCGTTTTTCTACCAGCAAAGTTTGTCCGGCTCTGCGGTGACAGAGATGACCTCCTTTGGCTGGACGGCCACCTGGACGACGGCGGTCAACCGGGATGCTGTCAGTAGTTCGGGGGTGCCTAACGGTGTAAACGACTACTACAACGCAGGATCTAACCAAAACAACAATGCCTTCTGGCTGGAGGTGGCGGGTAATTACCTTTATGTACTCTCCTTCCAGAGTGATGCCGACGGCGATATCTTGATCTCTGATGGTACCAATACTTTCGATATTACTTCTGGGGTCGACTCTCTGAGTGACGAGCTGGGTACTGGTGCTCCTTCGGTCACTTACGTGACTTTCACCTTGAGCTATGATGTAGGCGGCGGGCAAGCTAGCCTGAGCGATAGCCTGGGTGGGAATCATGGGGTCGTGGCAACCTCCGGATCTGGTAGTACCAATCGTATTGTCTTTGGAGCCACGAGTAGTGGAGGACAAGGGTCAACCACCTGGAACTCAATCAGCGTGGAGTCGATCCCTGAGCCGTCCTCGCTCGCTTTGTTAGGTGCTGCGGGATTGCTTGGTCTGACCCGCAGGCGACGCAAGTAGCTCAACGTGGTCATTAAAAAGCTCCAACCTGCAAGAGGCTGGAGCTTTCTTGGTTTAGATGGCTGCGGAAACTTCTCTGATCGAGCGCCTCCACCATGGGCCGAGGCGAGCATCAGGTCTCAGCCAGGATTCGCGGTGAAGCCAGAGCATGCTATCGATGTCCGAGAGTACTTCCAGAGTCTCAGCGGTATCCAGGGAGGCTGGTCCCTCGAGCAGCAGGCGGTTCGCCAGGAGTTTTCGCTTGGCGGTGATCTCCAGGTCGTCCTTGGGGGCATCTGGCAGGCTGCCATAGACCTTGCTGCCTCGCTGCATACGGTAATGGTTTTTGCGGAGGAGGGAAATGTGGACTGCATTCAGGAAAGGATCCAATACGGCGGCAGTGATCCATCTGAATTTCTTCTCCTCGGAAGCGGTGTAATTCAGGGTGTCCGTGAGTTCCTTAGGCGGGCTGAACTCCGTGGGAACCATGAAGAGTCCCTCGCGCTTTGCTTCCATGCCCAGCTCCAAACGGCTGGTGAGTACCGAGATCGGGATACTCAGCCAGAGGCCGAGTAGTACAGGGAAAAGCCACCAGAAAAGAACGGGGCTGGTGAAGCCTGCCGCGAGGCCTGCGAGAATGCCAATTAGGCTCTGAAGGCCATGAGCAGAGAGAGCTTCGTACCAGTTGGTTCCTTGTGCTCCACGACGCTGGGCAGACCAGCCGACCGTTTTGCCGATGATATTTCCAATCACGAAGCGACTGAAGAACATCATCATGATGGGGGCGATGAGTGCGGACATGAGGGTCTCCATGATGGTGCTAGTGCAGGCATTGAACCATCCGCCAAAGCCATCTTTGCGCTCATTGTCGAAAGCCAAGTCAAACAGGCAGAGTAGCTTTGGTGTGAAAAGTAGAAAGAGGGTGATACCCAGTAGCATGATTCCGGCCGGGTTCGCAGCCGGGATATACATAGAGTTGATTCCTGCGTCATAGACTCTCCAGAAACTGACCATCATGAAGAGTAGCCAGAGTAGTGAGGACAGGTAGCAAAGAATACCGTTGGCCAAGTGTACTCTGGTTTTGCCGCGAAGACCCTTTGCCAACAGGAGCATGCCGTGTTGCATATTACCCTGACACCAGCGCTGATCACGCTGAGCTGATTCCACGATCCCTTGCGGCCCCTCCTCGTAAGAGCCGTCTAGGTCATGAGCGAGCCAGACGTCCCAGCCAGCACGGCGCATGAGCCCGGCCTCTACGAAGTCGTGTGAGAGGATGTGCCCACCGAAGGGCTTGCGGCCAGGGAGTTCGGGGAGGTCACAGTACTCCATGAAGGGGCGGAGGCGGATGATGGTATTGTGGCCCCAGCAGTTGCCGCCGTTGCTTTGCCAGAAGGCGAGACCTTCCATGAAGACGGGAGCGTAGAGCTGATGGGCGAATTGTTGCATGCGGCCATAGAGCGATTCTCCGTTCACGAGTGAAGGTACGGTCTGGATGATGCCCACCTGCGGGTTGGACTCCATGCGTTTGAGCATTTCCACAAGGCACTTGCCGGTCATGATGCTGTCCGCATCCAGTACCACCATGTAGCGGTAGCGTGTGCCCCAGGTGCGGCAGAAATCGGCCACGTTACCGCTCTTCTTGCCTGCGTTGTTAGATCGGCGGCGGTAGAAAATCCTCTCTTGGGCCTTGCATTCACGGCAGAGTTTGACCCAGGCTGCTTCCTCCGCCACCCATTGTTCTGGTTTGTTAGAGTCTGAGAGGATGAAGAAGTCGAAGCGCTCGCCGTGCTCTTCTTTGTTTACAGAGTCGAAGATGGCGCGGATGCCGGAAAAAACGCGTTCCACCGGTTCATTATAGATGGGAATAATGATGGCGGCTCTGGTGGTGTCCCGGATCTCGATCTCATCATCGGAATCTCGGATGGCAGATGGCATCCAAGTAAATTTGGATTTCATACGGCGCAGGGTGAAGCCGACGGCTGCATGGGTGAACCCGAAGGATAAGTAGGCAAAGAGCGTAGTGAACAGAATCCAGAGCAGGGTGGAGGAAAAGGTCCAGCCTAGACGCCATAGATAGTCGGCCATGAGGTATGAGCCCACGGAGCTAATTACGACGACGATGGAGAAGAAGGTAAAAGTGGGCCAGAAGTTGACAGAGCTTGGCTGGACTCTGCCTTGGCCGGAAGATTCGTTACTCATGTGGCGATTGTTAACGTGTGAAGATGAAGATGAGTAAGATCGTGGCACTGAATGCCAGCCAGAGTGTCCACTGGGCAGCCGTCTTCCGCATGGCGATACCCTCGAGAGTCTGGCTTGCTTTTTGGACGATTCCTAAATCGATAGGCTTGGGGTACATCTCGGTAAATGAGAACTTGGGGTTGGCTACCAGGTAGGCCTTCTGCATCTTTTTCTTCAGATCGTCAGGGACCGGTTCATCATGCAGGAACACATGTTGCCACGGAGTGTCTGCCTCCAAAAGCATGAGCGCGAGACGGCCTCGGGCAGAAAGGCGGTCGATGGGTTCTTCCTCGTTATCTCCCAGTACTTTTCTGAACCATTCCACGAGGAGGCGATCGGCCTCCTCTGCGGCTAGCTCGACGGGGAGGCGGCTTGGCTCCTGCTCGTGGCGCGTACTGGCTTTGCCTAGCACTTTGTAGACGAGTGAGCTGAGGAGAAGCTTGTTGTCGATATGAAGGGCAAGGAAATAGGTTTCTATTTTCCTGTAGGCTTCATTCCACTGTTCAAGGGTCTCCTCGCAGTCGGCCCAGCGCCCGCATGCGGAAGAAATATTCAAGGTGTCCACTGATAACTCCATATCTCAGAAAGGTTGGTTTGATTGGGGAGATCTTTTAGGAGGCAGTGTATCTGGGTGGGCTGCGTGGGATTCTGGTTCAAATCCAAGATGAATGCAACACGCCATCCTCCTGTATGGGGATTTTTGAAACACTGCGTCTCTGTAACCTTGGTTCCGCCGGTGGAGCTGACTTCGGCGGTGATGTTTGTGTTATCGGGAAGTTTGTTGAGATCTGGACCTGAGAAATCGAGGACAAAACGCCTGAGCGTTTCTGTCCCGGGAAGTTTCTCGATTCGAGTTGCGATGACCTGATTTGGGGAGAGCTGCTGCTCATGCGTTTTTTCCCAGCAGAGGCAGTAACTATAGCGGAGAGAGTCTCCTGCCTTGGGTGACTGGGCTGGTTGATAAAAGCTCACGATGTTATCCATGGCTTCATTGTTCGTGGGGAGCTCGATGAGCCGGATGCCGCCGGATGGCCATTCTCCTGAGGGTTCTACCCAGGTGCTGGGGGCCCTGTGCTGAGGATTCCCCAAATCCTGGTAGTTGTTAAAATCACGATCACGCTGCAGCAGTCCGTAGCCAACGAGTTCTTTGGCGTTAAACAGGGCATTACGAATCGCGTGATGATTGTAGAGCGGTCTCCAGAGAGTCTGCTGGTTGCGGTACTTGAGGAGTAGGCCGTCCGAATCATGAACCTCTGGTCGCCAGTCTGGGAAGGTGCGCTCACGGTGGTTTTCACCATACCAGAACATGGAGGTAAGTGGAGCGAGTCCCAGGCACTTGACTTCCTTACGGAAAAAGAGCGAGACGGTGATGGCTGCGCGGGTCGTCTCACCGGGGTGGATGATGAAGCGGTAGGCTCCAGTCACGCTGGGGCTGTCCAGTAGCGCGTATAGTGTGAAGCTCTTGTCCTCGGGCTTGGGCTGGATGAACCAGTATTCGGTGAAGTCCGGAAATTCTTCTGCGGCGCCGGGAGTGACAGAGTTGAGAGCTAGTCCTCTGGCTGAAATGCCATAGCTTTGGTCTTTGCCGAGTAAGCGGAAATAACTGGCTCCCACGAAGGAGCCTAGTTCGTCGTATTGGCCCTGCACGTCATTGAGCGGATGTAGGATTCTGAAACCGGCAAAGCCGTCTACATCGAACTGGGTTTTCTCGAGCTCAGGGATATCTTTGTAGTCGAAGTATTTTTTATCGAACGCGAGTGGACTGCTATTGCCGTCGTAGTCTACAATATTCATTTTGACCGGCTTCAGGAAGCGGTAGCCGGGGTGCATGAACTGAAGACGGAAGGGTAGCTCTTGCTCTGCCCAGAGAGTATTTTCCTGGGATGAGCGGATCAGTCTGTATCCATCGTAATCCAGTTCTGAGAGAGATTTCTCCAGCGGTGCTGGAGCTGAATAGGCTTTGCTGGCTTGTTGTTTGGCTTTGCCTTCAACGGTCTCAAAAGTAAACGGAGCCCCTAATGCAGAGAAAAGAGGAAGCAGAAGGATGGTGGGGCTAATGACTAGCGCAGAGAGAATGCTGGATCCCATCGAGGTAGTGTAGATGGCGTCCAACTACTTGACGAGGAGGAATATGCAAGCACGAAATTTGCTCGCCTGAAGACTTCCAGACGAGCGGGGAATGAGGTGGTGATTACTGTGCGGGCGACAGAGTCGCCTGAATATCAAGCTGGAAGCGCGGGTCGATCATCTGCTTGGGCGCGTCCTTGGGGAGAGGGCGGTAGTCTCTGAGTCTGAAGGTAGGGCTCATGCTGAGCTTCATCAGAGATCCATCCATGCTCCATTCAGCGTTGAATGTTGCTGGTTTGCTTTGTCCTTCGAAGGTCCATTTCCCGGAGATCTCGATTTCATGGTTAGATGATTTCTTGATCTCCTCTGATTGGAAGGAAATGGTTTTGGTCTCGGCGAACTGATGAGATTTTGCCAGTTCCTGGACGAAGGTTTCCTCGGAAGAACTGAGCTGGTTGATCTGGATCTCGAACTTCAGGCTGGCGGGAGCATCTTCCACGGGGCCGGACGTGGTGAGAGAAATGGGAGCCTTGGCGGAGAGAACTGGATTGGGCGGGGCGAGCCTCAGTGTCACGGTGCTGCCTTCCTGGCTTTGGTAAGTTTTGGGCTTAGGAGGAGCTGGCTTGCTAGGGCGCTGGCAGGATGCCAGGCCGACGAAGGCAAGGAGTGCAAGGAAACGGTAGATCATGACTCGAGAGTGTTTTGTTTTTGTTGATTAGCGATCAGTAGTCCCATGATCAGTGGGAGGGCCCAGTGTGGTGTTCGCACCAGTGTCTCAAAGAGCCACGGGTCGATGCCGTTGAATTTTTCAGCTGGGTTGTAGTGGTTGACTACGCGGGCAAGTGCGGTGACAAAACCCCAGAAGACCATGTAGTAGAATGAATACTTACGGATGCTGGCATAAGGAAGGAAGATGAGTGCTGCGGCAATGAAGTCCAGATAGCCAGCAGCAAGCAGGAAGGATTTGGAGATCCCCTCGGAGAGGCCGAGAATGTTCATGGACATCGTGACGAAGTTGGCCGGTACCGGGTGGTGGCCTACGGCATAGAGTCCGTGACCCACAAAGGTGAGGGCAATGACTGCTTTGGAAATCCAGTCAAAGCTGTTAGCTTCAATCCCTCTGCGAATGGCGATCAATAGGAGCAGTGGAGAAAAGGCCTGTAGAGCCATTTCTATCAGCATGCCGATCTGGTAGTCCTTTCCGTGCCAGGCAGCAAAGGCATGTAAAATGGTAAAGAAGGTGGCGACTACCAAGATGTCTGTTAGTCGGCGTGTATTCTTGCTGACGAAGAGGGCAGCTCCTCCGGCGACCATGAGGAAGATGCCAATGGCGCGGAACAGGAAGGTAATGTAAGGATCCGAGGTCTGGGAGAATTGAGCCCAGTCCATGTGCAGGAAGTAGTCGACCAGAGGGGTCATCCACTTTTCGGTCCAGAAGATTTCGCGCAGTGGGCAGTTCCAGCGGAGGTAGAGCCAGCCTCGGCAGAAAAGTGTGAGGAAAGTGGCGATCCTAAGGAGCCACATGAATGTCCTGTTGGTAAAATTCATGAGTGAGGTTTGTGAGTTTAGTTGAACCAAAAAGCCTGCTGAAGGCCAGAGATAACTTGGGGAATAGAGGGGGAAATGTTTCCTTTGCCCCGTTCTATTCCGTGGCGATTCCGCCAGATAGACTTGTCAGTTGTCTGAGGGTAAAAAATGTGGCTAGCACGATGCTAGCCACATGGGTTTGTAGGTAGTGATACGATGGCCGGATATCAGGTGGATCCCCGACCATCAGATATCAAATGCTTAATAGGAGCTGTAGAGGGTGGATACTTCACCGTCTGTGAGGGCACCATCGTAGAACCTGAAGTCGTCCACAGAACCCTGGAAGAAGTTTCCTTCATTTCGGTTGGTGCCGAGGTGGATACCATCAAATAAGGTGTCGGCTACTCCGCTCAGCGTCTGAACGAGCTGACCGTTGTAGTAGAGTTTGGTGGTGGAGCCGTCACAGGAAACAACCAGATGAACCCAAGTATTCAGCGGAGCGGCACCAAAGCTTACGGTCTGGCTACCACGGTATTGGAAGCCATTGCCCATATCGATCTGGAAGGTGCTTCCAGTATTTGGGGTGTGGTTGCTGAATACAGAGGAGTAGACGCTTTGACCATCTGCTCCAGATTTCGCCCAGAGGGCTACAGAGAAGGAGCCTGAGTTTGTAAGGTCGAAATCGGCACGGTCATCTACCCCGTCGAAATCGAGTGCTCCTCCTGTGACTCCAGAACCAGACCAAGTGGCTCCAGAAACGGTGCCGTCGTTAGAGTTTCCGCTGGAGTCTGCAGCCACAGTTCCAGAGGTTTCATCAAGATTCCAATGAACAAGGTTTGTCGCTGGTGGTGGTGTAGGACCGCCGGCGCGTAGCAGCTTCATGCTCAGGTCAAAGCTGATGTCCGAACTGGATGTGTTTTGGTTGTGGATTTCCACGGCGATGAGGTTGCTGCCTTCTACGAGCTGGCTGCCGTCGACAACCACATTCTCGACAGAGTTGTCCGCTGAGAAAGTGCTAGTTCCTGTTAGGTAGTCGATCGGGCCGGAAGGCAAAAGGGAAGTCCTGTGTACTTCGACGCCGTTGATGTAGATTACAGCGGCATCATCGTAGAGGAGGTCAAACTCAACTCCTGTAACACTCGCAAGGTCGGATACGTTTACTACCTTACGGAAGTAGTAGGTGATGTGACCACTTTGTACGGCTGTTGCTTCATCTCCATCGCCAAAGCCAAGCTGGGCGTTGCCGGATGGCCAGGTCTCGGTGACTCCAGGCTGGCGCCAGGCTGTGCCTTGGTCAGAGCCGTCGTCTTTGTAGTTCCAGGCGGAGCCGTAGGCGAATACAGGCTCGATGGTTGGATCAGCATGGTCGTAGCTAAGGGAAGCTCCTGAGAAGGAGGTGGTTCCTTTTACCAATACGTAGTAGATGCTGTTAGTCGGAGAAGTCACAAAAGCGGACTCCTCGTTGTCTGCTCCGGTGGAGGAGAGGTCGAAGTCCGTTGTGGTGGGAATGCCGCCGGCCTTCACATAGATGTCTGCATTGCCAGTACCACCAGTGAGGGTGATATCCAGATCATAGGAGCCCTCTGGGAGCGTGATGCGGTAGAGCAGTTCGTCCCCAGCGTTTCCTGCTAGACCAGTTTCGGCGACTTCTTTGCTGAGGTTGACAATCGGCGTGCTGGTTCCGCCATCGCCTGGCACCGTAAGAACCGTGCCGGAGGATGGATTCCAGAGCTGGAGGTTTGTCGGGATGGCAAACGGATCAGCATCAGTGTTGCTGCCGGTATTGGCTTCCTGATTGTTGACGACGATGGTGCGGAGATCGATGCGGTCATCAAACACCTGCACCCAGTCGAAGCTCATGAAGGAGCCTGCGGCGAGAGTCCAGGTCTTGCTGTCGTCAGCCGCGCGGAGTGGGGCACCCCAGCAGCCTTCACCAGTGTAGATCGTGGCATTAGGATCAGAGGCAGAAACCTCGATGAAGCCTTCGTCACTGCCTGTACCCGTGGAGGGCATGAGTGGAGCGGTGCGCTTGACGACGTGGGAGTCGGACTCGAAGACGAGATCCATACCGTGGTCGTAGAAGAGCTGGGCCCAGTTGTTGTATTCATCAGAGCCTTCGGATTTGGCGGACTGGTGAGGGCGCATCGGCTTGTGGTAACCAGCAGTCAAATGGCGTGTGGTGACGCTGTTATTGTTCAGGTCGTTCTGAAGCCAGCTGAGCTGGGTGCCACCAGCGGACATCTCAGAGTTGAGCACGTAGTAGCGCATCAGGTTTCCGCCGATGTTGATGGCGTAGTAGTTGTCGCTCGTGGTGTCGAAGAGGTTGTAGACGGTCTGGTTTCCGCCGCTCTCGTGATTGCCGCGGTGAGGAAGGATTGGGAAAACTCGGCCATCTGAGGTGATGGTTTCCTGCCAGTCGTCGAGCCATTCCTGCCATTCGATGTTGTTGTCACTGTTGATCATGTCGCCAGTGAAGGAAACAAAGAGTGGGCGGAGCTTGCCGACGAGACGGTTGGCCTGCTGGCGTGGAGTGCGGTTGTTACGGGAGTCACCGCCGGCACAGAAGGTAAATGGCTGTGGTGTATCCGGTGCGGTGCGGAAGTAGTAGCGCTCACTGACTCCGGAGCCGTCTTGTACTAGGAAGTAGTAGTTCGTGTCAGGTGTGAGGCCTGAGAGGCGTGCGAAGCAGTTGTCCATGCCACGGAAGCTGACTTGGCGGTCGACGGTCTTGCTGAAGGCATAGCTGCCTGCGTCTGTGCCGTGGTCCACGGTATCGTAGTAGACGGTGCCGGCATTTCCAGAGATCTGCTCCCAGCCCACAGTTGCCGTAGTGGATGGATCATTGACCCAGACTACCCGGTAGCGTTGTGTGGCAGATGCTCCGCCGGATCCGTTAGGATCGGTAATCGTGGCCGTAAGGGTGTAGCCAGCATTTCCATTATCGGTTGTATTGACGCCGATGTGGTAGGTTGCGCCGGGTACCAGAGCCGGGGATGAGTTGGCATCGATTACGACGGACTCGTTAGAAGTGGGCATATTCGGGCGGAAGTCCCAGTCGTTGGTCGTGGGGTTAGCGCCTTGTTTGATGTAGAGGTCGCCATCCTTGTTGTTTGTGCCAACAAGATCGACTTCGAGCATGGTGGCTGTGGATGGTACCTGGATGGTGTAGTAGACCCAGTTGTTCTTTCTGACTGAGTCAGTAACCGTCGAGCCGCTGGTGAGCGGCGTCTGTGCCAGCGCGAGCGGAGTAATCACCGCGCAGCAACCGAGCATGGTCGGTAATAGGGTTATTGGTTTTAGTTTCATGTGTATGGATGTTCAATTTAGGTATTGGACGTGGGCACTTGCCCGATACCTAACAAAGCAAGAAAAGGTTACGCTAAGGTTACGGGGTGGTGGTGAATTCGCGCAGAAATTGGGAGGTTTGCGTGTCGAGGGATAGTCTGAATGGCTGTAGTTCCTTGGGCTGTATAGCTTGGTGAAGTTTTTGTGTTATAGCTTGTTGTTGGTTCTGGTGTGCTGAATTTAAAGTTTGAGGTTGTCGAATAGCATACACCTCATGATGAGGTGTCTCTTGAGGCTATCAGGCAAAGGGCACGGAAAAGGGAATGAGCTTCGTAAAGCCCATTCCCCTCTCTAAGTTACGCTATGAAAATGTAGTGAAATTAGTCTCCTGGTACGGTGAGGACCGTGCCGGATTCCGGCTCCCAAAGTTCCAGGTTGGCTGGGATGTTGAACGGTGTCTCGTCTGTGTTTTGGCCTACCTTGGCTTCTTTGGCGGAAACTTTAACCGTGCGTAGCTCGATGCGGTCCTTGTGGACATGAGTCCAGTCAAAGCTGTTGAAGGTGCCAGCGGCGGCGATCCATGGCTTTAGGTCTTGGGCTGCACGCAGAGGTGCACCCCAGCAGCCCTCACCTGTGTAGACGGTGGCTTTCGGGTCGTTGGAGGATTCAATGAATCCCTCAGTGCTGCCTTCGCCATTGAATGGTCTGACGGGCTTGGTGCGTTTCACCGCGTGTGAGTCGGACTCAAAGACTAGATCCACGCCGTGCAGGTAGAAAAGGGGAGCCCAGTGGTCATACTCGTCGGTACCTTCTTTTTTAGCTGCGACAACGGGGCGCATCGGTTTGTGGTATCCGGCGACAAGGTGTCTGGTCTTGCTGGAATGAGAGCGAAGGTCTGTCTGTAGCCAGTCGAGCTGTTCTCCGCCAGCACTGATCTCAGAGTTCAAGACATAGAAGCGCATCAGATCACGGCTGAAGTTGAGCGCGTAGTAGTTGTCCGGGGTGGTATCAAAGAGATTGTAGATGGTACTATTGCCGTTTCTCTCGTGGTTGCCCCGATGTGGAAGGATAGGAATGATGCGGCCATCATGGGTGATGGTTTGCTGCCAGTCATCCAGCCATTCATGCCACTCGACGGAGATGTCTTGGTTGATCATGTCGCCAGTGAAGGCGACGAAGAGCGGGCGAAGCTTGGAAACGAGGCGGTTGGCTTGTTGACGAGGTTCCCGGAAGTTTCGTGAATCGCCTCCTGCGCAGAAGCTGAATGGTTTCTGTTCTGTTGCGGCGGTCTGGAAGTAATAGCGGTTGCTGGTGCCTGACTGGTCTTGGATGACGAAGTAGTACTTGGTGTCTGGCTGGAGTTTTTCCAAGCGGACGAAACAATTGCGCATGTCGAAGTGTTTGATCTCGCGGTCGACGGACTTTTTAAAGGTATACTTGGAGGCGTCTGTGCCGTGGTCCTGGGTGTCGTAGTAGACTGTGCCAGCCTCGCCGGAGATTTGCTCCCAGGCTACTGTGGCTGTCGTGGCAGGGTCATTAACCCAAGTAATGCGGTAGCGGCGGGTAGCGGATGGGGTGCCGCCATCACTGTTTGGTAGAATGAATGCCGCACGGAGGCTGTACTCGGCTTTCTTATCCAGCTGGCTGCCTACCGCGATGTGGTAGGTGGCGCCAGGGACGAGTTTAGGATCTGAGTTTGCATCGATGGTGACTAGCTCGTTGGCTCCTTGTACGAAGGGGCGGAAGTCCCAGTGATCTCTGGTAGGTTTTCCATCCTTGCGGATATAGAGGTCCGTGTCCTGATCTGGCTTTACGTTTGCCAGTGAGACCTCAAGCCCTTCTGCGTTTTCTGGTACTTGGATCGTGTAATGGACAAGACGTGACTTGTTGACGGCGTCTCTGACGGAGATTCCGTTATTCAGAGGTGTCTGGGCAGAGACGTTTACGCTGAGTAGCGTAAAGACTGCCGCAGAGATCGTGAGGAAATGACTGCGTTTCATGTGAGTAGAGATGGTGAGGTGAGGTTGGGGAGCATGTGTGCCCCCATCCATACGTCACAAGATAGCGTATTTTAACGAGATATTATAAGTAATTTGCGCATGATTTATGTGGTCCTGCGTCCATGCTCTATTTTGAGGCGTATCAACGGGCACAAAAAAATGTGGTCAGGAGGCCTGACCACATGAGGTTATCAAAGAGTTCCTAGCTTACGATCTGCAGAGATTACTGCGCACTGCGGTTGACCAGCATGTTCAGATCGAAACTGATGTCCGAGCTGGAGGTGTTCTGGTTGTGGATCTCCACAGCAATGAGGTTGTTTCCTTCTACCAGAAGGCTGCTGGCGACATTCACGGTTTCGGTGGAGTTGTCAGCGGAGAAGGTGGAAGTTCCTGTCTGGTAGTTGATCGGGCCGGATGGCAGCAGTGAGGTTCTGTGAACTTCTGTGCCGTTGATGTAGATCACCGCGGCATCGTCATAAAGAAGGTCGAACTGAATGCCGGTAATGTTACTGACATTTGTGATGTTCACTTCTTTACGGAAGTAATAAGTGATGTGGCTTCCTTGAAGGGTAGTGCTTTCATCACCGTCGCCATAACCAAGCTGGGCGCTGCCGGATGGCCAGGTCTCAGTAACGCCGGGTTGACGCCATGCTGTACCTTGATCTGAACCGTCGTCCTTGTAGTTCCAGCTAGCGCCGTTGGAGAAAATGGTTTCGTCCGTGGTGCTCGGCGGAGGAGTTTCTCCAGAGCGAGTGGTCAGCATTTGCAGGTCGAAGCTGATGTCCGAGCTCGTGGTAGAGCGGTTGTGCACTTCTACTGCGATGAGGTTGGCTCCCTCTACGAGGAGACTTGGGCTGACGCTGAAGTTCTCCGTGGCGTTGTCACTGGAAGTAGCAGTTGATGGAGTATTGTAACTGAAGTTAGTTCCGGCATCCATGGTGGCGGTGCGGTGCACTTCGGTACCGTTGATGTAGATGATGGCTCCATCATCAAAGAGCAGACTGAAGTCGAGGTCGGTCACGTCAGCAACATTCGTGATGTTGATTTCCTTGCGGAAGTAGTAGGTGAGGTGGCTGCTCTGCAGAGTGGTCGTTTCATCACTATCGCCGTAGCCAAGTTGAGCACTGCCAGAAGGCCAAGTCTCAGTGACCCCGGATTGACGCCATGCGGTGCCTTGGTCGGAGCCGTCATCCTTGTAGTTCCAGGAGGAACCGAAGGCGATGGTCGTTTCCTGGTTACCAGGATTAGGGTTGCCGCCTGTGCTGTCGTCACCCGGAACGGAGAGAACGGTGCCGGAGGCTGGAGTCCAGAGCTGAAGGTTGCTCGGGATGGCGAACGGGTCGGCATCTGTGTTGCTACCAGTGTTGGCTTCCTGGCTGTTTACTACCACAGTACGCAGGTCGATACGGTCGGAGTATACCTGTACCCAGTCGAAGCTGTTGAAGGAGCCCGCAGCAAGAGTCCAGTTCTTGCTGTCGTCTGCTGAGCGGAGTGGAGCACCCCAGCAGCCTTCACCTGTGTAGACGGTAGCATTTGGGTCAGAGGAGGAAACCGCGATGAATCCTTCGTCACTACCTGCACCAGTGGAGGGCATGAGTGGACCTGTACGCTTAACGACGTGGGAGTCAGACTCGAAGACGAGGTCCATGCCGTGGTCGTAGAAGAGCTGAGCCCAGTTGTTGTATTCGTCAGAACCTTCGGATTTGCCTGACTGGTGTGGGCGCATTGGTTTGTGGTAGCCAGCACAGAGGTGGCGTGTGGTGCCGCTGTTGCTGTTCAAGTCGTTCTGCAACCAGCTGAGCTGGGTGCCGCCTGCACTGACCTCTGAGTTGAGGACATAGAAGCGCATGAGATCGCCACCGATGTTCAGTGCGTAGTAGTTGTTAGAGGTGGTGTCGAAGATGTTGTAGACAGTCTGGTTGCCACCACTCTCGTGGTTACCACGGTGAGGGAGGATTGGGAAGATGCGGCCATCAGAAGTGATCGTCTCTTGCCAGTCATCCAGCCACTCCTGCCATTCTACGGCAACATCACTGTTGATCATGTCGCCGGTGAAGGCAACGAAGAGTGGCCGAAGCTTGCCAACAAGGCGGTTGGCCTGCTGGCGTGGAGTACGGTTGTTACGGGAGTCACCGCCAGCACAGAAAGTAAATGGTTGAGCTGTGGCCGGAGCGGTGCGGAAGTAGTAACGGTCACTGACGCCTGAGTTGTCTTCGATGACGAAGTAGTAGTTGGTGTCAGGGGTGAGGCCGCTGAGGCGTGCGAAGCTGTTATTCATGCCGTGGTAGGAAACCTGGCGGTCGACAGTCTTGCTGAAAGAGTAGTTTGCAACCGTGGTGCCGTGATCGCTTGTGTCAAAGTGAACGGTGCCTGCGCTGCCAGCGACCTGCTCCCAGCCGATAGTGGCTGTGGTGGACGGGTCAGTTACCCAAGTGACACGGAGACGGCGTACGTCTGCTGCACCGCCAGGATTGCCGCCACCATTAGGATTGGTGACTGTCGCGGTCAGGGTATAGCCGGCAGAGCCCTTGTCTGCCGTGTGGATGCCGATGTGGTAGGTAGCTCCAGGGGCAAGCACCGGGTTGGAGTTGGCATCGACAGTAACGGACTCGTTACTGCTGTTTTGGTATGGGCGGAAGTCCCAGTTACTAGTAGTAGGGTTAGCTCCCTGACGGATGTAAAGGTCAGCATCCTTATTGTTCGTGCCGACGAGGTCGACTTGAAGACCTGTGCTGGTGGATGGAACTTGGATGGTGTAGTAGTTCCAGTTGTTCTTACGAACTGAGTCTGTGACTGTGGAGCCACTCGTCAGTGAGGTTTGTGCTGCCGCTACTGCTGTTAGGCAGGCGAAGCTACCGATCATAGCCGGTATCAGGTTTGTTTGTTTGTTCATTATGGTGTTATCATGTTCATTGCCCTGTGATGAGACTTCAGGCAGTGATTTACTGCGATGGGGTGCAGCAAAAGGGGTAGATGCATAGGGATGATGTTACTTTCAAATAGCTGAGTATGTGAGCGATAATCCAGATGCGTCGTTCTTTGAGAGGGGTTTGTATCATTAGAGAGGAGGTATACAAAGTGACGAAAGTGTTGGAATGATCTGTCTATCTGATTGTGACAGAGTTGATTGAGGTTTTTTGTGTGACATGTTCTAGTGTAAGTGTCTCGTGTTCAGCGAGGTGAGTGGTTAGAGGGGGGCTCGGGGTGAGTGGGGTGTCCTGTTTCGACTTGTTAGATAGGGCTCTGTGACAATTTTCAGTCTTGACCAGATGAGTAACTTCGAGCGCTAAACTCAGTGAGAAATCTCCGAAAGGCGGAGGGTGTGGGTGAGTATGATGTTCTCCTCAAGGTCACGCACGGTGAAGGTGGCGCTGGGATCCTCGGACCATTGGAAAGTAATGGATGCGTAGCTGTGTTTTGCGTGGGCTACTTGAGTTCTGTACAGGTTTGGTAGATGATCCTCGTCCTGGTTGATGCCGGCATGGGTCCATTCGTGGACGGGGTAGGAGAGGAGGTCATTGCGCTGAGATGTTTCGGCAAAATGTTGGTCGCCTGAAATAAAGATGAGGCCGCTGGTCTTCTTTTGGCGGAGTAGCGAGAAAAGCCTGTCTTGTTCAGTGGGGACATCAGCCCAGCCTTCGAAGCGGGTGCCGGAGGGGAGGAGAACTTGTTGGGAGGACACGATGAGGCGAAACTCAGAGGCTTTATCCAATTGCTGAGCTAACCAGAGCCACTGTTGCTCATCGAGTACACGGGTATCAGAGTTGGCGTAGCGGGTGTCGAGCATGATGACTTGGACACGTTTGCCAACTGGTCCGAAGATTTGAGCTGAGTATACTCCGGGCTGGCTGCGGACTTGGGGGGCGTCTGGGAAGCCCCAGAAGTCCATGAAGATCGTTTTGGATTCATCGCGCTTCGGGTAATGGGCCCCGGCAGAGTCTTGGCCTAGATCGTGGTCATCCCAGGTGGCCATGGTGGGGATGTGCGAGATGGCTTGGAAGGCTTCCAGTTCGGCGAGTTGTAGATAGTCCTGCTTCAGCTGGAGCATGCTGTCGGTATCGGCATAAATATTGTCTCCCATCCAGAGCATGAGATCAGCATCGAGTGTCGCATATTTATCTAGTGCTGGAGCAGGCTCGTAATGGCGGAGACAGGCTAGGATGCCGATCGTTTTCAGGGGCTTGGTAGTTTCACCGCTGGCGGGTGATACGCTGGATGGCACTCTGGAGAAGAGCGTGATGATGAGTCCGATAAGCAAGGTGAACCTCATTCCGAAACCCTATGTAATGTGGGGCCCGGGTAGAAGGTGTCTGTGGTGTCAAATTAGCCAAGGATAGGGAATATAAAGTGGAATGTCGTGGAATGAAATGAAGCAAGCGAACGGGCTGTCGTATGGAGAGTAACCTGATTTCTAAATGGTTCTCCGCCCATTTTGGAAGTAGGATAACCTTTCACGTATTGTTGGAATGAGAACCACTTTTCAGAAAAACGGGCTTCGCGCCTTAGGAGGATCTATTGTCTTGTTTACTAGTATTGCAGTCATGGCTGAGGAGGTGAAGTGGCCACCTGTCAAGTCGGCCTCGATCCAGTTGAGCAAGAAAGGAGAGGCTCAGAAAGCTGCGGCTGGTAAAGAGCTGTGGGAGGCGAGTCAGGCGCACATGGTGGCCAAGGGAAGCGCGCAAGGATTGCTACTGCTAGAACCTGGAGGAAAGATTACTCGGGAGCTTCCTGTTGACGTTGCCTCGGAGAGTTACCTGTGGCTGTCTACAGAAATAAGAGGAGTTGTGGGTAAGGGTGATAAGCCGGGTTCTGTGATTTTATCCGTGTCTGAAGCTGGTCAGAGAGAGGTTCTTACTTGGCGTACGGAGTCTGTTACTCAGACGGCTCAAAAATCAGAGAGTATAGGCATCAGGGCGCAAGCGCCTTATCCGCATAACCGGCGTGTGGCGGACCTTGCCGTGGATGGCAACCGTGGGAGCGAGTGGGTTTCCGTTTATCCTAGTGACTGGCAGAAAGAATTGGCTGTAGAAATCGAGCTCGACAGTGCGGAGATGATAGGTGGTTTGGCCTATCTCCCGAGACAGGGCTCATTGAGTTACGGTCAAATATACAGCTATGAAATTCAGGTCCGACCCAGCGCGAATGATCCATTCGTGACCGTCGCCAAGGGAGACTGGGATGAGACGAAGAAAGAAAAGCTAGCTCAGTTTGATAAAGAGGTGTTAGCAAAAACGATCCGCTTGGTCGGGCATAAGACCAAGTCAAATGCTAAGCCTGGTCAGAAAGCTCAGATTGTTCTCTCCGCCTCAGAGATTCGCCCTTTGTATGCTGGGGAGCAAAAGGAAAAGGCCAAGAGTCAGCTCTTGAAGTCGGTGTTAGGTGCAGAGGATATTTCCCGCCTTCAGGGAAAGAAGGTGAGCGTGGAGATCCAGAATGTGGGGAGTGTTCCAATTTTGTTAGGTAAGCTTTCTCATGGGCTTCAGCCATTAGATCTGCCAAAAAGGAAATACAAGCCGCGTCACAGCCAGTTCATCGACTTGAATGCCATTGGGTTGGTGTGCAGGACATGTCCCGCAGAGCAGTGGCCTGTTTCTCAAGTGTTTTCCATTACGGAGGGCCAGCCTTCCAGTAAGTCTGAATTAAAGCTCGGAGATTTGATTGTCGGGGTTGGTGGTGAAGATCTGCAAGCACCCGTGCTAAATGCCACACGTTATCCTTTGGCAGAGGAATGGATGAAGCGTCATCACGAGGCCGTCATTGCCCGTCATTATTTCAAGGCTCTGCAAGGTGGTGGCGTGCTGAGTTTTGAGGTGATTGATCCGCGCAGTGGTCAGCGCACTGAAAAGGTGGTGAAGCTGGATCATGTGAGCGGTTCTGACTATCAAGGATTCCCGTTGGCAGGTGCGGCTGCTGACCAACTTTATCAGGACTTGATTGACCGGATTGTAAGAGACCAGAAGCCAGATGGCTCCTGGGGGACCATGCCAGCCAACAGTGATGAGATGTATGGAATATTGGCTCTCTTGGGAACGAAGGATCCGCAGCATCGTGAGCGTATCTACAAGGCTGTGGATTATTTGCTGAAGCACGAAAAGCCCAGTGCGCATTCCAAGTATCTGGGCTTGTGGGGGACCGCCTTTCAGACGATTGCTTTGGGGGAATACGCCTTGGCCACAGGAGATCCAAGGGCGGTGGCGTGGCTCGACCAGATTTGTACAGGGATCACACAGGGCGGCCATGTGAATAAGAACTACTATTTTACTTACGGGCATGACCTGCGGGTCCTGCCTTACGGATCAGGCGGCTTGATTGCTCCTTTGTCCCACTTTGTGGTTGGTGATGCCTTGGCTGTTAGGCTGGGTGTGAAGTCCAGAGCTTGGGATTATGCGGGGCCCTATATCAAGGCAGCCTGGGCGGGTAAGCGTCCCTATGGTCAGCAAGCGATTGGCTATGGTGCGCCCTCGAGTGGTGCTGGTGCGGACCAGGCTTGGTGCCGCAGTGGCCTGATTGGTGTGGCTGCTACGATCTATGATGTAGAGCCTGAAATGCGCAAGGGTATCGCCGGCTTTATGAGAAATCAATATGGCTTCATGCGCCGCAGTCATGGTTACGGAAACATTGGCTGCTACCTGGGGCTGATGGGCTTGGCCGGTACGGACAAGGAAGCTTTTGAGGAGGTCATGGAGGCGATAGCTCCCATCATTGCCATGCAGTGGAGGCGTGGACAGGGGCTGCTCCATGTTGAGCCGCAAATCACCAATGTTGCCTGTGCAACAGGCAAGGGTAGTGAGGATGCCTATAGTTATGCGATGGCTGTTGTCCTGAGTATCAGAAACCAGGGACTTCATGTGACAGGCGGAAAAGAGGTCAACTGGATGCCCTATCCCAAGGGCACGAAGCCTCCGGCTCCACAGCTGATTTGGAAGGAAGGTGGAGTGGATGTAGCTAGTGCCTCGATGTTTAACTTTGTCACCGCCGTTCATACGACTGATGGGACTCAACCTACCGCCACGAGCCCAGAGTGGAAGCCGGGAATGCTGGTCGAGAGCGAGACCCTGACGGTAGCATACAAAACCAAGGAAGGTGTCGTGGGAAATGCTTCTACCATTACCAGTGATGCTGGTGATAGTCCGGCCCGCTGGAAAGTAGTCGAAGCTGATCTTGGGTTTCCCAAGGAAATTGTTGGGCTGGACTCGGACGCGTTTTCTCTGGAGAGAGCGCAGTATGCATTCGACGGGAATCCTACCACGGCGATGCGGAGCAACACGTCTAATACCAACAAGGGGCAAAAGCTCTGGACGGTTACAGTGGATCGAAGAGGCGCGGCCGCCGGAAAGAGGTCCGGCATTCTATCCATTACCTTTCCCCGAGCTCAGAAAGAGCGCAAGACCGTCGATGACTCCGTGAAACATGTCTGGATCGAAACCAGTCAGAATGGAACCACTTGGACGACTGTGTTCCGCGGTGAAGTTCCCGAGGACCGTAAGATTGTTCCAGGCGGGCAGCTAAAGTCACGCTACATGAGGTTTCACCTGAGCAGCTATGGAGGGAATCTGATTATGCCGGATCCCGTGTTTAAATTCGCGAAGTAGGGTAGGAGCATTCTTTCTGCACCTTTTGGATCATCCTTGTCTGGATGGAGTGTGGTGTTATGAAGTGGGGAATGGCGGAATCTGTAAAAATAGCTGCCAGTACCCATTTCATTAACTTGCTACACGCAAAATGAGAATACTATTAACTCTACTCTGCTTAGGAACCCTATCCGCATTGGGTGTCCTGGGATCTGAAACGGCAGACCGCTCACTATTCACAGAATATGGTGTCTGTACCTCGATGAAAAACTATGAGTCTGTTAGAAGGTCGGGATACGATTATATTGAAACCGGTGTGCGGGGACTACTGAAGCCTGAAAGCAGTGATGCTGAGGTCGTAGAAGAGTTTCAGAAGATCAAAGAAGCCAAGCTTCGTATTTTAGCCTGTAATTCGTTTTTGCCAGCGAAGTTCAAGTGTGTGGGGCCAGAGGCGAATCATGAAGAGATTCTTCAGTATGCGGAGGTGACTTTCCGCCGCGCCAAGGAATTAGGGGTGAAGGGGATCGTCTTCGGTAGTGCCAAGGCCCGTAAGATGCCAGTAGGGGTTCTGCGTGAGGACGCGGTGAAGCAATTTGTTGATCTACTAAAAAAGATGGCTCCTCTAGCTGAAGCCCAGGGAGTGGAGATCTGGATCGAACCGCTCAATACTGAAGAAGATAATTTTATCAATACCATGGTGCAGGGCAAAGAGATTGTCGCTGCGGTAGATCATCCCTCTGTCGGGTTAACCTGTGACTTGTTTCACATGGCGCGCAATGGAGAGGGGCCTGAGAATATCATCATAGCCGGAAAATACATCCGTCACTGCCACATCGCGGAGAAGGAAAAGAGAACTGCTCCTGGAATGAAGGGTGATGATTTTACCCCGTATCTGAAAGCGCTGAGAAAAGTTGGGTACCATGCTGAGATCTCGATGGAATGTGGCTGGGACGATTTTGAGAAAAGACTGCCCATGGCTCTGGATTACCTAAAGCAGCAGGTTAATGATCACTCGACGACTAAGCGTGGCATGTTGACCTTCAACAACCTGCCGCTGGGGAGTCTGCGCAAGCCACTCGTGATGCGGACCTTCATGCCCTTTGCCGGTCTGGAACCCTCAGTCTTACCGAATCATCACAAGGGTGCGAAGTCCCCGAAGTACAACCCCGCCTTGGGCAAGGATGTGGAGGGTGAGTATCTACCAATCTCAGGCTTGCCTGCTGCGTTCGGGGTAAACTACGGCAAGCATCTGTCTTATTGCTGGGATACCGTGGAATGCCGATTGATGTATGCCTGGAGCGATGGCTTCTTGGATATGGAGAACTATTGGGGGCAACCGGAGCGTGGTAATCGCCAGTCTTTTGGGTATGTTCCAGAGCTGAGAGGTGACATGTTCTACCGGGCTCAAGGAAGTCACCCGGTGACGATCAATGGTACCTCTGTGTCCTCACCGCAATATCAGGGTTATGCGGTGAAAGGGGATGTGTTAGATTTTGTCTATAAGGTGGATGGCGCAGAGATACATCAGCAGGTAAGGCCGGCCAAGCAGGCGAATAGGTTTGAAATTACACTAACTCTCCAAGGGTCTGGTAAGCTGGGATATCGTGAAGAGAGGGGAGTCAGTGTGGAAGTGATTTCGGACAAGGAAGTAAAAGTGGTTTACCAAGGTGCTGTCATTGCACGCTATGAGGCTGCGAAAGCGGAGGATATTCTGAAAGGGAAGGCAACTGCGAAGATGGGCGAAAAGGTCTTTGCGAAGATGGCCTGCATTACTTGCCACTCGCTGGATGGCTCGAAGAGCCATGGTCCTACTTTACAAGGATTACATGGGAGCAAACGTGCCATCACAGGGCTTAAAGAAAAGGTGCTGGCGGATGATGCGTACATCAAGGAGTCGATCAATAACCCTAACGTCAAAGTTGTGGAGGGTTACCCAGAGAATTACATGCCGGTGTTCAAGATGAACCCAAAAGAAGTGGAGAGTTTGCTGCTCTTTATCAAAACACTGAAGAAAGACTAAGGAGATGAAAACTACACTGAATTATCTAACGGGATTAGTGACGCTCGTTTCTTCTGTGTGCCTGGCTGCACCTGCGTTTGAAGACTATTACCAAATCGAAAGAATCGATTTGCCTCAGGATGTTCCGCCGGAGGTCGGGGCAGTGCAGTTTGACTCAGAGGGGAAACTCTATGTGGCGCTGCGCCGCGGGGATATCATCACGGCGGTTCCAGGCGAGCAGCCTGACCAGTTCCAGTGGAAGCTCTTTGCGACAGGGTTCCATAACCCATGCGGCATGGAGGTCGTTGCTCCAGGTCATATTGTGGTGAGCCAGATGCCTGAGCTCACGGATGTGAAGGATACGGACGGAGATGGCGTAGCCGATTCTTATCGTTCACTGACCAGCGAGTGGGGAGTCAGTGGCAACTACCATGAAACGAATGAGATCTGCCCGGATGGCGAGGGCGGCTACTATATTGCGGTGGGAACTGCCTCACACAATGGGCCTACTTTTGAGTACCTTCGTGGGGACTATTCCAAGATTGGCAGACGTGGGCGTAATTTTTCCTCAGTGAAGTGGAAGGGCTGGGTGCTCCATTACAAGAAGGACGGCTCGGTAGAGCCCTTTGCCAAAGGCTTCCGCATGCACAATGGCATCATGCGCGACAAGGATGGCAACATCTGGTGTGGGGACAACCAAGGCGACTGGCGGGCGACGACGCCGATCTACCATGTGGAGAAAGACCATTTCTACGGGCATCCCTCCAGCTTGGTCTGGGACCCGAAGTGGCCCGAGGGTAAAGATCCTCTGAAGATGTCTCTAAAGGAGATCAATGAGATGCGCACCCGGGCAGCCGTTTTGGTGCCTTACAAGGAATTCAACCGTTCAGCGTCCGAGCCTATCCAGATTCCAGAGGGCTACGGTCCGTTTGCGGGACAGATCCTGGTGTTGGATAACAATGGGCAGCGGATCACCCGGCTGATGCTGGAGAAGGTGGACGGAAAATTCCAGGGCGCTTGCACGCATTTTATCGATAGTAAGCAATTGCTCTCCGGTGGGAACCGGGCGGTGTTCAGTCCTGATGGAAAATACCTCTACACAGGACACACAGTGCGGGGGTGGAGCCGCCCTGCTGAGGGGCTGATGCGGATCAGTCTGAAAGAGAAGATTCCTTTCGATGTGAAGATGATGCGTCTGACGAAGGAGGGCTTTGAGCTGGAGTTTACGCAGGATTTGAAAGCGGATACTGCGGCGCTTGCTGACTTTAAGGTGCATTCTTACCGCTATGAGCCAAAGTGGTCTTATGGTGGTCCCAAGATGGGTCAGCGTAAGGAGGCCGCGGTCTCGATGAAAATGACGGCAGGGAACAAGCTGAAGCTTGATATTTCAGGGTTGGAGCCGGGCAGGGTCTACCAGCTGGATCTCGCCGAGGGCGCTGATCTGGAGAGCCAATCGGGCCAGAAATTGCTCAATCGCAGTTTTTGTTACACCTTAAATTCTCTCATTCCGTAATTTTTGAAATCTGGCAGCGTAATCATAGTTTGTACGATGCCAGATACTCTCTTAACGAATGAGGCTGCGGAACCATCTGCAGTGGATGACATCCAGGTGACCGAGGCTTTGGATAAAGCCTCGGTGGAGAAGGAGGAGCGTAAGTCTAAAAGGCTGCGCTCGCTGGATGCATTGCGTGGTTTTGATATGTTTTGGATCGTGGGTGGTTCAGCTCTTGTGGCTGCGCTGGCAAAGTTCACTCAGTGGCCATGGCTGGAGAGGATGGCTCAGGAGTTTCAGCATGCGAAGTGGGTAGGCTTCACCTTTTATGATCTGATCTTCCCGCTGTTTCTCTTTCTTGCCGGGGTGGCCATGCCCTATTCTCTGGGGGGCAAATTGGAGCAGGGGGCATCTAGGCTCCGGCTGACGCTGAAAGTCTTCAAGCGAGTGCTTTTGCTGGTCTTGCTGGGAATCGTCTACAATGGGGGCTTGGCGCTCAAACCGCTGGCTGAGACGCGTATCTGCAGCGTGCTGGGCTTTATTGGAGTGGCCTATGGTATCGCAGCTCTGGTGTTTATCTACAGTAAGCCACGGTTTCATATTGCCTGGGTGATCGGCCTGTTACTGGGTTATTGGATTTCTTTGCAGCTATTCGGGGCACCGTTTTACGAAGGTGGCACCTATACTCCAGAGGGATCGTTAGCGGGTTATGTGGACAGGAATCTCTTGCCCTGGAAGGTCTATGCGCTGCATTTTGACCCTGAGGGGGTGCTGGGGATGATTTCTGCCGCAGCCCTGCCCTTGGGGGGTGCGATTGTCGGGCAGCTGCTGCGTGCGGACAAACCACGCGACTGGCAGAAGGTGATGGTGCTGCTATTGGCAGTGCCCATCCTGTTTGGAATTGCCGCTTTGTGGAGCGGCTCCATGCCCTTCATCAAGAAGATGTGGACCAGCTCCTTTGTAGTGCATTGCATGGCGTGGAGCGTGCTGCTGACAGCGGTCTTTTATCTGGTGATTGATGTCTTGGGGCTGTGGCGCTGGTCCTACTTTTTTATCATCATCGGCCTGAATCCGATCACGATTTATCTGGGTACGCGCATCATTGATTTCTGGGGAGCGAGTCAGTTCCTCTTTGGCGGGCTGGCTGGCAAGTACGAGCAACCCTTGCAAGGGGTCATACTCGCTGCGGCCTATTGTCTGACCTGGTGGATGGTGCTATGGGCCATGCATCGTAAGAAAATGTATCTACGAGTCTGATGAGTAAGGAAGTGACACACGATCTGATGCCTCCTGTGAAGAGCCCCAATGGCTGGGCGGATACGCTGGTGGGCATATTGGTGCGCACCGTATTGGTGACGGCCCTGGTAGTGGGCGTGATCTGGGGGCTGCGCTGGTGGGCGATGTACAAGCCGGTGATTCATCCGGATGCTGCTGGCCAAGTCGAGTTGAAGGCCAAAGATGCCCAGCTGCATGGCGAGCCTGAGATCCGCTACAATCTTTACGAAGGTAAACCAAACATCGGCTGGTGGAATGAGGAATCACAGTACCTTTCCTGGAAGACGAAAGGCGTAAGTGCTGGTTCCTATCAAGTGGTGCTGGAATATTCCCGTGCCCCCGAAGCCAAACTTCAGCTGGAGCTTAAAGCTGGTGAGCAGACTTTGCTAGGCGAGGTGCCTCCTACAGGAGGCTGGGGCAAATGGAGCGAGCTCTCTCTTGGGGTGCTGGAGCTGAGTTCTAGCGAGGTATCGGAACTTGAATTGAGAGCCATAACTCCGGACGGAGGTGAGGTCGTCAATCTGGTGAGGGTGACTCTCACTTCGGTAGGTGAATAATTTTTCGAATTATTTGCTGAATCGAGAAAGAATCCCCTGTCTGATCAGTATAGAAATGCGGGCAACTTAGCCCTTGGGTTTTATTGGCTGGCCGCGTTGACTTCAGATTTTATGGGTTTTTTCTGAAGCTGACGCGGCCGCTTTCTTTTCCAGCATTCAGTTACGCCTGTGAGGCTACGAAAAAGACCCGCCGGAGATATCCTGACGGGTCTTGGATGAAATGAGTTGGGGACTTCCGATTTAGTGGGAAAGTGAAGCAGCAGTGATGGCTACCGCTTTGTCTGCACCCGGTGCTTTCCAGAGGAGTGGTGCTTTCGTGGCCTTACCATTAGCTCGGACGGTGAGCGTGAATGGGTGGTAGCCAGCGGTGAGCTTGAGGCTGTTTGTTGCGTGTGCTGGTTCCGGTGAGTCGGTATCCAGGGTGAGGATGTCATGGATGCGGAGCACGCCATTGACACCTTCGGCAAACTCGAAGCCGTAGGAACCGTCTTTCTCCACCTTGAGGTAGCCGCTGAACTCGATATTGCCTTTGGTCTCGGAGATGCTGAGGTCACCGGCAGTGGTTGTCTTGGCATCTGTCAGGCGATAGGCGTATGCGTATTGCTTGTCGCTTGCTTTCTTGGTCACACCGGGAGTGGTCTTCGTGATGTCGAGGGCGGCCACAGCGAGTTTGTCGTATGGACGCTTTGCTGATTTTTCTACTCCGTGAAGGCGGGAGACGGCTTTGATCCAGTGTTCCTGAGAAGGGATGCCCGGCTTGCCGGCGAGGTTGTTTTCCTCACGAGGATCTTTGGTGACGTCAAATACCATGAAGGGGGTGTCAGGCTTGGTGGTGTTGTAGCGGATAGCCTTGAGCTTACCCTCGCGGACGACCTGCATTTGACCACGCTTGGCGCCTTGACGGGATTTCGGGAACTCAGCGTATTTCGGAGTGCCACCACCAACCGTGTATTCCACGTAGATAGTAGATGGTTCCTGCTCGCCTTTGCCCGTCAGTGATGGGATGAGTGAGGTGCCGTCAGCGATGGCTGGAATCGGTGTGCCCGCTGCATCACAGAAGGTGGCCATCCAGTCGTTCATCTGGGATGGTAGCTCGGTTTCGCTACCAGCCTTGATCGCTTTGGGCCAGCGGACGATGGCGCCCGGGCGAATACCTCCCTCCCAGCAATCACGCTTGATGCCAGTGAAGGGGCCGAAGCTATCGAAGAATCCAGGCTGAAGGTTTTCCTTGATGTAAGATTCCTTGGATGGGCCGTGGTCACTGGTGAATACAATGAGGGTGTTCTCATCCATGCCGAGGTCCTTGAGGGTCTGGATAATGTCCTGCACCGAGTTGTCGATACGGCGGATGGAAGAGGCATAGCGCTTGGAAACGTTGGTCCAAGGAACGAGTGGCGTGCTCGGGTCGCTATCATGATCATACATCTTGTCCGCGTAGTCAGGGTGGATGTAGTTGTCCGGGCTGTTGTTAGCCGTGTTGATCATTCGACCTTTCTTGCCGATCCACTGGACACCACCTTTGACGCCATAGCCTTTCGGGTAAGGAGAGGTAGCGATTTGTGTCGCTGCGTGTGGGGTGTCGTAGGACAGGAAGAGGAAGAAAGGTTTGTCTGAAGATTCTTTCTTGTGGTCTACGAGCCACTTCTTGGTCGCCGCAGTGAAGAGGTCCGTGGTGTAGCAGCCTTTCAGGCCTTCGCTGATTTCATTGTCCTGCTCCCAGATTTCGGTGCGCTTGTTTTTGAAGTGGATTTGGTCGTAAGGGTAGTGCTCGTGCCCATCGCGGTGGCGTACGCCTCCCAGGAAATAGTCGAATCCGCGCTTGGTCGGGTAGGATGGCCACTCGGTGGAGTTTTTTCCTTTGCCTTGCAGGCCCCACTTGCCGATGAGAGCGGTATGGTAGCCCGCCTGCTTGAGTGTGGTGCCAAGCGTTGGCTGGTTTGGCATGACCTTGTCGAACTGGTTGTCACGGATCGGTGCGTTGCCCTGGTGGCGGCCCATGAAAAGGGAGGCACGGGATGGTGCGCAAACGGGAGCCGCACAGTAGTGTGCATGGAGAAGCATGCCTTCAGCGGCCATCTGGTCGATGTGTGGTGTGCTGAACCAAGGCTGGTCTGGCTTGTTGGCTTCCTTGCGTTGGTTTTGCCAAAAGACACCGACGTCACCATATCCAAGATCATCGCAGAAGATGAAGAGGATGTTTGGCTTCTCCTGGGCTACCAGGGGTGTTGAGACTAGTGCTGATAAAAGCAGGTTCTTTAAGATGCGCATGATTTCTAGGTGTTGAGTGACACTGTTACACGAGAAGATGACGCAAATTGTCACGTCGTTAACCTTTTTGCAAAACATTGATGGATTTTGACACGTTTCTTTTATTTAATTGAAAGTTTTCTTCGGGAAACTAGGTTCTATTGATCAGAGTTATGAAGAGAAGATGTATGTTGAAAATGCTGTCGGCTGGAGCGTGTGGAATAGCCTTGCCGCAGGTGGTGCTGGCGAAATTCGGCCGATTAGCCAAGCCGGTGAAGCTGGGAGTCATCACCGATTTGCATCAGGATGTGATGCATGATGCTCCACAGAGGCTGGATGCCTTCCTCGCTACAATGAAGAGGCTGAAACCGGATGCTCTAATGCAGATGGGGGATTTCGCGGTGCCAAAGAAGAAGAATCAGAAGGTGGTGGATTCCTTTAATCAAGCTCACGACACGGTGATGCATGTGATCGGTAACCACGATACGGATGGAGGATACAAGAAGGAGCAGGTGCTCAAGGCCTGGGGGATGGAAAAGCGCTACTATAGCAAGGATGTAGGCGGACTACGCTTTCTCGTGCTGGACGGCAATGACAAGGGGTCTCCCACCCACAAAGGTGGCTACGCCAGTTATGTAGGTCCGGAGCAGGTGCAGTGGCTGGAGAAGGAACTGGAGGCGTATGATGGCCCCGTGGTCGTCGCATCTCACCAGCCCTTGGCAGGACATTATGCGGTGAATAATGCCAAGCAGATTCAGCAGATTCTGAGCAAGCATAAAGACAAGGTGGTGATCTCCATCAATGGTCACTCGCACATTGATTGCTTGCTGGAAATCGAAGGGGTGCATTATCTGCATATCAATTCCGCCTCCTACTATTGGGTGGGAGGGAAGTACAAGCATGAGAGCTATTCCAAGGAAGTGCACGCCAAACACAAGTACATTGCCGCGACCTGTCCTTACAAAGAATCAGTCTTCACGATGCTGGAGTTTGATCCTGCCGCAGGGGTGGTCAAAGTCCAGGGAAGGATGAGTGAGTGGGTGGGTAAATCCCCTCAGCAATTGAATGTCCCAAAAATTGCAGAAAAAGAGAAAGAAGCCGTCATCGTACCCGGTATAAGAGAGCGGACAATCTAGTCCGTGTAGGGTTTTTTATAATCAACAAATCAGCCACGCTTTCTCCTTTTTTAATGGGTTTTTACTGGAGGTAGCGTGGCTGAACTCTTTCCCGCTCCAAGCGATTGAAAATCGATGTCATGATGCGCAGGTAGAGTTCGTCTCCCAGGATGGAATCCTCGATGCCAGCGTCTATGTTAGGGTTGTCGTTCACCTCGATCACATAGGGCTTTCCGCCGACTTCCTTGAGATCCACGCCGTAGAGACTGTCTCCAATAAGTGAGGAAGCCTTGACTGCGGTTTTGAGAATTTCTGCAGGAACCTGGTTGATGGGGATGGACTCGAAATTTCCAGAGAAATCCTCTGGGTTGCTTTGCTCCCAGTTATAGATCTGCCAGTGGCCGCGCGCCATATAGTACTTGCAGGCAAACAGGGGGGTGTTGTCCAGGATGCCAATGCGCCAGTCGAACTCGGATTCGAGGAACTCCTGGGCAATGACGAGATCGCTTTGCTTGAAGAGAGACTCAAGTTTTTCATGGAAAGCTTCGACGGACTCTACTTTGTAGACGCCCAAAGAGAAGGTGCTCTCAGGTAGCTTAAGCACCAGAGGGAAACTAAAGAGACTGACGAGCTCTTTGGTGATGGAGTTCTTGGTGAGTAGCCAGGATTTGGGCTGACGAATGCGTGCGCGGTTGAGGCGCTCGTGGAGATAAATTTTGTTAGAACATAGAAGGATGGACCAAGGATCATCCAAGACAGTGAGACCTTCCGTATAGGCGTGACGTGCAAAACGGTAGGTATGGTTTTCGATGGCTGTGGTCTCGCGGATAAAGAGCGCGTCAAACTCGCAGATGCGTCGGTAATCGAGTTTGCTGACAAACTCGACAAAGAAGCCCACCTTCTCAGCTGCAGCTTTGAATTTTTCGAGAGCGACCAGGCAGGATGGTGGGGTCTTCTCGTTGCTGTCTGTTAGGATGGCTAGATCGTACTTGTGCTTCTTGAGCTGTTGGCGGTAGTGACGTTTACGCTGGAAGTGGCTAATCAAAGATTGCTCCAGTAGATCTCTGTGCTCAGCAAATACCTTGGTCGGAGAAAGAACACAGACCTTCTTCACCAATAGCTCTCCCTGGATTTTCTTCAGAGTCAGACTGAAGAAGGGGATTTCGAAAAGGCGGAAGAGTTTGCGGGCAATTTCCTCGTGAGCTTTCTCCGGAGAGTTGCCCAGAATGACGGTGATCTGGGTGGACTCTCCTTCTTGAAGGGTGATCTTTGGGCGGGTGCCAATTTCATCGAAAACGCTCTGGGCAATCCCGATGTTACAGCTGTCCTTGACGGTCATCACCGTCGGGGTGATGCGCTGATTGCGGGCTGCAGCGAGCAGGGAAACGTAGTATCCTGTGCTGTGCGTTTTATAGGAGTTGCAGAGATTGAGCACCTGGAGACGCTTGGCATTTTTGAAGCGAGAGGATGTCAGGTAGGTTTCTGCCGAGACCACCTCCACATTCTCCAAATGAAGTGTCCACTTCTTGAGCTGGTCTACGACGATGATGTTTTCCGGAGCTGGCGCAGAAGTGTCGGTCAGGTGCAGGCTATGTACCATGCGGTAGGCCGGTTCACCGGGGGCATAGTAGTCGCCCAGTACCTTGTTGAGCTCAAAGTTCTGTTTCTGATACCAGCAGATGAGCTTGTGGTTGTTCGCATCTGCCTCAATCGAGACTTTCTCGAATCCTGCCAAGGAGGCAGCATGGAGGATGTGCTGCACGAGCCCGGCCCCTGCACCTGAGCCGCGGAAGTCCGGATGGATGGCGAGTGAGTAGATACGCTGGCTTTGCTTGTAGGCAATAACGACAGCTGCCCCGATGGGGATGGTAGTCTCGTCCGCGAGTATTTGCCCAATGATGTAGGTGCAATGTTTAGGGCTGATGATGCTGGTACGCAGGGAATTGCGCGAGCATCGCCTGTGAGGGGGGAAGGACTGTTCTTCTAACCAAACGAGGAAATCGAGGTCCTCTAGTCTGGCGCTTCGGATGTTTGTACGCACGTATTTAGAGCCACTTGGCTAAACGTTTTCTATAGAAGTTTAGAGGGGCCTAGACGAGAAAAAAGTGATCTTTGATCAGGAGTGCTTTCTTGGAGGAAGCGGGTGTTTATGGCTGGTTCTCCAGGCCGTTGCCAGTACCGCCGCCGAGAGGGCTTACGCTGACTTTGATGAAGCGGCGTGGGGCTTCATCGAGTGGGAGGTTGTCGCGGACGCGGTAGGTGTTGTAGGTGGCGTTGCTTCCGATGAGTTGAGGGGTGTTGTCTGGGGTGTCCCAGTTCTGGAGGTCATTGCCATTCTGGAAGTAGAAATAGAGAGCGCTGTCCAGTGAGGAATCGACATCGATCTCATAGGTCATGTAGGTTTTGCCGTTGTGCTCGGTGGTGCCGAGTCGCATGCCGGGTGGTGAATCGGGTACGTCTGGTTGGGTGCCGCGCAGGAGCTCCAGTGAGTTGGGGATACCGTCGCCGTCTGGGTCAGCATTGAAACCGATGAGGGCCGGGTTGCCGTGGCCTTGGAAAGGTCCTCCTGCTTTGGTGAGTTCAACGAAGACCACTTCATCGTTATTTTCTAACACATTTCCAACGTGGATGGTGACAGGCACGCTGCTGGAGAGAGGGGTGGAGTAGTTGTCTGTAACCTGAACCAGCAGCTGGTGAAGCGGGGTGGATTCGAAGTCGAGCGCCATGGTGGTGGTGATTTGTCCCGTTGTGGCATTGATGGTGAATGCTCCGAGAGTATTGCCTGAAATGATGCTGTACTGGATGGACTGCCCGGCATCCACCTCGGTGGCGCTTACATTGCCCAAGACGGTTCCTCCCGCTTGGTTTTCCGCGATGTTGAAATGGTAGGCTGGAGCATTGAAGGCCGGAGGGGTGTTGTCACTGACCTGCTGGTAGGGCATGAGGTAGCTGCCGCCGATGACTTGATAGCTGGTGCTGCCGGGTGTCTTCCAAGCTATAGCCAGATGATCGCTGCCACTGATGTCATGATGCAGGGCGGAGATGTAGTAGAGTTTGCCTGCTTCCAGCAAGATGGGTTCCGATTGTTGGGAAGCGGAGGCCTCCCACTCTAGGGCTTCTGTGAAGCTGGAAACCATGGCGACCCTGGTAGCGCTTGAGGCGAAGTGGTTGGTGCCCAGCCACAGCTCGCTGGAATCATCTGATGCAATGGAGAATGAATAGAGGCCTGTCTTCGTAGGTACTAGATAGCCATGCATGCGGGCGGCGAAGTTGTTGTCCCTGTCGCTGCTGGCTTGGGCGGAGCTGAGAGTGGTGGAGCCATTGGGACTCTGCGGATAGCTGGCCCAGCTGCGGAGATCATCGATCGAGCTTCCAGTGAAGCCGGACCACCATTCATAGGTGATGCTTCCCGTAGCGGTGGAGGTGAGAACCTCATGCTCGGTAAATTCGTTCGGGAAGCTGCCGCTGCTGAGCAGGGTCCAATTGCTGCCGGTGGTGCTGGCATAAAACTGATAGTCGGCAATGCGGCCATTGACCCCATTTGAGCGGGGAAGCTGGCGGAAGCCACGCACGTAGTGAGAGCTGATCATGTCGATCACGATTTCATGTGGCGGTGGTGGGTCGACAGAACCTGCCCACTCGGTGTGCCAGATCGTGCCGGGGTTGCCATCGATGGCATTGCCGATGGCTCCATTCTCAGCAGAGAGTTCCTGGGAATCCGTAGAAGCGATCCAGTTGCTGCGGTCGATGGGAGCTCCCGAGGAATCTAACACATTAAACTCGGCAATAGAAGTCCAGGCGTTGTTATTGACCTCACGAGTGGCGACGAGTTTGACGTAGCGGTAGGGGCCCATCGAGGGATCGATATCGCTGAGGTCACGCGCAATGTTCGCGATGTTCCAGGAAAAGGAGGTGCTGTCTGCATTTCCGGCAGTGTCTTTGACTCCAATAGTGACATTGTGATCTCCATGTGAGGTGGGTGAACCGGTGATGACTCCTGTGTCCGGATCGATAGAAAGTCCGGCTGGGAGGCCGGTGGCGGAGAAATAGAGAGTATCGTCCTCCGGGTCTGAGGCTGAGATTGGAAGGGAAACGGCCACATGCATGCTGCTGCTCTGTGTGCCCGGGGAGGTGACCATGGGTGCTTGGTTACTGGATGTTGAAGGGGCGCTGGTTTCATGGTCGTCAATCTGCTTCAGGTAGGCAACGAGTTGGTTGAGTTCGGTATCTGTGAGGGAAAAGAGGTCGCCGTGCTTGCCGCTGAGGTTTTTGCTGGTGAGTACTTCCTCGAGGGTGGCTACGCTGCCGTCATGCAGGTAGGGGGCTCCATTCCAGAGACCGCGGAGTGTCGGGGTGTCCAGTCCGTCGAGCTCGCCGCCAAGTCGCTGGCCGCTGCTGGAGAGTAGGGTTCCGACATCATGGCGGACGAGAGAAGCGCTATCGGTGTAGCTCTCTCCGGAATGGCAGCTCGCGCAGTTTTTGCTGCGGAAGATTTCACGGCCCGCGATGGCATCCGGGGTTAGCTCGCCATTGGACTGTCGGTGCGGGCTGGTGCCCACGTCGGTTAGAGAAGCGATGTAGGCTTTGAGGGCATCCAGATCATTACTGATACCGGATTTGCCCTGGCCTAGAGGCTCGGAGCGGGTTCCGGTATGGAAATCCGTATCGCTCATGAGGCCGGAGCCGCCGGCAAGCCCGCGGATCTGGCCTTCAAAGTCCTGTACTTCATCGAAGTTGGCTGACCAGTGCAGTGGGCCGTGGCCGACTCCTTTGCCGTTCAGGTCGATGGTATTGCGAAGTCCTTCTCCCATGCCGGTGAAGTCCCAGACCCGGCCATCGTGTCCACCATCCAGATGGCAGCTGGAACAGCTCATGTAGCTTTCCTGGGAAAGGCGCGGGTCGTCCGAGTTGTAGAAAAGCTGTTTGCCGAGCAGGACGTTTGAGGCAAGGGACTCGCTGGTGACTGTGCTGACTTGGGCCAGCTTGGGCGCGGCGCCGCAGATGGAGGCGCAGGCGATGGCGGTATTGAAGACGGACACGTCTCTCGACATGAAGTTGTGCACATAGAGGCGTGAACCATCCTCACTGAGGGCAAGTCCGTCAGGCGCGATACCTCCGGTGGCAAAGGTGTAGCTGCTAGCCGGGTTGTAAGCATCTACCACCCAGATGGTGGCTGATCCGTTGGTCGAAAAGAAGACCTGGTTTCCATAGGGGCTATAGACGGCAGCTGTGGCGAAATCATTGTTGTCAAAGTCAATCCGGGAGGAGGCGTTCTCGAGTCCGGTGTTGAGGTTGATGCCCGTCGCCATGCTGCGCACGGTGTGCTCAAAGGTGAGTTGCTGGCCGTCACGGAGCATGCCGCGGAAGATATTGTCCTTCTTGGCGGGCACATAAGCCTGAGTGAGATCGGGTGACAGTGAGAGGGTGCCGAGGTAGTTGGGTAGGCCGCGCCCGTTGGTTAGGGAGTCGGGCTCCATGACGGGAGGCAGCGAGGTGGTGTTTGCGATGGTGAATGTAGAGGTGTTGATCGCGGTGACTTTCCCGGATTCATCTGGGGAAATAAAACGAGCTACCCAGAGGCGGTTACGTGAGGGATCGAGAGCTAGGGCTCTAGGCCAGGGGCCTACTTCGATTGTGCTGATGACTTCTCCAGTGCTGGCATTGAGTTTGGCGACTTGCTCCTTACCTTCAAGCGTGACGTAGGCTGTGTTGTTAGGGGTGTCTATGAGAATCGCGTGTGGGGCACTGGCATAGGGGAGAAAATGGGTGCTGAAAAGGTTTCCCGTGCTGCGGTCGATCACGCTGATGGTGGCGCTTTTCTTATTAGTGACCCAAAGCTTGTTGCCGGGGGCGAGTGCGAGTGACTTGGGGTTATTGCCCACATTTGTCTCATAAACCAAGCTGTGTGTATTGGCGTCAATGGCACTGACGGAGTTGTTATCCGGGTTGACGTTCCAGACCAGATCGTTGTCGCCATCGAAGATGATAGTGGAGCTGTTAGTGGGTGGGGTAGTAGCAATGGGGTTGTGGATGACCTGCACCGAGGTGGCTTTGGTGGTGTAGGTTTGACCGTTCAGCCGGGTGCTTACGGTGACGACGTGGTTGCCAGCGGTGCTGTAGGTGTGGCTGGATGCGGTGGTGCTGCTGAAGGAGGTGACAGGGGATCCGTCTCCGTAGTCCCAAGAATGTTCCAGCGAGAAACTGCCCGGGTTGTCTACGCTCAAGCTGAAGTTGATGGTGGACCCGGTGACTTGGGGAGTCTGGGTGTTTACGGTGATATCGTAGGTACTGATGGTATCTCCGGTGGAAAAGGTGGCTACCAGTGTCTCGGCGGGGATGGCATTTCCGGCTTGGTCTGTTAGTCCGTTTGCTGCGAGGACGACTTCATAGGTCTGGTTAGGTGAAAGGTCATTATCCGGGCAGAAGTTGACGATGCCGAACATGGAACTGACGGTGCCAGGGACGGGGTTGCCACCAAACTCGCGGATGAAGAAATTGCTGGGAGTGACGGATTTGGTGTCTACGAAGTCGGTGAGGCAGATGCCGACGCGAGATTTGATGTGGACGTTGGTAGCACCATCCGAGGGGGAGACGAAATTGACTTCCGGCGGGCGGATGTCCTTTTCATGGTCGTGAATGCCGATGATGAGTTTGCGGTCGTTGTTGTGGTCGCTACAGACGGCGGCGAGGTTTCCCAGCGGAGTGCTGAAGGCATGGTCGTCGATGAGGCCGGAGTTGATACGTTCGATTTCCTGGGTGTTCGTTCCATCCAGGCGCCACTTGGTGAGTCCTGGATAGTGGCCGATGAAGAGATATTCGTCCTTACCAAATCCGTACTCGGGGCGATCGAGCCCAGGGTTCGGGTTGAGGGTCACAGAGGTGATGTTCTGCGGGTCAGAAAAGTCGTGGGCAATGAGGGGGCTGCCGCCGCCATAGAGTTTGCTCCCGTAGACAAAGGGGTGGTAGCCCATGGGGCCGCTGAATTGGTTTAAGATCTGCGGGCTCGTGGGGTTGCTGATATCCAGAATGAGAGCCTGGAAGTTGCCGCCGACTGATGCGGTGGTGCACACGAGTAAGTTTCCAATAGGAATCACCGAGCGGATGGTAAGGTTCGCCAGTTGGGAGCGTGGAATGGTGGTGAGTAGCTGGGGGCTGGCGAAGTTCGAGGTGTCGATGATCATCAGGCCGTTTGAGCCAGTAGGAGCCCACATGTACTTGCGGCCTTGCCAGCCTGCGGCAAAGGAATAGCCATCATAGTCTGAGGCATTGGTGATGCCAGGGTAGGAGTAGCGGCTGACTACCCGGGGCTTGGGATCCGATGGATTGTCGTAAAGTGGGGAAAGATCCAGAATGCAGTATCCCACGCTCGTATTGCGGCGCTCGGTGATCAGCGCGTAGTCCCCGGAAACTGGAAGGTGGTGCTCCTCGGCGAAGTCCCCCACATAGTCAAAGCTACTCGAGTCATGGTAGGTGCTGGGGTAGTCGCGGGAGTCGAAGACAGTGGTGAGATTGGTGGGATCCGAAATGTCGTAGAGAGCAAAGGCTCCTCTGTCTCGGCCGCCTCCGCCATCAGCTCCCATGGGAACAAAGAGGTAACCGCGGTGCATGCAAATGGCGCTGATAGCTTTTCCCGGATCATTCAGGGAAAGAACGCTGCCAGACTCAGACGGGGCGTAGTCGATATTCGGGAAACCGGGGCCATCCTGAGCTTGGGCAAGTGCCGACACGATGACAGCAACAGCTGCCACCAGGGGGCTGGTGGATTTTTTGAATCTGAGCATGCGCGATTGAGTATTGCGGTGTGAAAGCAAGGGCTTCCCCATGCTTATCTAATATACTGGCATAAAGTGATGCAAAGGTTACCGAAAAAGTGATCTATTTTCAATTTTTTGGATTTGTGACCAATTCTTTATCAATGGTTTGAGGTGTGTTTATGAAAAAGCCGTTTCAGCAAGGAAACGGCTTCAGGGTATGATCTGAGTTGTGATGGAGTGTGCTTAACGGCGACGGCGCAGGGCGAGGCCGATACCGGCTAAGCCGATGAGAGCTGCGCTGGAGGGCTCTGGTACTGCAGCAGTTCCTGTGAAGCGGACTTCGGACCATCCTAGGCGATTGCCTCCGTGGTTGGTCATGTTTGAGAACTGGATGTAGCGTACACCGTTTTCCGTGATGTTGAGTACTTCAGCATTGAAAGGAGCCGACCCTGCTGAAGCCTCGGCAAAATTGAATGCAGTGTCGGAACCGAATACCAGGTCTTCCCCCGCGAAGGAAAGGGTGGCGGAGGCGAGCCCTCGGTTGCGGTATTGATCGTCACCATTGTAAATTTCGGTGTAGTTCCAGAAGACGAGGTCTTCGAGATCATAAACAGCTCCCAGATCGTAGGTTACTGTCTGTCCTGCCCAGCTGGAGTAACGTCCTGAGACAGTTTGAACCGCCGGGCCTGCATTGTTACCTACTTCATGGGTAGGGTAAGTGCCAGGTAGAGCATCTCCAGTCTCCACGAGGGTGGAGTCAGAAAGACCGCTGCCGTCGATAGTACGGTCAAAGCCGTCTGCGCTAAAGTCGATGGTCCCAGTGGCTGTCACGGAGATGGGGTTGATGACTACGGCTGCCGATACAGAGCTTATCAGGGCTCCGCTTAGCATGAGAATAGTGATTTTCATAGGTGTTGAATGCGTATGGTGATTGTGTTTCTTTGAAAAAAATTACTCTAAGAGAAACATGAGGTGTATGATTGGTTATCGGATGTTTCCTTGTAAAGGGTAAAGTTTCTCATGTGGAAACTTTGTGGTGTCAGTAGAGCCAGGGGAGGTGTATAGGGGGTAATGCGAAAACTGCCTCGTATTGAGCTATCTGGGTGCAAGTGAGAGGTTTCGCTGATCCTAGACCAAGTGAGCGCCTCGCGCTGGTTTGGCCACGATGATGTCAGGTTTGTGGCCTGTTTCCTCCATGTAGCGTGAGCTGAGATGGGCGATGAATTGGCGGGTGTGGGAGGAATGGCAGAGGGTGATGGTAGAGCCACCAAATCCACCTCCCGTCATGCGTGATCCTAGTACTCCTCCAGCGGGTCCGGCTTCCTTCGCAAGATCGACCAGTAGGTCTAGCTCCGGGCAGGAGACTTCGTAGTCATCACGTAGCGAGGAATGGCTGCGGTACATGAATTGGCCGAAAGCGAGGAAATCATCGTCTTTGAGAGCCTTGGTAGCGTCGATCACCCGTTTGCTCTCGGTGATGATGTGGCGTGCGCGATGATAAATACGTTCCGGGCAGGCTTTTTCGAGTTTAGGTAGGTCAGCCAGAGACAGATCCCGCCAGCTAGTTTGACCACTGCGGCGAAGCGCCTCTTCGGCATCGGCACGGCGCTTGGCGTACTCTCCATCCGCCAGCGAGTGGGAAACCATGCTATTGCAGATGACGAGGTCCAGGTCGTTGCGTTCGAAGGAGATGAGGGAGGCTTCCTCTGCCTTGCAGTCGATCAGAACGAGGTGCCCTTCTTCGCCGTAAGCCGAGGCGAACTGATCCATGATGCCGCAGGGCATGCCAGCGAAGTCGTGCTCCGCCTTTTGCGCGAGCAGGGCTTTTTCTTTCTTGGTAAGGATATGGCCGGTGATTTGTTCCAGCAAGGTGGCGAAGGCTACTTCCAGAGCGGCGCTGCTGGAGAGACCGGCACCGAGTGGGATATTGGTGCTGATCTGGGCGTTAAAGCCAAGAGGGCGTGGACTGTCGAACTCCAGGAAGCTGGCGAGGACGCCCTTGAGGTAGTTTGCCCAGAAAGGTTCTCCGGGGTTGACGGGTTCCCGCAGGTCGATGGTAGTGCGAGGGAATTTCTTGCCGGCATCAAGGGTGATAAGATGATCCTCTGCTGCTGGGGCCGCAGCGATCAGGGTGTAGAGAGGCAGAGCGCAGGGGAGCACGAAGCCATCGCAGTAGTCGATATGCTCACCGATCAAGTTGACGCGCCCGGGAGCTGCGGCCAGGAGCGTGGGGGTGCAGCCGAAGTTCTTCTCGAACTGGGCGGTGGTGCGCTCAATGAGATGGGGTAGTCCCGAAGCCATCGGTTAATAAACTACAGTTAGCCCTTCGCGTCGAGGTACTTCCACTTGCCTTTGAGTTTTTTAAAGCGTGACTTCTCGTGGTGCTGGAGGAGCTTGCCCTCGTGGTGGAGGGTGGCGACGAATTCGACCTTACCCTTGTTGTCTGCCTTCTGGCCTTTGCTGGTACTGAGGATCTTAAGCGAGCGCCACATCATGTCAGGCATGGTCTGTTCCAGCTCTTCGCGGATACCGCGTGGGCGAGTATCAGGATGCTGGGTGCCGACGAGGTAGTCAGCCAGACGGAAGAAGTAGGCGGTGTAGCGGGAGCGCATGAGTTGCTCCGCAGTCTCCGGCGCACGTTTGCCTGTATGGTAGTCACGGCAGCAGTCGACATAGGCTTTGCCACTACCGCAGGGGCACTCTGTTCTGAGGCGGATACGCAGGACACGTTCCTGATTATTTTCCTCCTGGGACTCTTCTTCTCGTGGTGCTTCGTTCTCCTCCATAGGTGTGAAGTGGAGGGAAGCATAGAATGGGGGAGAGGGGAAGAATAAGGATGAGGGGATTGCGCACGATGGTGCGGCTATAATGTGGAGGTGCTTAGTCGGAAAGCATTGTCTTTCCAGCTAAGGTACCCAGCTGGATTGCCAATCCTGTAAACGGCTTTTTCATTTTTGAGTGTGTCTTTGAGATACGGGCCACAGGGGCTGGGAACCTGGTTGAATTTGAACCACCAAGTCCGAGTTTGTTCGGGAATGGCAGTGCTGGTGATGTTGATCCATTGCCCTTTCTCGAGACGGTAGACTAAGGTGTCCGATTCACTTGGAGATGTGCCGATGCCGTGGGGGCGGGCGGTATGGCTGGCTGCAATCGTGCGTCCTGATTCGTCCTCGAAAAGGCGCAGGAAGAACATGGATGATGGGTCTGGGTAGCGTTCCGGACTATCACTGTAGTAGTGTAGTGTCCGTGCGGTGGTGTCGACGCCTTCATGCTTCGGCATGAGTTCGATGAATGCCTTCCTCCCCTTGTGTGACATGCCGGCTACTGCGTCTGGTGGTAGCGTACGGATCGCGTCGGGTAGCGAGACTGGGGAGTTGAGCTTGGAGCTAGTGCTGCAGGAGGCCAGGACTATGGCTGCTGGGATGATCGTGTAACGAAACATGGTTTTGCAAAACGGGGTTCACTGTCCTGTTTAGCACGCCATGCTTTGGTTGGAAAGATTAAATGCTGGAATAGCAGCATTTGTGTGTTCTCTACAATTTGTGTCTTAGGTGTACAAGTATGGCTGCTTCGCGGGGTATAGTGGGTGTAATCAGGTTATTTATGATGTATCAATTTACCAGGAGAATGGGGTCAAGAGTAGGTGCTGTGCTAGCTGCAGCGATGGTGAGTGTGGCGGCGCAGGCAGCGGAGAAGCCGAATATCATTGTGATCCTGGCGGATGACATGGGGGTGGACTCGGTGGCGGAGCTGAATGAAAAGCTGGGTATCAAGACGCCTCACTTGGATAAGATGGTGAAGGGGGGGATTTCCTTCGGGGATGCCCATTCTGGCTCGGCGGTGTGTACGCCGACGCGTTATGGCGTGCTGACTGGTCGCTATGCCTGGCGCAGCCGTTTGAAGTCAGGGATTGTCGGGAAGTGGGAACGTCCGCTGATTGAGGAAGGTAGACTGACTTTACCGGGAATGCTGAAGGAGCAGGGCTATGATACGGCCTGCATCGGCAAGTGGCATCTGGGCTGGAACTGGCCGAAGAAGGGGGGAGGCTACACCCAGAAGCAGGGTGAGATTGATTTTACGGGTACGATCGAAGGCGGAGCGATGGGCTGTGGCTTTGATTACTACTTCGGTGACGATGTGCCGAACTGGCCGCCCTTTGTGTGGATTGAAAATGGAAAGATGAGCGGAGTGCCGGATACGAACCTTAAGTTTGCAGCGCACTATGGATCTAACAATGGTATAGGCCTGAAGGGCTGGAAGCTGGAGGACGTGCTGCCGGAGATTACACGCAGGTCCGTGAAGTACATCGATGAGAAGGCGAAGACGGATGATCCGTTTTTCCTCTATTTCCCGATGACTTCCCCGCACACACCGATTGCTCCCTCAGAGCAGTTCAAGGGCAAGAGTGGCATCAGTGCTTACGCGGATTTTCTGATGGAGACGGACTGGTGCGTGGGTCAAGTGCTTGAGGCGGTAGAGCGTAATGGAATCTCTGAGAACACGCTGGTGATCTTTACTACGGACAACGGTACCTCGCCGAAGGCAAAGTTCGAAGAGCTGCGTGAGAAAGGTGTGGAGCTGCAGGAGCACTGGCGAGGATACAAGGCAGATGCCTTTGAGGGCGGACACCGTGTGCCGTTTATCGCCGTCTGGCCCGGGGTGATCAAGCCAGGCGCCAAGAGTGAGCAGACTATTTCTTTGGTAGATATCATGGCTACCTGTGCGGACGCTACTGACTACAAACTGCCAGAGACCGCGGCGGAGGATAGTGTTAGCCTGTTAGAGGTCTTCAAGGATCCTAGTGTTACCAAGCCGCTGCATGAGGCGGTGATTTGTCATTCGATTACAGGGCAGTTTGTGGTGCGCAAGGGTAGGTGGAAGATTCTCTTCTGCCCGGGTTCCGGCGGCTGGAGTGCTCCCAAAGATGCTCAGGCTAAGAAGCAAGGGTTACCGGATTGGCAGCTCTACGACCTGGTGAAAGATCCAAAGGAAATCAACAACCTCGTAAACACCAATCCAGAGGTGGTGGCAGAGCTGAAAGGGATTCTGAAAAAGTATGTGGAGCAAGGCCGTTCTACGCCGGGTGCCGCCCAGCCTAACCACAACCAGCAGAACTGGTGGCCACAGCTTCCCTGGCAGAAGGGGGAGTAGCTAACTTCTATGAAGCGGTTCCTTTAGGGTGCCGCTTTGGCTGGACAGGTTTGCGTTTATGGGGTTTATTTTTCGTATGTCGAAGCCGATCGAACGCAAGCCGCTAGCCGTAGTCCTAGCAGACAAACTCGAGGAAGAGATTCGCACAGGCCAATTGAAGGGCTATGTGGCGGGAAGGAGAATTCTGGCAAAGCGTTACGGCGTGAATGAGAAGACGGCCTCGGCTGCTTTGAATGTGTTGAGTAAGAAAGGGCTGCTGGCTGATGCTGAGTCAGGCAAGCGGCGTAAGATCATTACTCAGGACATTAAGCCTGCGGCCAAGGCAGCCAGCAAACGTCTGCTGATCCTGCATCAAGCGAATACACCGCTACCCGTGGAGGACGTTCTTCTCTTGAGAGATGTGCAGGACAGTTGGGAGGCAAACGGCGGACCTGTCAGCTGGGCGAGGGTAGATTTTGGCCGTTACAAGAAGCCGGGTCGAGTGCTTGACGGGGTGATCGATCGTTATGGGGCGGATGCTGTCGTCCTGATGTCCCCGACGGTACATTGGTCTACCGAGGCAGCGAGAAGGTTACCCACTTTTCAATTTGGAGGGGCGTTCTCTGCGAACCCCAGTTTAAGTTTGTGTAGCTTCGCCTTGGATAGTGAATTGGTCCCCTTGATTCAGTTTTTTGTGGATCAGGGACACAGGAAGATCTTTGTTCCGACACCTAACGAAGAGTTGGTCAATGCGATCCAGAATGCCTACCGGAGCGTGTTTGGTGATTCCATGACTCAGTCCGAGATGGATGAACTGGTGCAGGTGTTTCCCGAGAGGGTGCCTCAGGCATGGAGGGGATACTGGAAAAAGGCCTTGATGCAGGTGAACCCGACAGCGGTCATGTTGTTAGATGACAATGCGATGCTCTCGCTCTATGGTTTTTGCGCGGAAGTGGGTATCAAGATTCCCAGAGATTTGTCGGTACTGAGTTTGAGTTACGATGAGAGGTTCGAGTGGATGCAGCCGGTTCCCGTGATGACGCGCTTTCCGATCAAGAAGGCGATTAAGCTTTTCAAAAGCTGGATGCGAGGAGGCTTGGAGTCCGTAGGAAAGAACTTCTTGCAAGTTGAGTTACGGAAGGGTGAAAGCATAGGCCCGGCGCGTAAAGGAGTCTAAGCGGTGAACAGAAAAGCCTGCCGTACCAAGTGTACTAGCAGGCTTTTTATTGCAGTGAGTTATCGACGTCACGAAACGATTTCGTGTACTGGTTATGTGAGTTATTTGAAAATCACATAAGAGAATCCCTTAGCTGGAACCTTGATAGTGATGAAGGCTCGCTGGTTGGAGTCCAGTGTGGTGCTCTCGGCTTGTTTGCCATCGATGCTGAAGCGGACATTGCCGCTCAGGCCAGCATAGTAGAGCGGGACGGCGATCTGCTTGGTAATTTCTTTCTCCGTGGGGTTGAAAACGGCGAGAAGTGCTTTTTCCTTGAGCTGGGGATTGACGTGCAGCATCCAGTCGAGATCGAGCCCGTCCGCGCGTCGGCCATGGATGAGATCGGATTCAAGAATGTCGCGGTGCATCTTGAACCAGGAAACGACTTCAGTGACCATTTGCTTGGTGTCCTCCGTATCATAGATGCGAGTTCCGCGGTAGCAGGCCTGCACTCCGAGCGCGAGATTGGAGAGCATCATGGTCTTGTAATGGGGGAGGTGCTCCTTGAGTGGCTCAATGGTGGCCGCTGCGCCGCCGCCATGGTACTGAGTGAGAGGGACGAACATCCAGCCCATGGAGGGAGTTTTGAGCCAAGTGCCATCATAGATATTCTGGCGGGTGTGGATGCGCTGCATGGCACGTGGGAGGGACCAGTTCACTTCGCGGTATCCCATGGTGCATTTGTTAGCCCCGTTGAGGTAGTAGTAGTCCGGGAAGTTCATGAAGACGCCTTTGGCGCGGAGGTGCTTGAAGAAATCTGTCCAAAGTCTCCAGTGCACCCAGCGGGAATCGCTCAGGCCCTTCTGGAGTGGTGGGCGCGCAGTGGTGTCTTCATCACCAGGGTAGGTGCCGTCGTTCTCGAAGACGGTGAATCCTGTCTTGTCAAAGCAGTTGTAGAGCTTGGCGAGGTATTTTTGCCCCCATTCGCTGGTGATGGACGGGCAGTTGCCGTGGGTGGGGCGGACTCCCTTAGGTGGAACGATGTCGTTGCCGCCACCTATGCGGCGGGAGGAATAGAGTGAGTAGGAGCCCAGATCGATACCCTTGCTCTTGGCGTAGTCGTTCACCTCTTTCCATTGGGCAAGGTAATCAGGAGAATCGTTCTCCATGTTGAAGCCGGAGCCGAAGGAGAGAATCACCATTTCAAAACCAGTCTCCGCAGCCTGGTCGATGGCAGTCTTGACGACCTTTGGGTCGGAGGACTTGCAGTGAAGCATGATCGGGTTCTCTGTGACCCAGGGAGCGATGGTGCGGTAGAGTTTACGGCGGGCTAGGCCGCGGCGTTCTCTGTCCGTCGAGTCCTGCACGAGCTCAAAGGTATAGAAACTCTCGAAGGTGTCGCCGGCCTTGATGGTTTGGTCTGGTCCGCGAGCGGGCTCGACTTTGAGGAGGCAGGGCGTCTTAAGCAGGTAGTTCACCTGGGTCTTGAAGGCTGGGTCAGTTTTCCAGAAAACGGAATAGCGGTCGGCGTTCTCTGCGGCGAGACCGCCCATGGCCATGTCTGTTTCTACGTCTAACACATCAGGGTGCTCGATCGGGCGACCGGCTCGCGACTCAACGAGGTTGTTCTTTTCGACAACGGCGAGTGTCTCGGCGTTGAAGCGGTCCAAGTTGATGTCTTTATCTGTGTTGTTAGAAACGGTGATCCACTTGCTGAGCGCTGGGATGCCGTCGTAGATCTCGTAATGAACAGAAACGGTTACGTCTCGCTGGGATTTTTCTTTTTCAGCGAGATGTTGCAGCTTGTTCTGATCGAACATGGAATAGAAAGAGATGCTGTTGATACGGAGGCGGACGAGCTCTCCGTCTGCGTCACGGTCAGTCGTGCCGCCTTTCATGTCGAGCTTACCAACGCGGAAGGCAGTTGCTTGCCCTGCTTGAACGGGCATCGGCAGCGTATGGTAGCTCTTCCATTGGCCGCCTGAGGGCCTCGCCTCGAAGTGGAGAGTCAGTCCTTCGATGCGGATACGCAGAGTCCAGTCCTTGGAGAGATCGATCTTTTCGTTGCCACTGACATTGGGAAGTTCCTTGGTGCCATCCCAGATGCCAAGAACGGGGCGGTTCACATTGGCGAGGCCTGCCGGGCGTAGGTTGAATTTGACTACGCGGTCCTTGTAGACGAGTGCAATGCCTGGCCCCCAGGAGGATGAGTCGTCTGTGCCGGCATTGATCTCAGCCTCCACGAGTGAGGTTCCTTTCGGGAGTGGACGCTCGGCAACCACGGCAGTGTCAGGCAGGGTGTAGATTTCTCCCGGCTTGCCCTCGTTCTCAAAAGAGGATCGCTCGTGCTTTGGGCTGGTGCGAATCTTCCAGCCGGAGTCGATCTTCTTGAATTCGTCGTTATAGAGTAGTTTACGGCCAAGTGCAGAGGCTGTGGTGACTGAGCTTGCTAGATCGCTAGCGCTTGGTTCAGGCAGGCGGTAGTCGAGGCGGAGATACTTGCCCTTCGGTGGCCAGACGACGTTTGGAGCATGACGGCGGATTTTTCCCCACTGGAGGCGCTCTTTGGGGTCGCCGATCTCGTGACCGACGAGGGTGAGGGCATTCTTGGCAGGTTTCTGTGCCTTGAGGGTCGCTTCATCAATAAAGGCGCGATTGAGCTGACCGGTGACGCCGCCGATGGAGTAGGTGACACCATCGATAGTGACGGAGCCCTCCTGCTCGACAGCCCGGATGACGGTCTGTCCTGTCATTAGGTTGTTGAACGCGGTGGTGGTGCCGAGCTTGGTGTCGATGACGCGTTCGAAGAGGCCATTGCTGAGGGTGATGGTGCTTGGACCGGTTTTGATCTCAGCCTTGAAGCTGGTGTTGTTTAAGAGCCAGTCCTGCTTGAGTTGGTAGTTCTGCGGCATCTGAGCCAGTGAGGTGCCCGCTAGTGCCAGTGAGAGGAGTAAGCCTTTAGAGAAATTCATGGTTGAGTGTATGCGTGTGCTTTGGTGCGTAGCCGACTATTACTGAGGTGAAATAGAGAATGTTGCAGAGTTTCTCAAAATGACATAAATGATTTCTTTGAGTTTTTTTGAGGCGGCTTGTTAACAAATGGATGTGTGGCGTCCTGTAGAAATGCATCCTTTGTATTCAACGGCTTAATGACGTGGTTTTAGGGGGGTGAACTAATACGCAGACAATGAAACTTACACCAAATCTACTCATTACATTGGCGGCTATTGGGCTGACGCACAGTGCGAGCGCGGCTCTGGTAGCTCAATGGGAATTTGACGAGGGAGTGCCGACAAGCTCTCCGACTAACGGTTCCTATACGACATACGAAACAGTCTCCGGCACCAACAGTGGAACGTTTTGGGGCGCCTCCGTACGCGCCTACGATAACTCCGCGGGAATCGGAGCTAGCCCACAAGGCGGGGGCCATGCCTATTTTGATGCTACAGGAACAGGCAATGATCCTCACGTGATTGTGGATACTACCGTACAAGGCAATCTGCCTGTGGGTAGCTCCAGCAGGACGATCATGGCCTGGATCAATGCTGATGCCAGCCAGCCGCATACAGGAAATATTTTCTCCTATGGAACGAATCTTACTGGAGAGCGTGCCTCGTTCCGTCTTGATACCACAGGGGCGATCCGCTTCGAAGTCCAAGGTGGCTATACTTATGGTGGGGCTGATTTGCGTGGTGCAGGCTGGACTCACGTCGCCGTAGTGATCGATGATTTTAATACCGACACCACCACAGATGTCAGCGAGGCCAAGCTCTATGTGAATGGTGTTGAAGTGGGTTCCTATACCAGTGCAGCACAGGCCATCAATACGGTGGCTGGTGGGATCAATACCTCGATCGGCAACTCGAGCCAGAACTACGCCACTAGTGGCTTCAATGGCGGGATCGATGATGTACGTATTTACGATACCGCTCTGACTCAGGGGGAAATCGCATCGATTGTAGCCGTGCCTGAACCTAGCTCCACAGCCTTGATCGGGCTTGCTGGTCTCGGTTTTATCCTTCGCCGGAGGCGGTAGTTAGATTCTGTTAAAGAGATACGTTTTGATCAGCGGTACTGCCTAAGGTGGTGCCGCTTTTTTGTGAAAAGAATGTCTCTGGAGACTTCAAGAAAAAAAGAATTCCAGGAAGTCTGTTAACGTCGAAGCACTCTTGATCCTAGTTTAGTTGTACTCTCTCTTTGCCCGTCATAGGGGAGCTCATAACAATATGAAATAGAACCCATGAAGTATAAATCTACAATACTCACTATCGCTGTCACGGGATTCATGATTACCGCATCGAATGCGGCAATCGTGTGGACAGGTGCAGCTGACACAAACTTCTGGAATGATGCGAACTGGGACTTCGGAGGCTCCTCCGTGACTGCCGGTGAATTCAATCCAAATACAGCGTTCAACGATGATGTTGTCATCAGCAACGCCACAGGAGTCACCACCGTCGACGGTGAAGGCATCCTGATCAACGACGGCTTCAGCCTGACCCTTGATAACTCAGACATCTTTGTTAACGGTGCCGCTGGTACCTCAGGCATCAAAGGTGTGGCTGCTGGTGCTGCCTCTACTTTCAATCTGGCCAATGGCTCTGTTCTCAACACACAGTTTGCTACTACTGGTGCTGATGTGAATGTGGATGGTACCAGTGAGATCATTTTCCGAGGTGGTGGTGACCCGATCAACTCCCAGACTGATCAAACAAACATCTTCCTTGCGATCGGTGGTAAGTTGACCCTCCCTACTCTTGCTGAGTTCACTGAGCAGGCAGACACCCAGGGTGGTGCCATCTATGTGAATGGTGTGCAGGTGACAGGGTCTAACGTGAATGATCTCTTCACCTTCACAGACAACGGGGGTTCATTCACAGGTACAGCTGTTCCAGAGCCTAGCTCCACTGCTCTGATCGGCCTTGCTGGTCTGGGCTTGGTGCTTCGCCGCAGACGATAATCGATTGAGATAAATCGTAATACTATTCCAGCGGTACAGTGTGAGGCTGTACCGCTTTTTTATGGTGTGATTATGCTTGCTCAGATTTATTGAGGAAGATGAGGCCCTATGGTTTATTGCTTGTTGAGTCTTTTAAGTTGTTTGCCGGCAAGAGAGCCAGGAATCCAGATCGCGTTTTTGAGAGGCATTCTGTTCTCGGCTTTGTCTGGTAGGCCGATAAGCAGAGGGGTGCTGTTACGGCTGATATAGCGGGCGAGATCTTGATCCAGACTTGCATCTTCTGGAAGGTAATAGTGGAGCTTCACCTCTTTGTTGAGGAGGTCCTTGTCTCCATTAATAACTTTGAGGATAGTGTAGGTGAAGTTGAGCGCTCGCATGCCGTCTGGAGTGCCGGACTTCTTCTGACCGGGTTTGAAGAGTTCGACCTGCTTGATCTTGCCGAAGCCGATGAAGGTGCCGTCAGCATAGGCCTTGGCGAGTTCTTCATCGGAGCCGAGCAGTTTGGTACCTGTCTTGGTGTAGAGGTGCATGTCGTACTCACCGGCGGGGATGAACAGCTGCTGACTGCCGTAGTCCAGAATCGGCTTGAAGGAGAGCAGGGCGTCTGCGCCGAGGATTCCGTCTACTTTCTCGTTCTTGACTTTGCCAATATCTCCGATGAGGGCTGGAATGCTGTCTACTGTGGCTGCACCGATCTGCATTTGGTCGATGCTATGCACTCCGATAGAGGCTTGATTAATTCCGCCTGCTCCCCTGACACGGCCATCTACTTTCAAGGAGTCTAGCCCGAGGCGTTCTGCCGCATCGGAATAGATGATGGTGGAGGAGGCTCCTGTATCTAGCAGAAGGTGTGCTGGCTTACCGTTGATCAAGACATCAATGGTAATGTGATTTTTGGCGATGTGTAGAGGGTGTGGTTTCAAGTCTGAGCGCTGAGTGATCTCAGCGAGCTCGATCTTGCGGTTCTTATTGTAGTAAAGTTCATTGCTTGAGAGATCCATGACGGCGTGAATCTGAGAGAAATAGTCACCACCCAGTAGGGCGTCGAAACCATTGTTATGCAGGTTAGTGCTTCTGAACTCCTGTTTGTTGGCAGTGGCTTTTCCGAGTTGGAAAGTCTCTGTGGTGACGGTGTTGAGGTTGGCTAGACCACCGGCTCCTCTGGAGAATGCCAGTGAATCTTTTCCAGCTTCAAGACCGAGCTTGCTCAGACTGCCGGAATCCAGAACGGTAGATTGAGCTCCGGTGTCTAACATGAGAATGGCTTCCTTGCCGTTGATGCTGGATTTGACGGTCCAGTAGTTCTTGCCGCTTGGTTCCAAAGTCATGGCAAGCTTATGGGTGCCTTCAGGAACGGTAAGTTCAAGAGGTTTGGCTGCTTTGGATGCCTGCAGTGTTTTGAAGACGCGCTCGACTTGTTTTTCGTTCACCGGCACGCCTGCTTTGCGCATGGTCTCGCGGATTTCTTCCCTGGTGGAACCAGGTTGGAAGGAGAGGCCTACAGCATTACCTTTGTTATCGTTGAGACTCTGGAGTTGCTTGCGGATCATTTTGATGAAGGTGGCCGTAGTTGGGTGGCCGCCCTTCTCGAGAGCTTTTTGGATTTCCTCGTCTGTGGACTCAGCGTTGAGGCCACGTAGGTCGAAGCGTCGTGAGGTCTTTGGAGCCGATCTCTCCTTCTTGAGAGCCTGCTGTAATTCCTGAGTCTGTTTGACGGCGGCATCCAGTTGCTCGTCGCTGGCTTCTGCAGAGACATTGCTGATCAACTTGCGAATGGCCTCTGGCTGGCTCATTGATGAGAGAAGGATGGAGCCAGTGCCGAAGTCTACGACTGCCCCACTTGCTTTGAGAAAGGGTGCCCCAATGATGCCCCCGTATGGTGGTGCGCCTTCTGGAAGGGAAAGCTCGACAGTGCGCGGCATGGCGAGAAATTCTGCCTGCGGCAGGATGAAGTTGTCCGCAAAGGTGACGTTCTGAAGGCGTGCGATCTGTAGTTTGTCCAGTTGTCCGAGGGTGCCGCCTCGTACCTTGTGATTGCTGTCTCGAAGTTCGGCCTTAAGTTCGGTTGCTAATTTGGCGTCGATAATGTCTGAGCCAGCACCGGTATCCATGAGGAAGGAGTAGTCTTTGCCATTGATGTTCAGATAGAGGAAGGGGAGGCCCTGCGGGCTACGGTGCAGTGGCAGTGCCCAACCTCCCTTGGACAGGCAAGACTGGCGCTGCAGAGAGGATGGTATTTTATTTGTCGGGATGAAGAAGGTGTTCTCCGAATAGCTTACAATGGCGCGGGATAGATAGAGGAACTGTGATCCCAGCAGCCCTCCAAAGGGGAGTTCCTCAGTGCCGAAATCTTTTTCGAGCGGGATGGGGGAGGCGATGACCTTTTTATTTTTGAGGACAATCGCACCGCCGATATTTATTTTGTCAAAGCTGGTGGAGTAGAGCTTCCCTTTACCAGTGATGCCTTGGACTTCTCCAGCATTTTCAAGTGTCTTGCCGAGGGATTTGGCGAGCTTCTCTGTGACGACGATTTCCTGGGAAGCACCACTATCGACCAAGAAAGCGGCTTTCCTGTCCTCGACTCCGACCACCGTGAGGAGGTGTGAGCCTTTGGTATCGCTGAGTTTGAGCTTGTGGTATCCTTGGCCTTTCTCGACCTGGTTTCGCTTGGGTGGAGCGGCTGGGGTGTCGTCTGCCAGCGCTGGAGTTAGCAGCGCTAGACCGAGAGATAGATGAAGGATCTTGTGTGTTTTCATAGAAATGCGGATATGTCTGCGTGTAGAACGCAACGGTATCCGCATTTTGCTGAAATGCGTCTCTGCTTAGAGTGGTGTAGAAATGGGTCCGGTCTAAGGCTTTTCCTTCAGGCCGAGCTTCTCAAGTTCGGGTTTAAGGGCGGTGGCCCAGATCTGGTAGCCTCTGGCATTGGGGTGGAGGCGGTCAGGCATAATGACCTTGGGGAGTTGGCCTTTGGGGTCGAGGAACTTGTTGCCGATGTCCGCATAGTGGACGTAGTCGCGCTCACCGAGCTTGGAGATGAGAGTATTGATCTTGTTATTGGTTACGCGTTTGCCGTCCTTAGGGTTGGCACCACGCGGGAAAATAGCATGGAGGATGATCTGAGTCTCCGGGGAGCGCTGGTGAATTTCATCGATGATGAGCTGGATGCCTGCGGCAGTTTCTTCCGCAGGCTGTCCTTTCTCAAAGCCGGTGTTGTTGGTGCCGATCATGACGACGGCGACCTTGGGTTTGAGGTCCTTTGGCCAGGCGCCATTCTGGAGGCGCCAGAGCACGTGTTCGGTGCGGTCACCACCAATGCCGAGGTTAAGCGCTCCGAACTTGGCGAAATTGTTTGCCCAGACTTTCTTTCCAGCGCGTTCCCAACTGTGGGTGATGGAGTCGCCGACAAAAACAAGCTGGTAGTCCTTGGTGTTGGTATTGGCGCGTTTGACGAGTAGTTCGTGACGTTCTTTCCAGGATGGTGCCCATTTGTCCGTGCGCTCGGCAGGAACAGTGGAGCGGGAGTTGGCGACTTCGGTAGAGACCTGTGCGAGAAGTGGGGTAGCTAGTATTAGCGTCAGGAATAATGCTTTCATGGTGATGTGAGTGTTATTCGTTAAACTGCGGATAAACGGGGGATTTGGCCGATGGGCCGGGGTGTTTGAGGTCTGGAGTGTATTCTTGAGAGATGATGTTCTCCATTTCAGAAGCAATGTCAGGGTGTTTCTTGGCGACATCATTTTGCTCAGAAATATCGATATCCAAATTATAGAGCTCGATAGGGTTGTTGCCGCGCTTGACGGCTTTCCAGGGACCACTGCGTACCGCGTGGTCAAGACGTTTGGCTTGGTGTGACCAGAATAAGAACTCATGTTGCGCCTGATTGCCGGCATTTCCAGTAAGTGTGGGGAGAATGGATAAGCCATCGATGTCCTGAGGAGGTTTTTGACCTGTTAGGTCGCAGACGGTGGGGAGAAAATCGGCAAAGTAGGTAGGGAGCTTGGATACTGTGCCTTGCGGGGACCGCTGGGGCCAGTAAACGATCATGGGCACGCGCAGGCCGCCTTCATAACAATCCGTTTTTCCGCCGCGCAGTATGCCATTCGCTTGGAAGTAGGTAGAGGGTGCTGAGCCCCAGACTTTCTTGAGTTGACCTCCGTTGTCGGAGGTGAAGATGACGAGGGTATTCTCGCGGATGCCAAGCTCGTCAAGTTTCTTCATGATGGCGCCGACGGAGTTGTCTAACATGCGGATTTCAGCACCGAAATGACGCCTAGGCTGAGGCTGACGGATGTGAGAAACGGTATCAGCAGTGTAGGTTTCAGGCCACTTTTCTGCATCAAACTCCGGCGTGTTGATCGTGGTGTCATTGGCGATGATCTCTGTGTGAGGGAGAGTGAAGGCGAGATAGCAGAAGAAGGGTTGAGCGGGTTTTCTTTTCTGGTCACCGATGAAATCGAGTGCTGCGACGGTAAAGGCATCGTGGGTATGGAGCTTGCGGTCGGCTGGATTACTGGAGGTATTTCCGCGTGATCCCATGGTTTTGTTAGGGAGTGGATCTTTACGGTTATTCTTGATGAGAAAGGATGGGTAGTGGCGGTGGCCGTGGCCTTGGTCGAGCATGCCGTAGAAGGTATCGAAGCCACGATCCAGAGGTGTTTGTCCGCTGCCTTGTCCTCCAATGCCCCATTTACCAAAGGCTCCATTGCGGTAGCCTGCTTTTTTAAGCATTTCAGCGACCGTGGGCGTACTGTCAGTGATGTCGACGATGGCTTTGTTCACCTTGTAGGGGATGTGGCCTGAGTGGAGGCCTGTCATGAGTGAGGAGCGGGATGGGCCGCAGACTGTGCAGCCGGCATAGGCGTCTGTGAAGCGGATACCTTTCGCTGCGAGAGCATCGATATGCGGGGTAGTTAGGCGTTTTTGGCCGTAGCAACTCAGGTGATTGTAGCCGAGGTCATCGGCCATGATGAAAATGATGTTGGGCAGCTTGCTGGGAGCCTCGGAGGGGGCTGATTCACATGCTTGAGCGAGTGGCAAGGCCAGAAGAAGGGTGAGTAAGAGTGTTTTCATGTGGATTAAGTTTCAGGTTTAGTATAACTATTCATTTTTGAGAAACTGTCATCTGCCTGTGTCATGTTACTCGGTGACTAGATCTGGAGGTTTATTCCAGATCCTCTGAGTAATATTGAGGACGAGTACCAGCATGGAAGGTAAGAAGGTGAGGGTGATGAAGGCGGTGAAGGCGAGACCAAAGAGAACGATGGCTCCCAGACCGCGGTAGAGTTCGGTGCCAGCACCCGGGATGAAGACCAGCGGGGCGAGGCCCATGAGGGTGGTGCAGGTGGTCATCAGCACCGGGCGGAGGCGTGAGGAAACGGCGTCTTTCACCGATTCCAGCGGCGAGAGGCCGTTCTCACGATAGTTCTGCATGGTTCGCTCCACGATGAGGATGGGGTTGTTGACCGCAGTTCCCAAGAGGATCAGGAAGCCCAGCATGGTGATCATGTCGAATGGCTGCTGAATAGGTGCTAGGCCGATAGAGGGGAGCATCCCGCCGATGTAGTTGAGCAGCCAGAGTCCTACAATACCTCCACTGATGCCGATGGGAACTGTGGTGAGAATGAGGAAAGGATGACCCCAGTGGCGGTAGATGACCACGAGCTGAAGGTAGCAGAGCACCACGGCGATCCACATGTTCTGGCCGAGCGATTTGCGGGTGGAATCCAGTTGGTCGCTTGCTCCTGTTAGGTTGATGCTGACTCCGGGTGGTAGGGCGCCAGACTCACGCAGCGGCTGAACAATGTTTTCCCGCACGGTCTGGACCCCGGTTTCCAGAGGAATGGAGCGAGGCGGTATGATGTAGAGGGTGACTGTCCGGCGGCCATCGACACGGCGAATCTCCGCGGTGTCGACAGTCTCTTCAATGGAGGCGATAGCGCCTACGGGTATGACGCCACCCCGTGGGCTATAGATGGGCAGTGTGGTGATGTCCTCGATGTTCTGGCGTTCCTCAGCCTTGCTGAAGAGGAAGATGTCGATCTTGTCGTCATTGAAATAGAACTCATCGACGAAGGCGCCGTCGCTGAGTGCGGCAGCGGCGAAGCCGAAATTTCGGGGTTCAAAGCCAAGTTCCTCCAGACGCTCCCACTTGGGTTTGATCTCTAGCAGAGGTTGTCCAAGAGTCAGAGAGGATGGTCTGGAGTTGATCTGGGCCTCTTTAATGTGTTCGCGGCTGAGCCGGTAGACTTCGAGAGCGGTGTTGTAGATTTCTGGCAGGTCGCGCCCGCTTATATCAAGCGCGACGGCGCGGGTGCCGCCGTCATTGCTGGAGATGATGGAACCGCGGGCAGAGAAGGCGCGCATGCCGGGGTAGGAACGGAAGTGCTCATCGATAATGTCAATGTATGGGTCGATATGCTTGGGGTTCTTCGTGACGGCAATGACGCGCATGGATTCCGGACGGACGATGACGACGAAGCGGTCGAGTGCAGGGATCTTGGATTCCCCTGAGTCGAAGTTGGCGGGGTCGTCCTTGAGTGCGGGGAGAAATTTCTCCTGGGTTTCCAGGGCGACTTTCTCCATCTCCTTGAGGCTGTAGCCGGGCGGTGCGATCATCGTAGAGAAAGCTTTGGCTTCCTCTCCTTCCGGCAGGTATTCGGCGGGAGGCGTGAGGAAAAGGAAGGCGGCTGCGGTGGCGGCGAGGGTGAGAAGCATGCAGATGGCACGTCGCCATGCACTGCTGATCAGCCAGCCGATGGGCTTGATCAGGCGTGGCTCTTTCTTCGGCTTTTCGGCAAAGCTGTGTGCTCCGTCCTTCTTCCTTTTCAGGCCGGGCATGTAGGCGAAGGCAACAGGCACTACGGCAGTAGCGACCAGCATGGAAACAATGATGGAGGCTGAGATGGCGATGCCGATGTCTGAGAAAAGCTGGCCGGCTTCTTCCTTCACGAAGAGGATGGGCAGGAAGACCAGCACGGTGGTCATGGTGCCAGAGAGAACAGCGGTCCACACGGCCTTGAGTCCATCGTGGGCGGCATCCATGCGGGTCTTGCCTTTGCGCCGTTCCACCTCGATGCTTTCGAGTACCACGATGGTGTTATCTATAGTCATGCCGATAGCGAAGGCGATGCCAGCGAGGGAAATGACGTTGATGGTACGGTCCATGACTAACAGACCGATGAAGCCAGCAACGATACAGACGGGCATGCCTAACATGCCGATGAGGGTGGCGGAACCGGAGCGAAGGAAGAGGAAGAGCACGAGGGTGGCGAGGCTGGCGCCGATGGCGATGTTCTTCACCACGTTGTCGATAGAACTCTGGACATACTGGACGTCGTCATTGGAGAGGGTCATTTCCAGCCCTTCTGGGAGTAGGATCTCTTGGTTGATGCGGTCGATTTCGGGCAGGGCTTTTTCTTTGATGTCGATGACATTGGAGCCGGTCTGCCTGACGAGGGAGAGCCGGATATTCGCTTCGCCCTCACTGTAGGAAAGATTGCGCAGTTCGGCATGGGTGAGTTCCACAGTGGCTATGTCTTGAAGGCGGGTGATGGAATCACCTCGGCGGACGATGATAAGCTCTCTGAGATCATCGAGGGTGTGAAAGCGGCCGACAGTGCGTAGCAGATAGCGGCGTTTGCCACTGTCTAGGTCACCAGCGGAGACATCGACATTACGATCACGGATGGCTTGGCGTACATCGTTGATCGAGAGCTTGCGCTCGGCGAGTTTGGCTGCATCGACAATGATGCGGATTTGACGCTCGGCACCGCCATTGACGCGGACTTGAGAGACGCCTTCGATTCTCTCTAGTGCCGGGCGTACGTTGTCATCCACGAAGTCTAACATCATGTTGATGTCGTGTCCCTTCGGGTTGCCTTTCACGGGGACGATACGGAAAGAGAGGAAGGGGTTGTAGGAAAAGGAATCGGAGCGCAACACTGGCTCGTCCACATTTTCCGGGTAGGAGGGTACCTGGCTGAGCGCGTTGTTGACTTCCAAGAGAGCTTCATTGGCATTGGTGCCGAAGGGGAATTCCAGTTCGATCTCAGCGCGCCCGGTGGAGGCGAGGGAGGTCATCCTTTTCAAGTTGGGGAGTCCGCGGAGGTATTCCTCCTGCTCGATGAGTATTTCCTTCTCCACGTCTTGCGGAGTGGCGCCGGGCCAGCGGGTATCGATGGAGATGATGCGTGTCTCCAGGTCCGGGATCATCTGTACCGGCACGCGGGTGGCGGCGACGATGCCCAGCACCATTAGCATGATGACGGTGACGGCGACCAGTGTGCCGTGCTTGAGTAAGAAGCGGATCATCGTATCACTTGGTGGATTCCTTCTCAGGCAGAATGTTTACCGCCTGGTTATCCTGTAGTCCCTCGTTGCCTTTGAGGACGAGGGTTTCGCCGCCGTTCAGGCCTTCAATGACCTTGGCCATTACACCTAGCTCCCCCGTGGTCTTGATGATCCGGGAAACGACCTTGGAGCCGGAGTCTGATTGCTGCACGATCCATACTTTGGCGCTGCCGTCCGGGAAGCGGACTACGGCGTCCCTAGGGATCTGGACCGCCAGGCCATTCTTATGATGAGCGGCAAGTGTGGCTGTACCGGACATGCCGGGACCAGCGATGCTGTCTGGGTCAGAGATGGATAGTCTTGTTAGGAAAGTACGCGAGATGGCATTTTTTACGGGGACAACGTAGGATAGCTTGGCCTCCAATGCCTTGTTGGGAAAGGCGTCGAGGGTGATGAGAGCCGATTCTGCATTTTTGACCCGGCCTATGAACTCCTGCGGAACTTGGATGTCGAAGCGCAGGTTCGTCATTTCCACCAGCTCCAAAACAGGAGTGCCGGTAGCGACCCATTCACCAGCTTCCGAGAGTTTTTGTCCGATGATGCCATCAAAGGGGGCGACAAGCTTGTGGCGTGCGATCCTTTCCTCTTGGAGACCTTTGCGGACTTTGAGTTGCTTGAGCTTGGCTTCGGCGATGCGAAGGTTGGTAGAGAGGGTGATGGCTTCGGACTTGGGGAAGGCGCCGGACTTGGCGAGTGATTCGGCCTCATCGACAAGACGTTTGGCGTTGGCCAGCTCGATCTCGGCCTGCTCCTGCTCGGCTTCGATGAGTGAGAGTGCCAGTTCGCCGAGTTTTGTGTCCAGTTCCATGAGGACATCGCCTTTTTTGACGGTGTGTCCAGAATCGACATTGAGCTTGTTGATCAGTCCGTCTGTACGGGAAGAAAGACGGGAGCGGCGCGGGGAAGTAACCGTGCCAGTGAGGGTGATCTTGCTTTCCAAGCCTTCTAACTTTTCCGCTTTGGTCACCACGACAGGCTTCGGCTTCTCTTGAGCCAAACTCGGTGCAGCGAGGCAGGCCGATGTAATGGCGAGTAGTGCTAGATGTCTTACCCGTCGTGTTTGAGGGCTTTGGTGAGAAGCTGGATGTGGATGCTCTATCATGCTGCAATGGAAAGGTGGAGATGGGCACAGGTAGTTTGTGCGTATGCCAATTGGTGGGCTGAGACACGCACGTAAACTAACACCTATTTCCTACACATATACCAAATGCAAATACTTGCAAAGAATATGAGAGTCACAACTTGGCTGTGCTTGTGGATGTCCGTAGGCAAAAAGAGAGGGCTTCCGAAGAAGCCCTCTGGAGGTTGAAATGGGATAAGAATGAAATCGATTATCTGCGACGACGCATGATCAACCCGAGTCCGGCAAAGCCAAGCATAGCTGTGCTGGATGGTTCAGGCACAGAGCTGACGGTACCGTTCACGATGAAGCCAAGACTAGGGTCAGAGTTATTACCAATCAAAGGCTGGTAACCGAGTGTGTTGTCGGTGAGGACATCGTTTTTGACGATGTAGAGACGGAAGGTGACGTCGCTGGTTTGATTAGTGAGTGAGCCTTCGGATGACAAATCTACAATGAAGCGTTTGTCCGTGCTTGTATCATCAAGCGTGTCGGAGGCGATGTCGCTTGCAAAATTATCCAGACTGGTACGGACATACATAGTGTAGTCGCCTGCATTGGCTACATCATAGGTGAAACTCTCATAGGACACCTGGTATCCTGAATCTGGAGTGATCGTGAATTCGGTGTAATTGTCATTGATCGCGTCGCGATTGACGGCGTCATCCCAACGCCCAACCCACCGAGCTGCCGAGTTTGTGGCGTTGAAAGGGTTGTTTACGCGGTCGATGGTAGATACTGTGAGGAAGGAGGCGGTCTCGTCTGCCGAAGGAGTGCTGCCTTCGTTGAAGTAGTCCGGATTTGTGATATTGTCTCCAGAAGTCGGTGTCCAGCGAGCGAGGACTGCTGCATTAGCAGCTCCTGCGAGTACCAGTGAGGTGATGATGGTGAGGGTGTGTTTTATTGTCATGACATTGATTGAGTGGTTTTGTGTTCAGTGTTGGGTGCTCAATTTGAGCAAGTGGCTGTAATTCTGTGTCATGTGCAATTGGCGGGCAATGCGAGGAAAGGTGATTGTTCTGGACTAAAGTTTGGTCCAGGCGTTCAATAGTCAGATGAAGGAAAAGCTGGACCGCAGTCACTTGCCGGAGCGATTGGCAGATCAAATAACGAATTTGATATTGGCGGGAGAGTGGACGGAGGAGTTGCCGGGTACACGTATCTTAGCCGAGCGATTTGGGGTGAGCCGTGGTACTTGTGTGACTGCGATAGGAATTTTAGAGAGACGCGGTGTGTTGATGCCGACCGAACCTCGTAAAACGCGGAGAATTAACAGCTGTGAGGTGATAGACCGTGGTGAGGTACCCAAAACGCTATTGGCTCTGCATGATGCGGTGTCGCCTGTTCAGCCAGACAAGGCGACGGCGTTCATGGAGGCAATGGGGATCTGGGAATTGTCTTGCGGCCCCGCCCATCAGGTTGCGGTGGATTTCAGCCGCAGTCAGATTCCAGGTAGGACTCTGAAGAAGCTGATCAATAAGTATGCAGCAGATGCTATCTTGATAAGAAATGCGCCCAAAGCATGGATCGGGGCTGCCGTGTCATTGCTGCCCACATATGCTCTGGGTGGCTCGTTGCCAGATAGTGCTCGTGTTAGTCATTCGGCGTATGAAATCGATCAGCAGCTAGAAAAGGTGATTCGCTTATTGATGAGCATGGGGCATCGTAGCATCATGGTGCCCTGCCGTGATGAGCTTAATTACACGCGTGCAGCAAGTCAGAGGGTGCTTACGAAAAATCTAGGCTTATCATCCGCAGAAGTGAATACGCTCTGTCCAACCTACAGTGAGAATGTCCCCGGTGTGTGGCCTGATTTCTGGAGAAGGGAATTGGGCCGTGTGCAGCCAACGGCCGTCATTCTTACAGATGGCGGTCATCTGGCATCCCTATATACCTATTGCCTGTCATGTGGCATTCGAATCCCCCAGCAGCTTTCGATTTGTCTGATCAGTCATGAATCGATCCTGGAGTGGCTGCATCCACAGCCTGCGATGATGCGGTTTCCTCATCATAAGGCGGTGGCTCATTTTCGAAAATGGATTGAGGGAGGTTTGGCCCCGTTGGGGTCAAAATTCCTTGAGCTAGACCTTATGTCTGGAGCGTCATTGGCTTCAGCGAGGAATGGGGTTCTTCAGGTCAGTGGTTTAGTTTGAGTGTTCCACTGTTTCCAGCTGGAGTACCAGACTCTGGTAGTCACCCTTGCCCCAGTGGAGGCCGAGGCCTTGCTGCAGTAGAGCGTCTCCACCGAGCTCCTTGCCGTGGTAACCGGAGATGAACTTGCCTTCCTTGGCTGGGTTGAGCTCGGTGATGCGGTAGCGTTTGGCGGGATCGAGTCCTTGCAGTGGAAGAGTGTCGAAGGGGCTCAGGAGTGAGATTCCCGTGGTGAAGGCGAAGAAGACGGCGCGGCCCTCTTCCTCGTTCACGTACATGAGGGCTGCGACGTGGCTTTCGTAGGGGGAGGAAAGGCGGTAGAGATCGCCTAACTGGACGGTGCTGCGGATGGATTTATAGACTTCGAGTGCTTTCATGGAGAACGCCATGTCAGCCTCGGGTACGCGCTCGGGGCGCAGCTCAAAGCCCAGACGACCAGTCATGGCGACATCGAAGCGGAACTTGATAGGTGTGCTGCGCTTGGTCTGGTGGCTGGGGACCTCAGTGACGTGGTTGGCCGTGGCGATAGCCGGGTAGAGGTGGTTGATGGACCATTGCATTTTAATGCGTTCGAGAGCGTCGGTCACGTCGCTGGTCCAGAACTCGTGGTGGTAGCGCATGGCGCCGAAGTCGGTGCGGCCTCCTCCAGAGCCGCAGGCCTGGAAGGTTACATCGGGGTATTTGTTAGTGATCTTCTCAAGCACAGCGTAGTAGCCTTGGACGTAGTCGACGATGAGGCGTTCCTGCTGGTCGGCAGGGAGGTAGTTGGAGCCAGGCTGGGAGATTGAGCGATTGCAGTCCCATTTGACGAAGCTGATGCCGGGATGTTTCCCTAGCAGTTCATCCATAAAGGAGAAGATGTAGTCCTGCACGGCCGGGTTGGAGAGATCGAGCACGAGCTGGGTGCGCATGAGGTGCTGGTCGCGGTGTGGTAGCTCAATGGTCCAGTCTGGATGTGTTTCGTAAAGTTCGGACTTGGGGTTCACCATTTCGGGTTCTACCCAGATACCGAAGTCAATTCCCTCCTGGTGCGAGTGGTCGATGAGTCCCTGGATGCCGTCCTTTAGCTTGCTGGTGTTGATCATCCAGTCACCGAGACCGGCGCGGTCATTGTCACGCGGGTGTTTGCTGCCAAACCAACCATCGTCTAACACAAAGAGTTCGATGCCGGCGCGGGCGGCATCCGTGATCATGTTCTTGATGAGCTTGTCGTCGAACTTGAAATAGGCGCCTTCCCAGGAGTTGAGGAGAATACGGCGTGGCTCGTGGCCTCCTCGGATACCGCTGTTGCGCGCCCAGCGGTGAAAGCTGCGTGAGGCGTGGCCCTTGCCCTTGGTGCTGTGGGTGAATATGAAGCGGGGAGTCTCCAGAGATTCTCCAGCGTTAAGCTGATAGCGGCTGAGTGTGGGGGCGTAGCCGGACTGGATGTAGACCTGCTTGGTAGCGGTTTGCTCGATACGGATGCGCCAGTTGCCAGACCAGGCGAGGGCGCCCATGATCACTTCGCCATATTCTTCTGAGGCAGGCAGGTCTTTGGAGAGAATGAATGCGGGCTGGGCAGTTTGTGCCGTCCGAGTGCCACTGAGGCTGCGCAATTCGGTCACGCCTTGACCTAGCAGGTTTTCACTCATGATCGCCTCGGCTCCCCATACTCCTGTGAAACGGGTTAGATGATAGCGGCTGTGCTTGAGGTTGAGGAAGCCGGAGGCGGCGTGATTGAGCGTGATGGGTTGCTCGCCGTGGTTAGAGACGGTGGCCCAGCTTTCAATGACGTTTTCTGCAGCGTGGGCTAGATAGTGCAGCTCTACGCTGACAGGGTAGCTCGGGTCCTCAAGGAGTATGGTGAGGTGGGCCGCGTTCCCTTCTTTCACAAGCTTGTGCTCGCGGTAGTGGAGATCGAGCGAGACTTTGCCGTCGGCCTGGATGAGGGATATGGCGGATTCGGTGAGAGGCTGGTTGAGGTGAGCGGGGTAAGCGTAGTTCCACTGAGGGTGGATGTCTGCAGCGTTTGAAAGCCGTGGTCCCAAGTAGTGGCTATAGAGATGGTTGCCTCCTATTTTAAATGCCATGGTGGTCTCAGCGGTTTCCAGAAGGAAGTAGTCTTCTAACCATTTTGGAGAGTCGCCTTCGTGCTCAATGCGGGCATTGGCCCAGATGGCGTGATTGCTGTCTGCCGGATCAGTGGTCGTGAGGACGAGAACGTTTACGCCTGTCAGGTCGATCTCCACCGGAATTGCTGAGTCAGAGCGGCGGAAGGTATCGCTCTCCCAGAGGAGCCTGCCGTCGCCGTAGGCTTTGAAGATGACGGCGGCATAGTCTTCACCCACGGCTGTATCGATTCCGATGTCTGCCTGCAGCTTTGTGGCAGTTCCATTCAGCTGGAGCCTGACCGAGGAATTGCCGTGGACTCCGATGCCGTGATCAAAGTTTTCTCCCTGGATGTGGAGTGGGTTGCCCCCGATGGATTGATTGGCTGAGATTTGGCACCAGCCAGAGCTGGCGTTTCCGAGTTCCAAGGTATCTAGATAGGTGCTGCGTGACATAGGTGTGGTGAGTGAGATTTCTGGAACGCTGACAGAGGTGTAGTGGGGTGCAAGATAGATTGGTTGATTCTTGGTGCTCCTATTTTGGGGCTATGGGTTGGTGCTGAAAAGCTCAGTAGGTTGAAGTTTCTGAAAGGCAACGGCTTGGGGGAATGGGGTGATGTCGGGAGAAAGGAGTGTCTACGCCTCTATGTGGCGTAGCAGGATGTTGTGAATCTTTTTTGAGAAGTAGCAGTTGCGCACGTAATTAGCAGTGCACACACACTCTAATATGATCAAAACACTCAAGTATACTTCAATGGCCATGCTCTGTGCCTTGACGACGCTCTGCGCGCAGAACACGGAACAAGCTTTCACCTTTAGACCCATCAAAGTGGAGGCCACGGATAATGGCGGCCTCTTTACCGCTACAGTAAAAGTAGAGGATACGAATGCCCGCTTTCTGATTGATACAGGCTGCGCATACACACTTGCCTACGATACGGATTTCTTAAAATCGATGGGCAAGGAGCTTACCGCCCAAGGGAGGGCTCGAGGAGTCGGTGGAGATGGAAAAGCCTTCCGGGCAGTGATAGAAAAATCCACCGTGGGGAATGTGGTGGAAGTCGGGAAGCAAGAGAACGCCAGAGTCTTACCCGTGAAGCACCTGGAGCACCTCAAGACAGGTGGTCAGCCTACTGAGATCCGAGGATTGCTCGGCGCTCCACTGATGAAGAAAGCGCGTGGGGTTTTTGACTATGGTAATCCGCGTATTCTGGTGCCGACTGGCAATGCTCCCAAGGGAGTTTATCAGATGGCGATGAAGCAGCAGGGAGCAACTGTTTTGCCTCTGATGGAGGGGGAAAACAGCTTTCCTTACATCGATTTAAAAATCGGGGACACTACTTATGCCTTCCTGATTGATACGGGAGCGAATGCTCACGTGATCTCCACCAAGCTGGTCGAGAAGCTGCAACTACAGACCGAGGACAAGGATGTGGCAGTGAGAGGGATGACTAAGGCACAAGGGGTCAAGGTTGTCCGAGTCAAAGATTCGGTGATGGGTAAGCACTTCCAGCTCTCCGAGTTGAAACTTCATGTGATCGATACCCAGAGCCTGATGAAGGGGCCCGGAGGAATGGAGATCGGGGGAATCATCGGTACAGGCCTGCTCAAGCAGCTCAAGGCCCAGCTCGATTTTGATTCCTACACTCTGATTGTGCCCAAGCGTTAGACAGTTTTTTGTGTATACAATGGTATGCGGTGGAAAGTCGGCTCTTGTGAGGAGGGCTGGCTTTCCCAGCGTATGGAGTAAAGAAAAGCCCGTCTCTCTGATGAGAGGCGGGCTTTTTGTAAAGTTTTGTTGGTAGTCCATCTACCCTCTCTATGGGGGTAGATGTGGGTTGAGTTTTGGCCGTGATCGTGATGCAATAGGGCTGATGAGAAAGCTGCCTCTGAAGACGAAAGCTGAGCAACTGGCACGAATGATCGAGGAGATGATTCAAGCCGGAGAGTGGACGGAGACCTTGCCGGGGATGGAGGTGCTGGCTAAAAAGTATTCGGTGAATCCGAAGACGGTGCAGAGGGCATTACGTTTGGTGGAGCAGAATGGATGGCTCTTACCCTCAGAGCGACGCAAGGCGAGAAAAATTAATCCATCACGGCGTCAGGTCAAAGCTGGGAACCGAAAATCCTTGTTGATGCTCTATTCGGGGATTGATGCTAAGGATTTGGTGGTCGGGACGGTGCTCCAGCAAATGTCAGATAGGTGGATGCGTCATGGAACTGCAGTAAATATGGAGCAAGTGGACTTTGCTTATCATAAGGAGCCATCGAAGTACCTGCGAAGACTTGTCGAGAGGCATTCCGCGGATGCTATCTTGTTTTACAATGCGAGCCGTCGATGGATTGAGGTGGGAATGAACATGCTGCCGGTATTTTGCTGTGGTGGAGGGATTACGGACAGTATGAAAATCACCTCGATGGGTTTTCGTTTCTCAAGTCAAATAGCTTGGCTTATCCAGAAGTTAAATTCCATGGGTCATGAGAGGATCATGTTTTCGTATACGGACCCCGATAGAGGAATCCGTGAAGAAGTTCTGAGTGTGGACGCTTTTCCTGGGAAGCAGGAGAACCTACGAGGCCGCCGGTCGGACTACTGTGTCAGAGTGGCGGAGGACCTGCCTGATGTGTGGAGTGGAATGTGGGAGCGTGAGTTTACAAGGCTACAGCCTACCGCTGTCATCGTGATGGAAGGGCACCATCTGCTGAGCCTGTATGCATTTTGTGCGAAACGAGGGATCCGAATTCCTCAGGATCTTTCCGTGGTGAGTCTGGTGGAATTTGAAGGAGGAAACTGGTTGGAGCCCGCGATTACCTATGCTCAATTTCCATACGCTAAGATGCTGAATTATTTTGAAAAGTGGATTAGGTCGGGCTTGAAACCTTTGGGCTACCGGGAAGTTTCGATGAAGTGGATGGAGACAGGTAGCTTGGGCGCAGCTCCGCGGCAGCGATCTTAGCTAGTCGCCTCGGTAGGGTTAGAGTTTTGTTTACAATCCGGGGAAATGCCTTATGTCTATAGGGCGTATTTTTTTCGTGCGGCAGATGTTTGCACCTGTTGTTAGCTTTGCTGTATGAGGAAGGCTGTCTTTTATTGCTAACATTCGAATATACAAAACTGAGAAACCCCGAACGATGAGTAACGAATCCAAATGTCCATTCCATCAGGCTGCCCCCAGTGGTGGCGGAACTACGAACCAAGATTGGTGGCCTAACCGCTTGAAGATCGAGCTGCTTCACCAGCACTCGAAAAAATCTGATCCCATGGGGTGTGGTTTTGATTACCGTAAAGAATTTGAGAGCCTCGACTTGGAGGCTGTTAAGAAAGACCTGACGAATCTGATGACTGACTCGCAGGATTGGTGGCCGGCAGACTTTGGTCACTACGGGCCTTTGTTCATTCGTATGGCCTGGCATAGTGCGGGTACGTATAGGATGGGAGATGGACGCGGTGGCGGCGGCCGTGGTCAGCAACGCTTTGCCCCGCTTAACAGCTGGCCGGATAACGTGAGTCTGGATAAGGCGCGACGCTTGCTGTGGCCGATCAAGCAGAAGTACGGCAGGAAGATCTCCTGGGCGGATTTAATGATTCTAACAGGTAACGTGGCTCTCGAAAGTATGGGCTTCAAGACCTTTGGTTTTGCGGGGGGACGGGAGGATACCTGGGAGCCGGATCAGGATGTCTACTGGGGCCGCGAGACCGAGTGGCTGGGTGGAGCTGAGCGTTATGGTGAGGGGGATGAAGGAGGTAGTCAAGACGATGGGCGAAACCTGGAGAACCCCTTGGCTGCGGTGCAGATGGGGCTCATCTATGTGAATCCAGAAGGGCCGGACGGAAACCCGGATCCAGCCCTAGCAGCCCATGACATCCGTGAGACCTTTGCCAGGATGGCGATGAATGATGAGGAGACAGTGGCACTCATTGCTGGAGGGCATACCTTTGGTAAATGTCATGGTGCCGGGCCTGCAGAAAGCGTCGGTGCGGATACGGAAGCAGCTCCGATGGAGGCGCAGGGCTTTGGCTGGGCGAATACCTACGGCTCCGGCAAGGGAGGAGATACGATCACCAGTGGTTTGGAGGTCACCTGGACACAGACTCCGGCCAAGTGGAGTAAACTATACTTCAAGAACCTCTTTGAAAACGAGTGGGAGCTTACACAGAGTCCTGCGGGGGCGCATCAGTGGATTGCTAAGGATGCCAAAGAGACGGTTCCTGATGCACATGACCCTAACAAAAAGCATCGTCCAACGATGCTGACCACTGATCTATCCCTGCGTGTGGATCCAGCCTACGAGAAGATTTCCCGCCGATTCTATGAAGATCATGAGGCCTTCCAAGAGGCCTTTGCTAGGGCGTGGTTCAAGTTGACTCACCGTGACATGGGGCCTCGTTCCCTCTATCTAGGGCCCGAGGTTCCGGCGGAAGAGCTGGTCTGGCAGGATCCTATTCCTGCCGTGGATCATCCCTTGGTAGATGCGAATGATGTCAAAGGCTTGAAGGACAAGATTGCGGGTTCAGGTCTGAGTGTTTCAGAACTGGTTTCCACCGCCTGGGCTTCTGCTTCTACCTTCCGTGGCTCGGACAAGCGCGGTGGCGCGAATGGTGCGCGCATCCGCTTTGCCCCGCAGAAGGACTGGGAGGTGAACCAGCCGGAGCAGTTAGCTAAAGTGTTAGGAGTGCTGGAGGGGATACAGTCTGAGTTCAACGCTTCTGCAAGTGGAGGCAAGCAGGTCTCTCTGGCGGACTTGATTGTCCTGGCTGGTGGGGTCGGCATTGAAATGGCTGCGAAAGCTGCGGGGCGTGAGGTAGAAGTGCCGTTCAGTCCCGGGCGTGCGGATGCTAATCTGGAACAGACAGACGTGGAGTCCTTCGATGTTCTCGAGCCCATCGCTGATGGTTTTCGTAACTATCTGAAAGGAAAGTTCAGTGTTCCCTCTGAGCATTTGTTCGTGGACCGTGCTCAGCTTCTCACACTAACAGCTCCAGAAATGACAGTCCTTACCGGTGGGCTTCGTGTGTTGGGGGCGAATGTGGGGGATGAAAAAGCTGGGGTTCTCACGGATAGGCCTGGGCAGCTCAGTAATGACTTCTTCAAGAACCTGCTTGATATGGGAACTGAGTGGAAGTCTGTCTCACCCTGCGGCAATGCCTTCTTGGGAAGCTGCCGTGAGAGTGGTAGGCCAAAGTGGAGCGGAACCCGTGCCGATCTAGTGTTTGGTTCGAACTCTGTGCTGCGTGCCGTGGCCGAGGTGTATGCCTGTGAAGACTCCGAAGATAAATTCGTGGAAGACTTCATAGCGGCCTGGGTGAAGGTGATGGAACTGGACCGTTTTGATCTGAAGTAGGTTCATCTCCCATTCAAAGACTAACAGAAAAGCCAGCTCCCTGATGGGGGCTGGCTTTTTTTGATGGTGCTCTAGTGCTGGATTATCGTCTGCGGCGAAGAAGCAGGCCGAGGCCAGCAAGCCCGATGAGTGCGGTGCTGGATGGCTCAGGAACGGCAGATACGTTCAGGGAGTAGACGTGGTCTTGGTCTGAAGCGTCGGCAAGGCCCCCGAATAGAGGATCGGAATCAGCATTTGCGATGTTTAGATAGGTGGATGAGTCTGGAACGCCCACTGTGTTCGTGTTCATGGATGTTCCCACGAAATTTCCAGCTGTGTCGTCAGAGGAGAAGACGAGGAAGATGTCGCGGTCCACGGTGAGCTCGATCCCGGAGAAGTTCCAGGTCATGGCTCCACCAAGAGTGCTAGTGCCACCATCTCCAGCTGCGATCGAACTATAGTCGAAGGAGTTGATAGATGAACCGAGATAAGTGACTCCGGAGGAAGTGTCTGGCGCGAAGTCTGAGTCATTCTCCGCACTGGAGTTCGCCATATAAACATCGATGTAAAGTGTGGCTGAGCCACCGCCGAGGTCGCCTTTGTAAAAGGTGACATCATCCAGGCTGTAGGTGGAGGAGGTGGTGAATATGGCGGAATCGAGGCGGATTTCCTGGCCGTAGTCACCAACGCCGCTGTCGTTAGTCAAGTTGGTCTGGCTGATAGTCACAGCGCTGGCAGAGCTAAGGCTGGCAGCCGTTATGAGGGTTGTGAATAGGAGTGTATTTTTCATGTTTGCTTTGTTGTGTATTGTACAAATGCGTTAAAGCGTTCCTCTTATCTCCTTTTCACGGTCTGACTACAATAGAGTGGTTTGTGCTTCGAGTGGTGTGCTGAAGGGGCCGGGTGGGGGTGTGGGTGATGAAAAAGCCCGCTCTACACGAAGGCAGGGCGGGCTGGCAAAGAGAGTTGGAGGGTGGATTAGATTTCGCAGGCGGCGTTGTCCAGGAATGGGTAGTCTGTGTAGCCCTCGGAGCCTTGAGCATAGAATGTCTCAGGAATAGGTTCGTTGAGCGGCGCATCTTTGGCGAATCGCTCGGGGAGATCTGGATTGGCGATGAAGAGACGACCAAAGGAAACCGCGTCCGCCGTTCCGGTCTGGATGAGGTTTTCTGCCTGAGCTTTGGTGAGTTCCTGGTTGGCGATGATGCCTTTGCCAAAGACTTGCTTGATGGCTGGGGTGAGGCGTTTGTTTGCTTTGAGATCCTCACGCAGGAAGATGAAGGCGATACCGCGCTGCTTACACTGCTCGGCCAGATAGCTGTATGTCTCCAGTGGGGTGGAGTCACCTGCATCATGGGCGTCTCCTTGAGGGGAGAGGTGGAGGCCTACATGCTCAGCGCCCCAGACGGAGATCAGGGCATCAAGGGCCTCAAGCATGAAACGTGCTCGGTTCTCGATGGAGCCGCCGTATTCATCTGTGCGGTGGTTCGTGGAGCTGTGGAGAAATTGTTCGGGTAAATAACCATTGGCGCCGTGTAGTTCCACACCATCGAAGCCTGCGTGTTTGGCATTTCGGGCAGCTGTGCGGTAGTCTTCAGTCGTCGCTTTGATATCCTCCACGCTGAGTGCGCGAGGGGTGACAAAGGGTTTCTCTGGACGGATCAGGGAGACATGTCCAGCTGGGGCGATGGCTGAAGGGGCTACCGGTAGTTCGCCGTTCAGGTAGCTAGGGTCCGAGATACGACCGACGTGCCACAGCTGGGCTAGTATCAGGCCTCCCTCGTTATGCACTGCAGCGGTGACTTTTTTCCAGCCTTCGACCTGGTCGTCACTCCAAAGACCAGGTGTGTCAGGGTAACCCACTCCCATTGGGTTGATGGAAGTGGCTTCAGACAGGATCAGGCCCGCACTGGCGCGCTGGGCATAGTACTCCGCCATCAGATCATTTGGTACACGTCCTTCGCTGGCGCGGCAGCGGGTGAGAGGAGCCATGACGAGACGGTTGCGGAGCGTAAAGGCTCCCAGCTGTAGTTCTTGCTGCAAAATGGACATAGTTTTCCTAGGTAAACTTGATTCAAGATTTAGCTAGGAAAATTTTCTCACAGAATGGTCAGAGGAGAAGTTGGGTGATTCTGGTGCGGTAAAATCTGACTATTGAATGTCTCTAGGTGACTGATGGGGCGCCTTGCGGGATGAGGGGGAAGTGTGGGTAGATGTCAGCGCACTTAATTACTTGCACACATGAAAATGAATAACCTCATACTAATGACGGTCCTGGGCCTTAGCTCAGGAGCAAATGCAGCGATCTCTCTGGTTAATGGAGATTTCGAGGATGGTACCGTAACGACTGGGTGGGATGCCTTTGGTGGAACTGGTAATGCGGAAACGACTGATCCTATTCTCGGATCTCAGTCCGTAGTCAGCACCAATTCCACCTTTGCTCAGGATTTCTCTGATGCGAATGACGTCTTCAATTTCCAGCTGGATTTCGCGGTTCGCCTGACGAGCGTGAATAGCACGCAGCGGATTCGTCTGCGCGGTGATAACAATTCAGGTGATCTGATTACGATGCGCTTGAGCAGCGGTGGTATTGATACCTTCTCCGGAGCTTGGGGGCAGCGTGTGGCCGAGTCCATTACAGCGGGAACAGATTACTTTGTGCGTATTACTGGTACTGATTTGGATTCCGGGGACCGTGCCTACACTGTAGGGATTTCCACTGACGGCGTAACTTACAACACAGGAGCTGAAACCACTGCATTCCACTCAGCTGGTGTAGGCACAGGTTTCGAGACTATTGTTCTTGATAGCTCCTCTGGTGGTGCTGTTTGGGATGGAGTCAGTGTGACTGCTGTGCCTGAGCCTTCTGGTGCAGCGCTTATTGGTTTGGCTGGTCTTGGGTTCATCCTGCGTCGTCGCCGCTAAGACCTGTTTTGAGTATAGTGTGAATATAAAAAAGCCAGTACCTGGAAGGGTGCTGGCTTTTAGTTTAAATATTGAGGCTAGTCGCTTATCTGCGGCGGCGAAGGATGAAGCCGAGACCAACCAGTCCGATCATCACTGAGGATGTCGGCTCAGGGACTGCGGTTGCGGTGGTGCCGTTGAAGCTGAGGATGCTTGTATCATTCGCGAATGATACGCCGTTGACAAAGATGTCGGCGCCTTGCTCGGTGAATTCCTCCAGTGAAGCGAGTGTCAGTTGAGCGCCGACTTCCAGATTGATCGTGGTTTGAACGGCCTGGGAATTGATGGGGTCTCCAGCGCCAGCCAGGCTGAGTGAGCTTGTAGCGTCGATGAAGACATCCACACCTTGAGTCAAGAAGGTGCTGGCCCATGTCGAACCATTGGTCAGGTAGACGTTGCTGTCACCTGACATGCCTGTGAGGCTCGCTGTGGCTCCGTCCAGAGTCAGTGAATTGAAGACGACGCCTACAGTGCCATTGGATGTAAAGGAGGAGGTGACGTTCAGGGAGGCCACATTGCCAGTGGTGGCATCATTGATCGCAGCTGTACCAGCGGTGAAGCTGGTATTGGTGGAATTGAGGGTGCCGCCAGAAGTAGTCAATGAAGATAGGTTGACTGTGGAGTCTGTGAATGAGTGGTTCTCGAATCCGGAAACATCACCCACGGAGAGTGTAGCGCCACCTTCGACGGTGAGTGTGGTGCCAGCGCCGCCACCGGTCACGTCAGATCTGCCGATAGATGCAAGTGTCTTGCCTCCGCCCACGGTCAGGCTGTTGCCCGATCCTGTCTGGAAAGTTCCGCCGAAGTTGCTGGGAGTACCGGTGCCGCTGGAGATTTCAATGAGTCCGCCGGTGTCAGCGGTGATGTCTGCGCCGCCGTTGATGGTGTTGGCGCCCGGTGTAGAGCCTTGGTCGTCTTGCCAGTTGGCTTCCTGGTAAAGGGAGATTGCGTCTCCTCCACCAGTCCAAGTCAGAGCTGCCTGACTGGTGGCAGTAGATGCTGCAGCCATCAGGGCATAGGTTGTGAGTTTGTTCATGTGTGTATTGTGTTTAGTGATAAGTCGTCTCTATTTCTGGAAAAAAAGAGGCTACTTATCACCAAAGGATGGAGAGGTGCCGGATGTTAACGCGAAATCTGAAAAAAATGCGTGAGAGAACAAGAAGCCCGCTCGTGGCGAGCGGGCTTTGGAGTGAGTAGTGGAATATAAAACGGGTAGGGTTATTTACGGCGGCGGAGGATAAAACCCAGTCCGGTGAGTCCGATGAGAGCGGTGTTTGAGGGCTCTGGAATCGCAATGGCGTTTACCTGGGTACCGAGACCTCCGTTGATGGAAGTGAGTACGGCGTTGTCTCCAGCTTCGATCGCATATGGATCTGAGCCCAATACAAGAGCATTGCCTCCGACGGTGATGACGGATTGATGCTCTGCCTGAAAGCTTGCAAGATCTTCGTTGAGGAAGCTCAAGGTGCTGTCTGTATCGAGAAAGTTGACTGTAGAGCTGCCGGGAAGTGGGGAGTTGCCGCCCCTCAATGTAAGTGAGGAGGCTCCGTCGAGTGTGATGGTCAGCGTGTTGATGAACTGGAGGTTCACGGTGCTGCCGCCCTGGATGGTGAAAGTGTGGCTGATGTTGGAGGCTACCAAGCCATAACTGCCACTGGAGGCGAGTGTCTGACCAGCTTCAAGAATGAGGTCGTTGTCACCGATGTTGAAGCTGTTGGTGCCGAAGTTGTTCGGAGAGCCGGTTCCGCTGGCGCCGATGATGATGAGGCCGCCGGTGATGGCTGTGTCGATCGCTTGACCTGGATTGATGGTGTCAGCTGCAGGTGTGCCTCCGCCGTCGGCCTCCCAGTTGGATTCAGCGTAGAGGGTGTTGTTGTTGCCCGTCCAAGTTAGTGCCGCCTGTGACTGGCTGCTCGCGAGTAAGAGAGCTAGAGATATTTTTGTGAGGTTTCTCATGTGTGTGTATGCGTTGAGTGTTTTTGTCATTAAGTGGGATAGCGCACCTCAACCACCGAATGGAAAGGGGCTACCAGTCTTACAGGAGGCATCTTGGTTGAATGTTAATAAGAAACTTCTTTTTTCTCTGGTAAGTGCTGGGCAGGAATCAGCTGTGAGAAAGAGAAAAGCCCGCTCGTGGCGAGCGGGCTTGGTGTTTTGGGTGAAGCTTCGTTGTGCGTGTGATAGGCAGGGCGCTTAGTTTAGCGTCTCTTTGATTTGTATTTTTGAGAAGGCTTTGGTCAGGGTAGGGAGTGGCACGGTGGTGCTCTGTCCGGCGCTGCTGGAGATGGTGACGCTGCTGATGCTGCCCCAGTCCACCAAATCATCCGAGAAGAGCACTTTGTAACTGATGGCTGAGGTGTTTCTGAACGGGGTGAACTGGAGGGCTAGGCCGTCCCCTTGGGGGACGAGAGTAAAGATATCCTCCGGTGAATTCGGGTTAAGCGGCGAGGTGCCCATGGAGAACTCGACGAAGTTGGAGAGACCGTCTTTGTCTGGATCATCAGTGGAGAGGATGTCTTTGACGCCGTTCCAGTCGAAGGATCCGGACCATGCCTGGTAAAGTGGACCCTCGGTAGCGACGCTGAAGACGCGGAAGTAGTCGATCTTAGCCTGCAGGGCACCAGCCGAGTTGGTATTGGCCTGGAACTTGATGGTGTCGAGCTTCTGGGCTCCGGTGTAAGCTGTTGCATCAGCCAGGTCGATGGCTGCACCGCCATTGAGTTCCAGACTGGTGGAGATCGTCTTGTTGTCGAGGTCCAGAGTGGAGGTGACGACTGCATCGTTGATGGTGAGTCCAGCGATGGTGTGGAGGGTGACGGCGTTGTTGTTGGCTGGGTTGTTGTTGCGGACTTCCAGAATAATGTCGCTGCCGGACTTCTTGAATCGGACGATGCCGAAGTCTGAAGTGAGGGCTTGGTCTCTGAAGGAGAAGCCGAAGGCTGCGCCGTTGTCAGCGTTGCTCAGATCGACATCCTGCACGCGGAAGCGGAAACGGTAGGAGCCGTTTTCATATGGGGTAGCGGTGATGTCCTGCGAGGTGCGGTTGTGGTTCTTGGTGTCGTTGGAGAGTACCAGGAGGCCTGAGCCGTCTGTGGCTACATTGGCGGAGGTGGTACCGGTGAAGGAAATTCCAGTCGTGCTGGTAGTGTTCTCCAGTTGAGTAGTCGCAGCGTCGTCAAATTCCCAAGCGACAAGGCCAGTCTCCGTGGAGACGTCTGGTAGCTCGATGTAAAGTGTGGCGGTGTCTGTCTGGGAAGCGGAATCGCTTACGGTGTAGTCTATGGTGATACCTCCTGCGAATTCTGCCGGAGCATGGAAGGTGACTGTCTCTCCGTCTGTGGTAGCATAGCCGGTGGAAGGCTGGGTGATAGAGGTGATCGTCATTTGACCTTCACCGAGGTCGTTGAGCAAGGGATAGATGATGCGCTCTTCCCCAGGGACCGAGGTGATATCATCATCGTTGAGTTGGAGGGCTAGTGCGTCGTCGGAGACGAGTGTGTGGACGGTGTTGCCGGTATTAGTCACTCCATTGTTGCTGGAGCCACTGGAAAATTCCCCGGAGGCATCAATGCTGAAGCCGTTCCATCCGCCGAGGTTTTCTAGCTCGATCCGGTACTTGTATTTTTGACCGACGATGGAGGTGAAATGGGTATCGATATAGCTGGTCTGGCTGACCGGGACGTAGGCTATCTCACGGTAGGTTCCGTCTTCATCCGGGCTGCTGCGGTAGATGATCGCGTGTGTTGCATTGGTGGCATTTACTGTCCAGTCGAGCTGCAGGGCTGTCTCTGAGAGCTGGGTGACGGTGAGGTTGGATGGGGCTGCATCCGGTGGTGTGGGGAGGGCGCTGATGACGCCGTTGGAGACCAGGATCTCCTGTTCACTTTTCCAGGTATTGGATCCAGGCTTAGGCATTTTGGCTCCGGTTTCGAGGAACTGCTGGTAGACCTGGTGAAGCATTTCCTTGGCAAGATCCGGGCGGATCTCGGAGATATCGTTCTGCTCGTAGATGTCCGCGGCTAGGTTATAGAGCTCAACCTTACGCTGAACCATGAAGTAGAGGAGTTTGTAGTCCCCCTTACGGTAGGCGGCGAGGGCTGGGTTGCCTGTGCCCGTATTGGCATTGGTGAAGAAGTGGTGCAGGTCCTTGCGGGCGGAGAGCTCTGGAAGAGCAGCGGAGAGCATGAAGGAGACTGAGTCAGAAGATTCCGAGGACTGGCTACCGCCAGCCATGTCCACAAAGGAGGCGAAAAAATCTGCACCGTGAACGAAGGAGCTAGAGTGGCTGCCTGCCGGGGTGACGCCCGGGTAGTAGACGATGAGTGGAATTTTCAGACCGCCTTCGTAAACCCAGGTCTTGCCTTGGCGGAAGGGATAGTTGGAGGTGGGGTAGGAGCTGTAGGCGTTTGGTGTGCCGGATTTATAAGCGCCCTTGCTCTCCACGTAAGTCGGTGCCGGGTTTACCGGGTCAGTGGAGTCATCTTCCAGCGATTTGCCGTCAGCGATTGGGGTGGTGGACTTGCCGCCGTGGTCAGAGGAGACCACGATGATGGTGGTCTCTGAGAGTTTCTTGCCTGGGTTGCGTGGATCGTCGGTAGTGGCGAGATAGGCGCGCAGGCTGGCGAGAGAGTCATCGTAGCTCTTGAGCATGGCGGCGTAGACGACGTTGTCTTGGATCATGCGGGTTTTGGAGGAGTAGTCCGTGATGAGTGGTGTGGAGGCCATCGGGTGGGTGGCCAGGGTGGAGGCCATGCCTTGCTTCTTGCTTTTGAAGTAGTCGATGTCAGTAGTCTTGGCTTCTGCTGGTGTGTGGACAGCGTAGTGGGCCAGAGTCATGCAGAAGGGGTCGCTGGCATGATTGCTGATGGAGTCTGAAATGAATCCGATGGCTTTCTGGGTAAGTCGGTCAGTGATGTATTCTCCGGCGATTGGTGCGGAGGTTCCCCAGCTGGTGTCATCGAGGTCTGGCAGCTCAAAGGTGTAGGAGCCTGTGGCGTGCTGGTTTTCTACAGAGAAGTAGGATGCTGGTGGAGCTCCGGCGTGGCCTGAAGCTATGGAAACATCAAAGCCTTGCTGGCGTGGGCCGCGGGCGGGCTGGTCGCCAAAGGTGTAGCCCGGGACAGCCACAAGAGAGGGGGATTCCCCCAGGTGGTATTTGCCGATGTAGCAGGTACGGTAGCCAGCGGACTGGAGGGCCTCGCCATAGGTTTCGTTGTCCGGGATGGTGACTCCGGCACCTGATTGGGAGCCAGAGACCGTGGTGCCGCCTGCGTAGATGCCGCCGCCGATCGGATCACCATCGTGATCGATGTAGAAATCGTTGTTTGGCACGGCTTCCGGGCGCCAGTCATATTTTCCGGTGAGAATGGAGCGGCGGGCGACCACGCAGCGAGGACCGGAGCAGTAGGCGTTATCAATGCTGACTCCATCGCTTACCAGCTGGTCCAGTGCAGGGGTTTCGTAGATACTTGGTCCATCAATAGATGGGTTGCGGAGTGCGGCGATATCCTTGTAGCCCATGTCATCGGCTAGGAAGAAAATGATATTCATTTTCAGGGTCGTGGTGGCGCTGCCAAGATCGTGCCAGGCTGAGCTGCTTCCAGAATCAATGGCGCGGACACGGTAGCTGTAGGTGGATTGCTCACTAAGGCCGCGATCGTAGTAATGGGTGGAGTTTGCGGGGACGGTGGCTACGAGTGCCCAGCTGTTGTCTCCGCCGTGGCGTTCGATTTCAAATCCAGTCTCGCTGGTGGACATGTCTTCCCAGGAAAGGGCAATGGCTGCGGGGCCTGCAGGTGAGGATATGCCCATGAGCGGGCTTTCCAATGCCGAGCCGCTGAGTTGCAAGCTGAGGCAGACGGCTGCGACGAGTCGTGGGTTTTGGAGTTTCATGGTGAAGAGTGTTTTTTGTGTTCTGGCGCCGAAAAACTGCTGCGCAGTCATCGGAGCACTCGGCGCGAGTATGAATAGAATTCTAAATTCCTATGAATGAGTGATTCCGAAAAGGAATCAGTGCTTTTAAAAAAACATGGATACTTGTTCGCAAACGAACTTCTCGGCACAAAAAAACCGCACCCTTGAGCAGGGTACGGCTGAGGAAAGAGGGGATGAAGTCGACTTAGCGCCAGATGATCTCGAAGACGTGTGCCTTGCTGCCCGCGGCTGGGGAGATGGTCAGCTTGTTACCGTCTTGTTTGATAGCTTCCTTGGGTGCGTCCGTGATGAAAAAGGCTTTGGTGGCTTTATCGGGGCCAGTGAAGGTCTGCTCATTCTCCATGGTGAAGTAGGTGGCGGGGTTTCCGTCCTCAGTGGCTGCCAGGGAGTTTTCCTTGGCGTCTTCCGGGATGTCGAACTTGAGCTGGTTGATGCGGAACTCGGCGGTCTCCTGTGAGGTGTTGACGAGTCGGAAGAAGCGGATCTTATGATTCACGTTTACTGGATTCTGGATCTCTCCTTTGCCTTTTCTGGCGTTGAAGGGTTTCCAGTTGGAGCCGTCGGTGGAGACTTCGATGTTGCATGCCTCGGCAGCCTTTTCGTTATCCAGCTTGATGTGGATGTAGGTGGCGAAGATGCCCTCTGGCAGGGCGAGGCCGATGTGCTGCTGTGGCTCGAGCTTCACGACTTCAAGAATGCGGGTGAGGTTGACGTACTTGCCGCTGCGCTCAGCCTGGATGTTGTCCAGACCCTTGGCGTTCGAGAATGCCTTGTAGATGGCGCTGGTAGTGGTGCTCTTGCCACCGAGGAGCTTGTAGGCTTTGTCCCACTCGGTCTTGAAGATTTCGTCCACAAAGGGGGTGAGCACGAGAGTGGCCACCTTGCAGCCTTTGGCCCATTTCTTGTCACTCGGGAATGTTTCTTCGAAGTGGCGCTTCTTCTGCGCGTCTGAGAATTCCTGCTGGCGTGCCTTGGCTGTGGCGATGGCGGAGAAGAGCTTCATATGGGCCTCGCCGTTGCCAGCCTTGCCTGTAGCCAGAGTGATGGCGGCCTGCCCTGCCTCGCCGAGCTGTTCGAAGGATTTCACCCAGTACTCGATCTCATGCCAGAGTGCGGGATCGCTCTCTGGGAGCTTGCTGCTGATTTCTTGGGCCGCGGCCGTGATGTCGCGGAACTCCTTCATGAGTACCTCGGCTTCTTCCTGTGGAAGGGATTTGGTCTCACGGTACTTCTCCAGTGCGTTGTCCACGACGGGCTTCATGTCTACGGATTCCTCGCGGCGGTAGCCATGGCCATTCGGGCCTTGGTCCGAGTTGTGCTGGGCGAAGAGGAACATCGGCTTGGCGAGGCCGGGGTAGAGGCGCGGGAATGAGGCGCGCCAGGAGTTTTCTGATTCGAAGGCGTCTACGTTCCACGCCCAGTCGGCGATGCTGAAGAGACCGATCTTGGAGGCCTCCGGTTTGTCCATCGGGTTGGAAGCGAAGCCTGAGAGTTTACCTTTGTTCGCTTTGTCCAGTCCGTAGGTTCGGCCTAACAGGAGATTGTAGCGGCAGTAGTCATTGACTGGCCAGTTCCACCAGATGAAGGGCTTGCGCTGCCAGTGCTGGGAGACTTCTTGAACGACGCGGGATGGGATGTCCGAGCAGATGCCGGGGCCGGTCCACATGATATCAATGTCTTTATCCAGGGCTGCGCCGAGGCTTTTCTTGTACTCACTGCCGTGGCCACCTGCGTAGTCAGTCGGGCACATGAGTAGTGGGGTGACGTCCTTCTTTTTCTTGATGAAGTCACGGTTGATCTGGTTGAGCATCTTGGCCTGCATTTCTGCCTTGGCTCCTTCTCCGCCGATGTCATCAAAGAAGACGGCAAAGGATCTGACACCCAGATCATACATGGCCTCGAGCTTCTTAATGGACACGAGGATGTCATCCGGGGTGCCGTCTCCATCCTTGTCATCCCAGCGGATGGAGGAACCGGGATGAAGAGCCCAGATGAAGTTGACGTGGCTCTGCTTGGCGGCTGCTACGAGTTCGGTGATCTGCTTAGCCTGCTCGGCAGGGTATTCGTCACGCCAGTGGTGGGAGTTGAAGCCAGAGTAGGGATCGTCTTTCGGTCCGTAGATGTAGGCGTTCATCTTGTACTTGCCATAGAACTGGATCTGGCTGAGGCGGCGCTGGTGTTCCCAGGGTTTGCCGTAGAAGCCTTCGATGGACCCGCGGAAAGGCATGTCCGGCCAGTCGGCGACTAAGCAATGTGTGAGCTTGCCGTCGGTTTCGATCATCTGGGCGAGTGTCTGTGTGGCGTAGAAAATGCCAGTTTCGTCCGTGGCGGCGATCTTGATGCCAGTCTCAGAGACTTCGAGGACATAGGCGCCGGGGATATCGTTGACGGAGGCCTTTTGCAGGATGGCTTTCGCTGCCTCACCTTGTGTGGTGGTGATGGCGAAAGATCCCTTGGGCTCGATCTTGCGCGACTGGAGTGCGCTGGCGAGTGCGGGGAATTTCTTGGCGTCAGCGGAGAGCATGTCGGCGGTGGTTTCGGCTTTGCCGAGGTGGTTCACCTTCTGAGGCTTCGGGTAGACGTCTTTGGCTGGGTCGCCTGCGCTTGCCGATAGGCACAGAGCTGCGCTGGCAAGAGGAATCAATAGAGAGCAATTGCGTGTTTTCTTCATGAGTAGTGCGTGAAATGTTTGAGTGTGGCATGTTGCCATGCCTGTCATAAACAATGATGCTGGTCTGAAGATAAGGCCAGAGGATTTCAGGTCATGAAAGCAAGCCCGCTTGGGAGGTGCGGGCTTATTTTTGAGGTTCCAGGATGACTGCGGAGTGGAAGCGTTTGCTGCCGTAGTTGATCATCTTGGCGAATTCGTTTTTGGCCACGGGGATGTACTGGCAGTCGAGGGGGCTGCGGGTGAGTTTTTCTACATCAGGGTCGTGCAGGTAGAAGCAGAGTGAATCGGAGGCTGTGATCACGACCCAGTGAGGGGCTTTGTCCCCGTTGAGGCGATAGCTGCTGATGAGGATGCAGATGGCGGCTCCAGCCTGAAGGTGTTGCTCGAGGCTGGCGTTGGTGATGCGTTGGTAGTGGATGGGGATGTCCTTGTCTTTCGCCTGTTGGAGGAAATGATGGTGTACGGTCTGCATGATGTCCTTTTTGTGTTCACTACGAACGCCATCCAGGAAGAGTGGGCACTTGTGGCTAAGCAGGACTCTGGGGTGATAGTGGCGGCGGTGGGCTGCAAGGGCGAGGCCTAGCGGGTGGCAGCCACCATGGCCAGAGGTCATGTAGATAGTGGTAGCCTCACGCCAGAGGTCTAGCTCAAGCTCCTGGGTGAAGCCGATGTCCGGCCGGATGCTGGCCATAGCCATCATGAGGGCGGCGGGGCCGCAGGTGAAGTCGGTGGTCTGCTGGTACCAAGGAACACGATTTGGAATGTGCTCTAGGTCGGGATGGCGGATGCGCTTCTGCATCCTCACGGCATCACTGTGGTCCTCGTAGTAGTCGTGGATTTCCTCAAAGGGGGCGTAACCTGTGGACTGGTAGAGCTGACGCGCGGCTTGGTTGTTATCGCTGACCTCTAGGCGCATGAAGAAGCGGTCCTGTTTAGCGGCGGCTTCCTCGACGTCCTGCAGCAGCTTCTTGCCGAGGCCTTGCCCGCGGGCCGGATGGCTGATGGCGATGGAGTAGAGTCGGGCTAGGCGGGTGCCTCGGTGGAGCAGAACCAGTGCATAGCCGACAAGCTGCCCGTCGCGCTCAATCACCCGGAGGATGGAGTTGGTGCCTGTGATCCAGCGTTGGAAGGAACGTCTGCTGAGGCGGTCGGTTTCAAAGCACGCCTGTTCGATGCGGAGGAGTTTCTCGAGGTCGTCCGTGCTCACATCGCGGATGAAGGTCTTGTTCATAGTTTCTTCCCGGCAAGCGGCGGGCAAGTCCCGCGTCCGGGACCATCCGAAGTATTGATTGCGGAGGGTGCTTAGTCGATCTCATTGTGAGGGCCTTGTTTAGAAAAATAAAAAGCCCGCTCGGAGTGAGCGGGCTTTTGGGGAAAGCTTGTAATGTGGTTGTTAGGCCGGCTTGCGGATGATCTTGCCGTCCTTGTCCGCGACAATGAGTGGCAGGCCCTTGCGGCGGTAATCTTCGCGTAGCTTGCGGGCTGCACGCTTCATCGCGCGATTGGCAAGCTTGGTCTGCTCATCCATCTCGCTCTCGGGAATACCTTTGAGGGTGATTTTGCGTACGTTGATCATTCTGCAAGGAACTCTGTTACAGACAGGATAGTGTGGGAATCATGGTTTGCCAATACTTTTGGTGGAGTGATAGCTCCATTCCAGATCGTCCATTCATCTGCCAGTGGTAGGTAGGTACTTGTCAGGTTTTGCATCACCCTAGGGAAACGACGCTCAATATCTTTCAGGGGAACATCGTGTCCTCCTAATTTCTTGCGTTGGGCAACACGCTGCTTGGATAGCTGGATAGATGGGATCCAGACGAAATGGAGTCTTGTCCTATATCCGGCTTTCTTGGCGCGCGCGATCAGTTGGGCATGGGTTTTGCCGCTGAGAGTGGACTCGATGGCTAGGCTATTGCCTTGTTTGATCTCTGATTTGACCTCTTGAATGAAAGTTCGGCCTGCTTTGATGGCGACGGCATCCACATCAAAGGGGGAGAGGCCCCGTGCGATTTCATCGGTATTGAGGAAGCGCAGTCCCTTCATTTCGTGAGTTAGGTACTCACGGGCGAAGGTGGTTTTGCCCGCCCCATTCGGGCCGCCGATAATGATGAGGAGTGGGGCGGGCATGAAGTATTGGTGATTTGGTTGCTAGACGCCAGCTTGTTCAGCGAGAGCTTGCTCGGTGAAACCGTTTTCCTCGGCGTACTTGCGGACGTCTGCGGTGATCTTCATGGAGCAGAAGGTCGGTCCGCACATGGAGCAGAAGTGAGCGGTCTTGGCGCCTTCGGCAGGGAGTGTCTCGTCGTGGAAGGCGATGGCTCTGGCCGGGTCGAGGCCAAGGGCGAACTGGTCGCGCCAGCGGAACTCGAAGCGGGCCTTGGAGATGGCGTTGTCGCGCTCCTGGGCAGCCGGGTGACCTTTGGCAAGGTCGGCAGCGTGGGCGGCGATCTTGTAGGTGATCACGCCTTCGCGAACGTCGTCCCTGTTAGGTAGGCCGAGGTGCTCCTTAGGAGTCACGTAGCAGAGCATCGCGCAGCCGTACCAGCCGATGTTTGCGGCACCGATGCCGGATGTGATGTGGTCGTAGCCCGGTGCGATGTCTGTGGTGAGTGGGCCGAGGGTGTAGAAAGGAGCTTCGTGGCACCACTCGATCTGCTTCTCCATGTTTTCCTGGATGAGCTGCATCGGCACGTGGCCGGGACCTTCGTTCATGACCTGGCAACCTTTTGCCCAGGCGCGGAGGGTGAGCTCACCCTGCACCTCGAGTTCGGCGAGCTGGGCATAGTCGTTGGCATCCGCGATGGAGCCAGGGCGGAGACCGTCACCGATGGAGAAGGAAACGTCATAGGCGGCGCAGATGTCGCAGATTTCATCCCAGTGGGTGTAGAGGAAGTTCTCTGCATTGTGGTGTAGTGCCCACTTGGCCATGATGGATCCACCGCGAGATACGATGCCGGTCATGCGGCGTGCGGTGTGCGGCACGAAGCGCTTGAGTACGGCGGCGTGGATGGTGAAGTAGTCCACACCTTGCTCGGCTTGTTCGATGAGGGTGTCGCGATAGAGTTCCCAAGTGAGGTCTTCGATGCGGCCGTTCACTTTTTCCAGCGCCTGATAGATAGGCACGGTACCGATCGGGACCGGGGAGTTGCGGAGGATCCACTCGCGGGTGGCGTGGATGTTCTTGCCGGTGGAAAGGTCCATCACGGTGTCTGCACCCCATTTGGTGGCCCAGCGCATCTTTTCCACTTCTTCATCGATGGTGGAGGCGACTGCGGAGTTGCCGATGTTGGCGTTGATCTTCACGAGGAAGTTACGGCCGATGATCATTGGCTCGTTTTCCGGGTGGTTGATGTTGGCCGGGATAATGGCGCGGCCACGGGCGACCTCGGAGCGGACGAACTCTGCGGTGATGAGCTTGGGAATCTCAGCGCCGTAGGTCTGGCCCGGGTGCTGGTGGTTCATCACATTGCGGGAGACCTGCTTGAACGGATCGATCTCGGACGGGCGTGGCATTTCGTAGCCTTCCGGGGTGGAGTTCTTGCTGGCGACGAAGGCTTTGATGGTGTCAGAAGCGTCTTCCGGGAGTTCGTCGAGAGTCGGGTAGCGGTCGTGGATGGTTTTGAATTCCTCGACGCGGCCCATGTTCTCACGGATGGCGATGTATTCCATCTCCGGCGTGATGATTCCCTGGTCGGCGTACCACTTCTGGGTGACGGGATGACCGGCGGAGGCGCGGAGAGGCTTGCGCTTGAGGCCCGGGTATTCCTTGAGCTTGTTCTTGGCTGCCTTGCCTTCGTTGTACTTCTCGGCGTGCTTTTCGGAAAGGTAGCCGTTGTCCACTGGCTTGACCTCGCGGCCTTCGTATTCCTCCACGTCTTCGCGGCCGAGGATCCAGTCGCGGCGTAGCGCCGGGAGACCCTGGGTGACATCGCCCTCGAAGGACGGGTCGCCCCATGGGCCGGAGCAATCGTATACGCGGATCGGGGCGTTCGGCTCGACGCGGCCGTTCGGGTGCTCGGTATCGGAAAGGCGGATCTCACGCATTGGCACGCGCACGTCCTTGTGGATCTGTCCCTCCACATAGATACGGGTGGAGTTCGGGAAGATAGTCGGGTCGTTCTCAATGGCAGCGATCTCGTCAGAGTTGTCGATGTTCTCGATGAAGTTGCCGGTGTAGTCGGAGCGCTGGTGCGCGTTGTCCGGGGTGATTTCGTTGTCGTTGTGGTGGGACATGATTGGTTAAAAGTTATTGGTTAATTGTTAATAGGGACGGGTCGTTTTGAGAGTGACGATTGGGTGAGGGGGGCTATCTGGTTAATTTTTCGAATACGATGAGTCCGCCGACGAAGGAGATGGCGGCAGCAATGAGGCAGAGACCAGCACCGGTGGGGGACGACTCAAATCCGGCATCAAAGCAATAGAAGGCTCCGCCGATGGCGGTGACGCCGGTGACGAGAACTCCTACGCCGAGTATGGCGATGATCAAAAATCCATTGCTGTTGTCTTTACTCATTCGGATTGAATTCTATTTTCGGTGCGCTTTCGGGAAGCGCTCACTCTATTTCTTCCTCCGCTTGAGAGAAAGAAAAAACCCGTCGGCAGCGGGTGCGGACGGGTGGACGGATTTCTTTTGTTTGGTGAAATGCGACTCCCTTCGGCGGTGCTAACCGTATCAGGTTCGAAGGGTCACGTGCGGTGGTGCGCGTTCTCAGCCTCGTCGGCTCCCCTGTCTGAGAGGGAGTCTCGGGTTTTTTGAGGTGGGTGTCAAGTAGTGCTCACGCTGGGTTGAGATGTGAAGTGCTTTGACGGGATATGTAGCGTGATGTGTGAGAGTATTTCTTACGCACAGCAACATGAATTAGTTGCGGGAGCAGCTATGTGTCGTGATGTGTGTAATGTGGGAAGTGGTCGGCTGGTTATGCCAGACGATTGAGGATGAGTCAGGAGGAATCCTGCTCTAGGAAAGATTTGTTTGAATGCGGAGTGCAGGGCGGTCTGTTGGGTATGGGCCGCCCTGCCTATTTTTTATTTCTGCAGCCAGAGATAGGCTTTGCTCTCACCGGCTGGTGTGACTGAGCGGATGCGCCAGCCCTGCTTGAGTAGCTCCTGCAGTTCTACGGGTTCCTTGCTGGTGAGGGAGATGGCGGTGGTGCCTTGGAGAAAGAGTAGCGTCTCCTCCACAGGGGGCTTGAGTGCGACGATGCTTTGTTTCAGTTCGCCGACTCGTTGGTTGAGGGTGCGCACCCGTGGGTGATTCTGATCCAGGCCATTGGCGAGAAGCTGGTTCACCTCGAGCTCAAGAGCGACGAGCTGTGCCTTGAGTTCCGCCCGAACCATGTTGTTTGGCCGCTCGTCAGCTATGGCAGGTAGGGTCAGTGAGAGTAGGATGACTAAGAAAGTACGCATAAAGAATGAGACAATGACAGCGGCGGGGTGTTCGAATTATTGAGGGTGATCGTGTAGTCGTCCCCCTTCCAGTTCTTAGAGCCTGGTCTTCTTGTCTTTTCTGCCGGAAATCACGACGACGACTCCGATCAAAGAGCAGACAAACATGGCTACTACCAGAAGTGTCCCTAAAATGGCTGGATGTAATGACATGGCTTAAGGGGGTTAAAGTGGATCGATAGGAAGATAGGCGACCTTTTGTTGGTGGAGTTGCTCAAGGTATTGGATGACCACACTCGCCTTAATTTTTCTATGGATGGAGATGAGGGCGTGCTTGGGTTTGCCCTGCGTAAAGGAAATCTTCTTCTCTGGCTCTTCACGTAGTTTGAGGTGGACGGCGTCTTTGATGGGGCCGTCCTCCTTGTTCTTGATCTGATGGAGAAGGTTGATGCCAGTCCGGCTATCTAGCGTAGTGATCGGGATCTGTTTGCCACTGGGAGAAAGAACGGAAATGTTTGTCGGGGCGATATGTAGGAGCTTGTCACTCTGGACGAGTTTGATCACCTCGTCCCAGGTATCGGCCTCTTTGAGTTGGATGAGAACCTGGGCATCGCGGCCTAGCTTGGCTTGGGCGTCTTTATGATAGATTGCGCCATGATAGACGATGGCATCCTGGGCGCTCAGGTGACTGGCCAGCGCTAAGGGGGCGAAGAGGCTAAATATGCGGAGTCCAGGCATACTTGGTGCGGATGGCCGGAGGTTTGTGTTATCAGAAGTCGGAGGCGGGTGTTATTGTGAGTGTGCGAGGATTATTCGAGTGTTAGTAGGATGAACTTGGCTTCAGGAAGGGTTTTGGAGAATTCTTTAAAGGATTCTATGCCGCGGCATATAAAGTATTTGTCGATTTGCTGGGCGTCATAAAATGTGTTCTCAGGGAGAATCATAAAGGCATCGAGCACTTCCTTTTTTTCTCGGAGTCTGCCGTAGCGGCTGCGATTGGCGTAGCTGGCTCGGAATCCGGTTTTGAGTTCTTCGCTATATATGGGGGTGCTTGAACTGGGGGATCTGTAACGCACTGACCATGTATTCTTGTTTCCCCAATTGGGGTGAAATCTGAGACTGATGGCTTTTTCGTTGTCGTCTTTTTCTGCTAAACTAAAGGATGAAAGTTCAGAGGTATTGCCTTGTTTTATGGATACAACTTTCACTGTCGAGTAGGGCTCGATATCCTTTAGTAAGACGAGTTTGGCTCCAGTGATTGTTTTGGTTTCGGCTTCAGCAAATGAAGATACTTCATCGTAGACGGTGACGGTGGGGAGTTTGTCTTCTTTGCAGGAGAGTAGAAGTAGGTAGAAGGGGAGGAGTGGTAGGATTTTTTTCATAGAATCGCATTTATGTTAGATGGGGTATTGGACGTGAGCAATGGCTATACCTCCAGCGAAGGCGAGAGCCATGCCGAGCAGCGTGCCGAGCACAAATAAGATTTTGCGACCGCGTATGTGGTAGAAATGTTCCCATTTGGTTTCCAGGACCCAGAACTCTGCTACATAGGCGAAGGTGTAGCAGATGTTGGCAGCGATGGCGTATACGAAGAAGAGCCAGAGGACCATGGGCCAGCCGAAGGTGGATTGTGTTCCGTAGTAGGACTTTAAGTCGATTGTCACCTTGTAGGCTAATAGTGATGGAGGAACGAGGAGAGTGTTCCAGAGGATGCGCCTGCGTTCCCAGTATCTGATGGTTTTGGTTTTTTGGGTGGCGGCTTGCATGGTGTTAAACGACAGCACATGCTAGATCCAGGCGTTGTGACGGGTCTAGCAAAAAGGGTGTGGAGTCAGAAGACACCCCGGAGGGGTGATAGAAGGTAGCGCGGGGTTAAGCGCAGCGCAGCGAGCGTACCCCGGAAATAGATCCCCCCTTTCCTCACCACCCCGGAGGGGTGGCAGAAGGGTGTTCTGAGAATTATGCTGGAATCACGCAACGGGAGAGTCTAACAGTGTATTATGTCCTCTACTCATTCGTCTCTGCATGTTCACCTGGTTTTTGGGACAAAAGAGAGGGTGCCGTGGATCACGCAAGATTTGATTGTAGACTTCCATGCCTACATTGGTGGTTGTGCCAAGGGGGGCGGATCGCTTCCTCTTGCTGTGGGAGGGGTGGCGGATCACGTACATATTTTGCTGGGGATGGGTACGAGCCAGAGTGTGGCTAATATCGTAAGAGATCTGAAGAGGGAGAGTTCAAAGTGGATGAAATCACGGCGATCTATGGAGCCCTTTGCCTGGCAGGAAGGTTATGGAGCATTTTCGGTGGGTCCGATAGCTTTGGAGGAGGTAAAGCAGTATATTTGTCGGCAGGAGGAGCATCACCGGGAGCGGAGTTTTATGGAGGAGTATCGGATGATGTTGGAGAAAGCGGGAGTGAAGTATGATCCGAAGTATTTGGAGTAAAAACGCTTCTGCCACCCCTCCGGGGTGGTTTTCATATAGAAGAACCTATCCCGGGGTACGCTTGCTTCGCAGCGCTTAACCCCGCGCTACCTTCTATCACCCCTCCGGGGTAGTCTGTCGTGCGGCCGATCACTCAGGGTGGCTCTCCTCTTGGTTGCTTAACCCCGCGCTACCTTCTATCACCCCTCCGGGGTAGTCTGTCGTGCGGCCGATCACTCAGGGTGGCTCTCCTCTTGGTTGCTTAACCCCGCGCTACCTTCTATCACCCCTCCGGGGTGGTCTGTCGTGCGGCCGATCACTCAGGGTGGCGCTCCCCTTGGATGCTTAACCCCGCGCTATCCATCACCCCTTCGGGGTGGTTTTTATAAAAAAGGACCTATCCTGGGGTACGCACGCTTCGCAGCGCTTAACCCCGCGCTACCTTCTATCACCCCTCCGGGGTGGTCTGTCGTGCGGCCGATTACTCAGGGTGGCTCTCCTCTTGGTTGCTTAACCCCGCGCTATCCATCACCCTCTGGGGGGGTGTGTTGGGAGTAACCGTTTACCCAGGGTAGCATTTGCTTAGGATGAAGCAGACTTTGCGCTGCTTTCTATCACCCCTCCGGGGTGAGTAGGGTGATTTCATGTTTCGTGAGTTTGGGTTTTCCCTGTTTCTATTCGTGCCAGTTAGTTCATAGATGGCGTGATGAAACAAAAAAGCGCATGCGGGGGCATGCGCTTCCAGGGTTGGTGATTGTTTGTGCTAACAGCCTAGAGCTTGTCGGCGGTTTCGCGGACGAGGGTCTCGGTGGTGGCCCAGTCGATGCACTTGTCGGTGATGGACTGGCCGTAGGTGAGATCCTCGAGTGGTTGCGGGAATGACTGGTTGCCGGCGACGAGGTGGGACTCGAGCATGGCGCCGATGATCTTGGTGTTGCCGGCGGCACGCTGGCGGACGATTTCCTGATAGACGGCAGGCATCTTCTTGTCGTCCTTGCTGCAGTTGGCGTGGGAAGCGTCAATCATGATCGCATCGGAAGCGCCATTGCCAGTGAGGTATTCGATGGCTGTGGCTACGTCATCAGCACCGTAGTTCGGCCCCTTGTCTCCACCGCGGAGAATGATGTGGCAATCCGGGTTGCCGGAGGTGGTGACGGCGGAGGCGACACCTTGCTCGGAGACGCCGAGGAAAGTCTGTGGCTTGCCAGCTGCCTTGATGGCATTGACGGCGGCGATGAGGTCACCGGTAGTGGTGTTCTTGAAGCCGAGTGGCATGGAGAGACCGGATGCCATCTGGCGGTGGGTCTGGGACTCGGTGGTGCGGGCGCCGATGGCTGACCAGGAAATGAGGTCCGCGATGTACTGCGGGGTGATCGGGTCGAGCAGCTCGGTGGCTGTCGGCAGGCCGCAGTCGATGACTTGGCGCAGGAAGGTGCGCGCCTGGCGAAGACCTTCCGGGATGTTATCTGAGCCGTCGAGCTTAGGATCCATGATGAGACCTTTCCAGCCAACGGTGGTACGCGGCTTCTCGAAGTACACGCGCATGACGATGTAGACTTTGTCCTTCACCTCCTCGGCGAGCTTCGCGAGCTTCTGGGCGTATTCGATTCCAGCCTTGGTATCGTGGATGGAGCAAGGGCCGACGATGAGAAGGAAGCGTGGGTCGGTGCCGTTGAGGATGTTACGGATGATTTCGCGGGACTGTGCCATGAACTCAGCCTGCTCAGGGCTGCGGGCTATCTCATTGAGGAGTAGCGCCGGGGCCGGAAGCGGGATGTTCTGGGTTACGTGGAGGTCGGTGACTTGGGCCATGACTGAACAAAGAAGTGGAGTGTGATAGAGATATAAAAAACTATTTGCAGTGCTCGGGGAGCACTTGCTGGTTCTTGGTTTACATAACTGGCTGCGGGTGGGTAGTCTTTTTTCGTGAAAGATAAGGCAGTATCACTTTTGAAGGACCTGACTGAAGCCCACAGTGTACCGGGCTATGAGGATGAAGTCAGGGCGATTTTCGTCAATGAACTCGAGGATGTGCGCGGGGAACTGAGTACGGATAAAATGGGCGGAGTGTATTTCGAGAGCGGTAGCGGCCCGCGCGTATTGCTGGCGGGTCACATGGATGAGATTGGCTTCCGCGTGCAGAATATTACTCCGGATGGCTTTATTAAATTTGTTCCCGTCGGTGGCTGGTGGTCCCACACCCTGCTGAGCCAGCGTGTGGAGGTACTGAATCGCGACGGGGAGAAGATCCTCGGGGTGATCTCCAGCAAGCCACCGCATTTCCTGCCAGAGTCCGAGCGCACCAAGGTGCTGGACGTGAGTGCGTTGTTCATCGATATCGGAGCAGAGAGCCGTGCCGAGGTGGAGGATGAATTCAAGATCAAGCTGGGCGATCCGATCGCTCCCGTGAGCGAGTTTACCGAGATGAAGAAGCATGGCCACTACCTGGCCAAGGCCTTTGACAACCGCGTGGGCATGGCCTGTGCGATCCAGGCGGCGCAGGAAATCGTGGCGGAGGGTCACCCGAATACGCTCATCGCTGCCGGTACGGTACAGGAGGAAGTAGGTCTGCGTGGAGCCAAAGCCGCTGCTCATAAAGTGAAGCCGGATGTGGCCATCGTGCTGGAAGGCCCGCCTGCGGATGATACGCCGGGCTTCCCGAAGAGTGAGTGCCAGGGGGCGCTTGGTGGTGGGGTGCAGATCCGTCTGCAAGACCCGAGTGCGATCATGAATCCACGTCTGGTGGACTTCGTCTGTAAAGTGGCAGAGGAAAACGGCATCCAGTATCAGGTCACGGTCAGAAGCAGCGGTGGAACCGATGCGGGATCCTTCAATATCGCCAACGAAGGGATTCCGAGCATCGTTTTAGGAACCCCGGCCCGCTACATCCATTCCCATAATGCGATGATCAATTTGCACGATTACCTGGAGATGGTGAAGCTTTCCAAGGCTGTGGTGAAAGCGCTTGATGAGAAGGCAGTGAGTGCTCTCACGGAATATTTGTAGCCGCCCTGGCGGGCGGAGTGGAAAGTTCCCAGTGTTCAGTTCGCAAGCGTGTGGGCTGAGATTGGGGGCTGTTTTCTCACTCAAGTATGCAGATAGTTTCAGAGACGGATCTATAAAAAAGGCGGGCCAGTGCGGCCCGCCTTTTTGGTGCATTATTGTGCTGGGTGATCTGTTAGGGGAGTGAGGCCTCGATTCGGTAGAAGCGCTGGGTGGCGGAGTTCCCGGAGGTGGTGTCTTGTAGGATGAGGAAGGTGTCGTTACCTTGCTTCGGGCCGTCTACGAGTGTCCAGGGATCGCTCTTGCCGAGATCGGTGGAGGTGTAGAGTGAGTACAGGCGTATGGATGAGGAATAGACGCTGGTGGAGAAATTTCCGCTCTGGTCCCAAGAGAAGGTGTCAGGATGAAGGCGGGAGCTGTTGTCCATCGGATCGGTGTTGGCGAGGAATTCCTGCAGGGTGGTTTTGTCGTCCTTGTCTTCATCTGCACTGGCGTCAGCACTGAGGATGTCTCCGTAGTACTGGTATTCCCATGAATCGGAAATGCCGTCGCCATCTGTATCGGCATGGATGGGCAGGTAGGCTCCGGTCTGGTCGTAGCAGATGTAGTCGATGTCTACGTTGTAGTTGTCTCCCAAGCTTCCGCTGGTGGTGTCTCCGATGATGAGTCTCTCGTCGTTGCTGGTGGAGTCATAGCTGACGCCGGCTACAGGTGTAAGGCGTACGCCGTCGCGCCAGAGGTGATAGACGTTGTTGTTAGCGTCATTGGCCACACGGAAGGTGTGGTAGGCTCCGTCGTTGTTCGTGTGGGCTACATCATAACGGGTGGAGAAAGAGGTGGTGCGGTCATCGTAAATGACGGGCATGGCGATATCATTGCCAGTGCCTAACCAGAGAGCGATCCCATTGGCGGCGGAGGTGACCTTCATGCGGATCTCCAGCGTCCAGTTGCTGTCATTGTTCGCAGACCATCCGGTGTTCGTGCCTTCCAGCCAGGCTCCTCCTGTGTAGCCGGTGTGGTCACGGCGGAGGTCGGTACCATCACCGACGAGGCTTTCTGCTGTGTCGGCTGGGGTGACTTCGGTCCAGCTGTTGATGTAGTTGCTGCCGTCGTAGATCTCATTCCCCTCATATTTGTTAGAGAAGGTGGAGCAGTCTTTTTCCTCGTGAGGTGGCGAGTTGTCAGCAGCTTCGTTCTCTGGTGTTTCCGTGAGGCCAAGACGGGCGGCGATGCGAGCTGCCACGTAGATCTCACCGGTGAGGTTGGGGTGGACGTTATCATGCGTCATGGTGACGGGGTCGAAGCCGGTGGAGGGATCGCAGACCCAGACGGATGAGGTGGCAGTAGTCTTGCTGTCCGCCAGTGCCTGCAGGAGGCCGTTGGTGGTGTCCACATTGGTCTGGAGTGAGGCGGCCTGGTTGGTGTGGAGGACGTGGTTGAGGAAGATGCTGACGTTTGGATTGGCTGCCTGCAGCTGGTCGATCATCAGGGAGATGTCATCCCTCACCTGGGTGGGCGAGGAGCCGCCTGCCAGGTCGTTGATGCCGATGAGGATGGAGGCGGTGTCCGGCGTGTAGGTGGTGCCGGTATAAGCCTTGGTAGTAGGGGCATCGCTGGTCTCAAAGGTGAGGCTCTGGCCTGTCCAGTTGAGCAAGGTGCCTTGGCCGAGGTTGTTGGTATTGTAGCGGCCCGATGGGAGGGGGACGCGGGCGTTTTCCCAGAAGGCGCGCCAGCCCCAGTGACCATCGTGGATATTGTCGAAGCTCTGGCCGTTGTGATCGGCCGTGGAGCCGGGATTGTTCTGATAAGCCCCGGTGACGGAGCCGACGAACTGGTAACCCGTGGTGGCATTTTTCGGTACCGACTTCTCTGCCAAGTTCTTGAAGATCTGATAGCGGTAGCTGGAGTGACCGGCTCCTCCCTGAGTGATCGAGTCACCGATAAAGGCGAGCTTGCCGTACCAGCGGGAAACGATGTTTTGGGCGAAGAATTCCTGGGCGAAACGCTCCCCTGAGCGGATCTTGGCGGCTTTGGTGAGATGGAGGTTGTCGCCGCCCAGCTCGAGGTCGAGATTGTCGATGTAGCTGATGGTGGCATCGCCGGCTGCGAGGGAGGCGTGCTTGGCACGGGTGGTGTCTCTGGAGGAACCTGCGGCGGTGATTCCGCCGATCACGCCGTACATGTTGGTCGCATTGGGGAGGTCCGAGCGCAGGCTGGTGATGAGCTCGGTAAAGCGGGTATCCGCGATGCTGGCTTCGGTGCTGGTGTTACTCTCGCCCTGCACGTAGAGCAGGCCGACGATTTCAAAGGTGTCGCCATTGCTGGTGAGGGTAGTAGTGGCGGCGGTCACGGTATCCACGACGTGGGAGTACATGTGGCCACCGGCGGACTTGGACCAGAGGGTGTTTCCCCCTCCGCCACGGCTGGCTTTGATAATGCCAAAATTGCGCACGCCGGCGCGGTAGAGAGTACGGGAGAATTCGATCTCAGGTCCCCAGTGGGTGGCGCTGCCGGGATAGTAGCCGCCCTGCTGGTCCTGCAGGCTGGTGAAGACGCCGCCGGAGTCCCCCAGAGAGGTGGTGGCGCTCGCGACATTGTGCCAGTAGAATTTTACGTGATCATCTGCCGGGTCGGATCCGGAGGTGGGGTCGGCTTCGCCAAAATTAGTGACTCCCAGTGAGTTTGACTGGCCGGTCAGGACGAAGAGTTTGTAGTGCTCTGCGAGGGCGCTAGAGGCCGCGAGCAGGGTGAAGGCGAGGATGTGGAGAAGTCTCATGACTTGACTGGGTTGATATAAGGCTTTGTGAGTGTGTTGGGGATGGGTACTCTAGCCCTTCTTTTCAAATCTCGCTAAGGGAAGCATCTGGTTTGGTCTTAAACCAGTTGGCTGGTCGGGGGAGTTGCGGCGAATAAAGGGCCCTTTCTGCCCCGAGATACCACTTTACATACGCGATGGGGGATCTAGGGTGCGGGCGTGTTAGCGACTTATATTCACGATCTGGATCCGGTGATTTTCAGCATTACGGATAGCATCAAGCTGCGTTGGTACGGACTGGCGTACTTGCTGGCCTTTGTCGTGGGGTATTACCTGCTGAAGTGGCTGGGGAATAAGAAACTGTGGGTTCTCCCGGGGAATCAGGCTGGGGATTTCATCGCTTACGCAGCCTTTTTTGGTGTCTTTCTCGGAGGTAGAATCGGGAATGTACTGATCTACCAGAGGGCTGAATTAATGGAGGATCCATCGATGATTTTCCGCGTCTGGGAAGGCGGGATGGCAAGTCACGGGGGGATTCTGGGGTTGATGATTTTTACCCTCGTGTATTCGAGGATGAAGAAGGTGTCTTGGACTGGTCTGGGGGATGCTCTCTGCGTGGTGGCTCCCTTGGGCTTGATGTTTGGGCGGATCGCTAACTTTATCAATGGCGAGCTCTATGGGCGTATTGACCGTGGTTTTGCCTGGGCCATGAAGTTTCCTGAAACGATGTGGGAGCCTGGGGCTCCTGAGTCTGAGCGTGTGAGTCAGGCGATGCTTGCCGCAGTGGATGCTGACCCTCGTGGCACTTATGCCAAGTTCTATAATGAGATGGGACAGGGTATAGGGCCTGAGACCGGCGCTCTGAACCGCGAAGCTTTGCTGCAGGGAATCAGGGAGAGCGATAAGGTGAAGGAGGCCGTGGGGCAATACCTCGAGCCGCGTTATCCGTCCCAGTTGTTCCAGGCGGCTCTTGAGGGGCTTGCGCTATTTCTGATTCTCTTCGCTGTACGGATGAAGTTCCCCAAGCTGGCGCACGGGGTGCTCACAGGCTTGTTCTTCATTTTCTACGCGATCTTCCGCATTTCTATGGAGAATTTCCGCGAACCGGAAATTGTGAACCGTTCCTACTTCGGGATTGAAATCACCGAGGGTCAGTTCTGGTCCATCTTCATGATCTTCATCGGTCTGGCATTCCTGGTCAAAGCCAAGATCAGCGTGGGCAAGAAGAGTATCTTCAATCACGGTGGTTTGTAGCTTCCACCGTGGAGGATAGAGGCCAGCATGCGGTGGTTTTATTGACCACGGAATACACGGAAGTTACGGAAAGGCTTGCTGAAGCGGGAAGTTTCTTTGTGTATGAACTTTCTCAACAGCTTTGGTGGTGATAAGCATGACGTTATGAGAAGTAAAATGCTCCTATCAATGGTATTAGTTTTCGTTCTCTCGTCTCTTTTTGGCTTTTCGCAGGATGTTGAAGTTGTTCAAGAAGTTAGGGACAAGTTTCTTGTAGATCCTGTTGAGATGTCTGAGCTTACGGTGAAGGATCTTGGGCTTGCTAAAAAGTTAGAGGAAATTACCAGAGTGAGTCCCTATCTCAAGCAGGGTGATATGAAGATGCTGATGCACGCTTTTGGAGTGCATGATATTCTACCAGAGAGAAACTTTATTGAACTCAGAGAAGGATCTATTCGAGTTAAAGGGACACGATTATTCTGTATGCAGTGTAGCCGTATTTTATCAGCATTAACGCTGACGAATAATCTGAAGTTGGAGGAATTTTCTGTGCTAGGCGCAGGCTTTGCCTCTGGAGAAACTGAGAAGTACAATCAGCTTCTCAAGAAGCTAGGCCTGGACGTGCATGTTGATGAATAATGAATCAACCTACTCCGCTTTCGGGGCGGTGTGTTCTAGCTTGTGGGAGCGGGTTTTGGGGTCGCGTTTGAAGATGGGGCCTACTTCGACGAGGGTGTTTTCGCCTTTGGCGCTGATCTTGGCGCAGTCAGGCGAGGCCTGTGGGGGCTTGTTCGGGTAAAAGGCGGTGCTCTTCTTGACCTTGGCGGGCTTGCCGTTGATTTGAGGCCAGCCGAAGGTGACGTTGACTTTCGGGATGTTAGAGCGGCGGATCTTGGCGGTGCTGTAGACCTCGACGAAAGCGGAGAGGTTTTTGCTGAAGGTGAAGCTGTCTCCCTCGAAGCGGAGTTTTCCGACCGGTGTCCATGTGCCGTCCGGGGATTTGATGCGGCACTCGAACCAGGTGTTCTTTTGCTCGTCAGTCTCGGCCTTGCGCACTTCGTAGGTCCAGGTGCCTTTGCCCCACTTGATCGGGCGGCGAACGCTGGCGAACTCGCCTTCATAGCCGGCACTCTCTACCAGACAGGATGGGTCGGCTGTCTGGACGTGCTCCAGGCCGATGGGGGTTTTCTGGTCATGGGACCAACGGGAGAAGATGGCGCCGTGACCACGGTGGACGCGGGTGCGGGATTCCTTGTTGTCCCATCCGTTGACGTTGGTCTGGATGCCGCCGTAGAACTGCAGGCCGTTGATCTTGCTGTTGCCGACTGGAGAGATATAGAGGTTGTAGGTATCGGGGACATCCCTGTCCACGGTGATGGTCTGGGAGAAGGATTCAAAATTTTTGACGTCTTCTTCGAGAGTCCAGAAGATGTTAGCGACGTGCCAAGGAGAGCGAGGCAGTTTGATGCCGAGTTCATCGGCCATTTCCTTTGGTGATGGCTGGGCGCAGAGATCTTCAGCGGCGGTGAGCGGAGAGATCAGCGGGAGGAGAGCAAGGAGTGCATGAGTAGGTTTCATTTCGTTAGTATGTGTATGTTGAGAGCTTGGAATAATCCATTCACAGAGCGTTGCCAGAGAGAGATGTCGTCTTGAAATCTCACTCTTTGCCGGTAGTCAGGAATTTCATCAGGTCGCGCAATTCATCGGGATTCAATGAATAGATGAGGGCTGGAGGCATGGGGGAGGTGGTGGATGGGGCTACGGATTGGATCTTGCTGGAATCGATGGTGGTTGTCTGCTGGAGGTCGAAGGCGGTGGTGGCGATGACGGTTTGTTTGTCGTCCCGGGAGAGGACTTTGCCGAAGAGGCTGGTGCCGTCCTTGAGGTTGATCTGCTGGAAGTGGTATTGCTCAGAGACTTCCGCGGAGGGGTCGACAATGGCCTTGAGGATGTCTTTCTTGCTAAAGCGGGTGGAGAGATTGGTGAGGTTGGGGCCGGAGTCTCCACCGGCATTGCCGTGGGTGTGGCAGCGGATGCAGAGGGTGGCGTGGAACATCTTGCGGCCATTCTCATAGCTGGCTTTGCTGAGGTCCTGGCTGGCGGCAAGGGCTGTCTGTACGGTCCAGGCCTGGCCGGGGCCTTTGGCCACGTAAACGGGTTCCTTTTTGGCCTTGGGCCTGGGGAGCTTGGCGATGCTTTGTTGAAGCTCAGGGCTGAAGCGCTTGAGGGCTTCTTTCTGGATGTTCTTGATGAAGCCTTTGTAGCTTGCGCCGCCGTCGCGCAGTTCGGCTTCATAGAGCCACTGGAAATAGCGGGTGGTGGTGGCTGGGTTCCAGCCCTGCTCGGCACTCATCAGGATGAGGGCGAACTGGATGCCTTTGGCGTTGGGCTGGTTGGCGAGCATCTTCTCAAAGTCCTTGCCGTAGCGGTCGTTTCCTTTGATGAGGTTCTGGTCGATGTCCTGCGCTTCATTGACCGAGGTCTCCATCAGGGTGAGGGTTTTGTTGAGGGCATCAGTGGAGCGCAGTTTGATGAGCTGGCGGGCGAGTTCGACGTTGCTGGCGAAGTCATCCGTGGGAAAGGATTTTTCTAACAAGATTCTTGTCTTGATCGATGCAGGGGAGTCGACAGGGAGCTGGTTGCGGATGTAGGCGAGGGAAAGAGCTCTGAGGTAAGCGAGCTTGTTCTCACGGTCTAGCTCGTCGAAGGGAAGTGTATTGAGTTTTTCTAACAAGGTTTCTCCGTTCTTGCCCAGTCTGGCAAGAGCGATGGAGGCGTGGATAACTTTGTAGGGATTGGTTTCGCTTCTGTATTGGTCTATCCAGTCCTTGAGTGGAATACCTTCGAGGGCGAGGCGGGCGTGGTAGCTGACTCGTCTGTCGGGATGATCGAGGTGTTTCCAGACAGTGTCGAGGTTCGGAGACTTGGTGAGGGTATCGGTCAGGCCTGCCAGAGGTGGGCGCTCGAGTGTGCTGGGTGATTCAGAGAGTTTACCTTTGTAGCTGACGCGGTAGAGGCTGGAGGCGAGTCTGCGACCACCCGTGAGAAAATATATGGCGCCATCCGGGCCGATGGTGGCATCGGTGAGGGGGAGTGGTTTGCCGGAGATGAATTCTTCCTTGGTGGCGGTGTAGCTGGAGCCTTGCGGGCTGAGGTGGAGGGCGTAGATACGGCCGAAGGTCCAGTCGAGAATGAAGAGGGCATCGCGGTACTTTTGCGGGAAGTCAGCCTGGGTGCCGAAGAGGACACCTGTCGGGCTGCCGGGGCCGATGTCGATCATCGCGGGGAGGCTGTCGGCAAAGTATGCCGGCCACTTGGAGGTGCCGGTGCGCCAGCCGTATTCAGCACCCTTGGTGACGTGCATGACGCGGGTGGGGCGGTACCAGGGCGTGCCGGCATCCCACTCCATGTCAGAGTCGTAGGCGAAGAGTTCACCTTGTGGTGAGAAGGCGATGTCGTAGGCGTTTCTGAATCCGGTGGCGATGATTTCCGGGTTTGAGCCATCAGCGCCGAATCGGACGATGTGGCCGCCTGGTGCCTTGATCTGGGTGGCGTGGCCGCGTGGGTCTAACAGTCGAGTGAGAAGGTGGTCTTCCTGCCAGTTTCCATTGCTGGGTGAGGTGGCGCCAGCGGGGAGTGGCGTGTGGTTGCCCGCGCTGTAGTAAAGTTCTCCAGTAGGTGACTGGACGATGGCGTGCAGGCCGTGTTCGCCGCCGGACTTGAGCTTGATGAGGAGCTCCTGTTGGTCGAACTTGCCGTCCTTGTTAGTATCGGTAAGACGGTAGACGCCGGGGTTCTTCATGGAGACGCCCATGTAGAGGGAGCCATTGGCCCAGCAGAGTCCCTGGGCCATGCCGGGGGATTCAAGTTGCTCGACTTTGACAACCTTACCATTTTCTAACAAAATCCTGTAGAGTGCGCCGTGTTGGTCGCAGGCATAAAGGTTACCAGCGTCATCGAAAGTCATGGAGACCCAGGAGCCTTGCTCCTTCGGAACGGTGTAGAGTTTCTCTGTCTGGAATCCGGGCAGGGTGGTGATAGTCTCCGGCTTGTCGTTCTTGTCGTGGTCAAGCTCCAGCATCATGAGGTCCTTGAACTGGACTTTCATGGCCGGGCCTTGATGGAGCTGCAGGGCGATCCAGCCCTTGGCGTCCTTGTGCTTCTTGTCCTCATCGATGACTTCCACGGTCTTGTGGCCATTGATGAAATGCATGAGTTTATTCCCATCGGCTACGATCTTGTAGCTGTTCCACTCGCCGGGCTTGATGGATTTCTGGGCCAGTTCGCCAGAGGGTAGGGGCTCGGTCTGTTTCTTACCATCGGGCGAAATGCGCATCTTCTGGCCACGTTTGGCGACGATGCCGCGTCCGTCCTGATCGTAGAGGATGCCGCTGTAGTTGGTGCCGGTCTCTAGGTCGGCCTGATAGCCTTTGATGGCGAAACTGTCCTTGCTAGCCTGGCTGCGGTATTGGATGCCGGAGTTGCCTTGCTTGCTCAGGAAGCGGAAGGAGAGAGTGAGCTCGAAGTCTGAAAATTGTTTGCCTGTGTAGCGCAGGTAGGTGGTTTTGCTACAGGGGTGCTCTGGGGTAGACTCGGCAGTGATGGCGCCGTCCTCTACTTTCCAGTAAGTGGTATCTCCTTTCCACCCTTTGAGGGATTTGCCGTCGAAGAGCGGGATCTCATCGGCAAAGGCATGAGAGGAGAGCAGAGCAAGGGCGAAGATGAGCTTGGTCGATTTCATGAGAGCAGCAGCCAGACAGTCACAGGGTGACCGTCAGTGTTCCAGTTATCGCGCGTGACTGCAAGAACGGTCGGCGCACGAGCGGATTGGATGGCTACATGCCGGGACGGGGGGATCTTTCAAGGGGGAGCAAGTTTGCGGCCGGCGAGGGGAATAGCGAAGGCGGAATCGTATTTTCTTCGACCTCGAAGGGGTTAGAATCTATTTGAGTGCTACTCCGTCTTCATCACACGGGGTGACAGAGATGATTTCTCCGCTTATGGCACGGAAGCCGCCTTCCAAGCCGAACGAGGATGAAAAATCAACGGTTAGCAAGGCGTGGTCGCTAGGTTCTTCGATTTCACGGATGATGAGCTCGAAGAGGACGTTTTGATAATTCCAATGATCTAGCTTTACATGGTCTACTCCATGGAAGCGAAATGTAATCAGGTGGTGTTTACCGAGTTGATAGTGGCCTGACTCGGTAAGCTCTGAAGTCATTTCCCAAGCATGGAGGGTGAAGTCAATCGACGGGCTTCCCGTATCTGGTGCGCCTCGGTGGCATGACAGGCTGATGACCTCCGCATCATGAAACACCGGAAAGTAACCGAACGCCTCGGTGACTTGATGGACGTTTTTTAAGGGAGGAGTTTCAGGCATGACAGGTAAGGGCGGTTCTAGGTAAGGGGATGCAATGCTTCCACCACCCCGCCGGGGTGAGGACTGAGGGCGAATGCTGATCAGTAATTAGTCATCACCGATCAGTAATTCCGATTTTTAATCGGGAATCGTGGTCTGGAGGATGGTGGTGTCTTTGGTAGCTGTTAGAGGAGTGGCGCCTTTGGGCATGAGGAGGAAGGAGCCGGGGGTGAAGGCGCGGCCTTCGGAGTCCATGAGCTTGCCGGAGACGATGGTGATGATGGAGAAGCGTAGTGGGTCGGGGTTGCCGACGGAGGCGCTTTCGCTGAGGGCGAGTTTCTCGACGTGGTAGTAGGGACACTTGGCGAGGGTGTGGCCCTGCGGGGTGTCCATGGTGGGTTCGAAGTCTTCGAAGTCGATGCACTCGAGGGATTCTTCGATGTGAAGGTCACGCGGTTTGCCGTCCAGGCCGAGGCGGTTCCAGTCGTAGACGCGGTAGGTGGTGTCTGAGTTCTGCTGGATCTCGTAGATGAGGAGGCCGGAGCCGATGGCGTGGAGGCGGCCGGAGGGAATGTGGATGGATTCACCGGTCTTGGGGTGGATGGCGTGGACGGTTTCTTCGCATCTGCCTTCCTTGAGTGCCTGCTCGAAGCTTTCCTTGGTAACGCCTTTTTTGAGGCCGACGTAGATCTTGGCGTTCGGGTCGGCATCGGCAATGTACCACATCTCGGTCTTTGGCTCGCCGCCCATGGCGGGGGCGATCTGTGCCGGTGGGTGGACCTGGATGGAGAGGTCGCTGCGGGCGTCGAGGATCTTGATGAGGAGCGGGAAGCGCTCGCCCTCAATGTCTTCGCCGAAGATTTCGCCACGGTAGTCGCGCCAGAGGTCGTGGAGGGATTTGCCTGCGTAGTGGCCGTGGTCCACGACGGACTGCGCCTCCGGGCGGTCGGAGATTTCCCAGGACTCACCGTAGGGTGTATCTGCCTTGGGGAGCTTGCGGGCGTAGGTGCTCTCGAGTGAGCGCCCGCCCCAGACTCTTTCCATGTAGTGAGGGCTAAAGGTAATTGGTTTTTTCATAGCGGAAAATTTTTCAGGCGATTTTGGTTGGAGATCGTCCCGCTTTATGGATGTTACCATCGCATGGAGTTACTCGATATTGCTGCCGTATTGCTGAGTTTGGCTGGTCTATTCGCCTATGTAAATCATAGATGGATCAAACTGCCGACGACGATTGGTATTATGTTGATATCTCTGGGCTTGAGCCTGGGGCTTTTGCTGCTCGGCCAGGTGTGGGGCTACATGGATGATTTTGCGGACCATTTCGTGGGATTGATTGATTTTAATGAGACTCTGATGGAGGGGATGCTGAGCTACCTGCTCTTTGCCGGTGCCCTGCATGTGAACATGACGGACCTGAAGAAGCAGCGGAAGCTGGTGGCGGTGATGGCGAGTGTGGGTGTGGTGGTGACGACCTTCCTGGTGGGAAGTGCCGCGTATTTCTTGTTCGGCCTATTAGGCATCGATATCCCGTATATTTGGTGTCTTGTTTTTGGTTCGCTTATAGCACCAACGGATCCGGTGGCCGTACTGGGTATTTTGAAAACAGCGGGGGCTCCTAAGTCCCTGGAAACCAAGATTACCGGGGAATCTCTCTTCAATGACGGCGTAGGCGTGGTCGTCTATCTGGCCCTGCTGGGCTTTGCGGGAGTCGGTGGTCATGCGGAGAGTCATGACAGCCCGGTGATGGAGGTGGTGAAGCTTTTCGCGATGGAGGCCGGCGGAGGTATCCTGCTGGGAGCGCTGCTGGGTGGCATTGCCTACTACATGCTCAAGAGCATCGATAACTACCACGTGGAGGTGCTTCTCACGCTGGCGCTGGTGACGGCGGGTTACCGTCTGGCGATGGCGATGCACATTTCCGGTCCGCTGGCGATGGTGGTGGCTGGTCTGATGATCGGCAACCATGCCCGTGAGACGGCGATGAGTACGCGCACCCGCAAGTACGTGGATACTTTCTGGGAGATCATTGACGAGGTGCTCAATGCGGTGCTCTTCCTGATCATTGGTCTGGAGATCTTCTTGCTGGAGTTCAGCGGAGCGGCGCTGCTGGCGGGCGTGATCCTGATTCCTATCACTCTAGCTGTTCGCTATATGTCTGTGCTTGTACCAGTTAGCGTGATGCGTAGTAGGCGGGAGTTTACGCCCGGAGTGGAGAAGATCCTGACCTGGGGCGGCATCCGTGGAGGGATTTCCGTGGCGCTGGCGCTGGCGATCCCGCAGAGTGCCGGAGTGGCGCGTGAGATCATTCTGATAGCTACCTACGTGATCGTGATTTTCTCCATCTCGGTGCAGGGTTTGACCCTGAAAGGGCTGATCGCACGCTGCATTGGTGACAAGGCCGTCACGAAATCGCCTTCCCACTAGGGTTCCAAGTGGCTAACATGTCTCGTGGGGGCTTATTTGACCCTTGACGAGGGATGTGGGAATGGTTGTTATCTGCTTGGCGTTTAAGCGCTGGTTAGACAACACCATTCCTTACAAAATGAATTACTTCTATCAAACGGCATCCCGTTGGGTCTCTGCCGCTGTGTGTAGCTTGCTTGCTCTGTGCATGTTGGCCAGCACGGTGCACGGGCAAGACTTCTCCGGAAAGACGATCAACTCCATCTCTATCCGTTACGCTGGGTCCAAGAATGTGGACGAAGCACGCGTGCGTAACATGATGTCTGTAAAGACTGGCCAGAAATACAGTGCTGAAAAGCTGGATGATGACATCCGCTCCCTCGTAGAGAGTGGCCTGATCGATGACGTGCGCATCCTGGCGGAAGAGCAAGGCAATGGCGTAGGCCTAACCTTCGTGGTGGAAACCAAGCCTCGTCTCGCCGGTGTAGGGTTCGAAGGCAACGTGGCTCTCCAGGACAAGGAGAAGATGGCTGAGGCTACCAAGATCAAGGTAGGTGTGCCACTCAGTGACGCGGCGATCTTTGAAGCCCGCAAGAACCTGCAGGAGTACTACCAGGGCTACGGCTATCCTGAGGTGGCTATCGACCACCGCTTGCAGAAGACTGACCGTGCCGGTTATGCTGATTTGATTTTCGTGATTCAGGAAGGTTCCAAAAACGAGGTCCGCAAGATCCGCTTCGAGGGCAACAACGCGTTCCCTGACCACAAGCTGGAGAACCAGATGAAGACCAAGGAAAAAGGTCTCCTCTCCTTCCTTACCAAGTCCGGCCGTATCGATCTGGACCAGCTCGCTGAAGACGAAGAGGCTGTGCTCGAGTTCTACCGTGACAATGGTTACCTCCGCGTGCGCAGCACTGGTTTCCAGCGTGTGCCAGTCAAGGGTGGTCGCGTGGATCTCGTGATGACTATCAACGAAGGCGCCCGCTACACCGTGAATAGCGTGGGCTTCGGCAAGATGAGCGTCTTCACTGCTGAGGAAATGGGCAAGGTACTTACCCTGAATGCTGGTGACAGCTACTCTTCCAAGAAGATGCGCCAGGACATCACCACCATCCGCAGCTACTACGGCTCCCGTGGTTATGCCGATGCCGAGGTGAATCCGGACATCCGCAACGCTGGTCCAAACAGCGTGAACATCATTTACCGCGTGATCGAAGGTTCACGCTATAAAGTAGGCCGCGTGACCATCGAAGGTAACAACGTGACCAAAGACAAGGTGATCCGCCGTGAGATCCCGCTCAAGCCGGGTGACAACTTCAACACCGTGGACCTGGAAACCACTCGCAAGCGTCTCCGTGGTCTGAACTACTTCAACAACGTCTACGCTGAAGGTGAGCCAAGTGGCCAGAGAGGCTACCGTGACATCAACGTGCTGGTAAACGAGAAGAAGACTGGCTCCGTCCAGTTCGGTCTCGGGTTCAGCTCCATCGACAGCATCGTAGGTTACATTAACCTCGAGCAGACCAACTTCGATATCACTGATCCATGGAGCTTCACCGGTGGTGGTCAGCGCTTCGGCATGAACCTCCGTCTTGGTACCGAGCGTCGTGACTTCAAGATCTCTCTCGTGGAGCCATGGTTCCTCGGTCAGCGTCTCTCCCTCGGTGGTGAGCTCTTCTACCGCGACCAGCTCTACCTTTCCGACGAGTACGACCAGCGCGACTTCGGTGGTGCGGTCTTCCTCCGCAAGCCTCTCAGCAGCAAATCCTACGTCCGTGGTGAGTACAGACTGCAGAAAATCCGCATCGATGTGGAAGATGATGTGGCTCCGACTTCTGTCTTCCAGGAGTTCGATGGCGACTATGTACGTAGCTCCCTCGGTCTGACTTATGTTTACGACAGCCGCGACGCTCAGGTGACTCCACGCAGTGGTCACAAGTTCGAAGCAGGTCTGGACGTAGCCGGTCAGTTCCTCGGTGGCGATGTGGATACCATCACTCTGAATATCGAAGGCTCCAAGCACTGGAACCTCTGGTTCGACAGTATCCTCACTCTTCGTGGCCGCGCTTCCGTGGTAGAGTCCGATGGTGTGACTCCGATCTTTGACCGCCAGTTCCTCGGTGGTGCCCGTGACCTCCGCGGTTTCGAATACCGCGACATCGGTCCACGTGACACTGGTGTAGGTAACACGAACGAAGTTTACGGTGGTGATACCGCTGCCTACGCGACCGTCGAGTGGTCCTTCCCGATCGTGGAAACAGTCCGTGGTGCGATCTTCTACGACACAGGTTTCGTCAACGAGGACAGCTGGGACTTCGGTCCGGATGATCTCTACAGCGATGCTGGTGTTGGTCTCCGCCTGAACATCCCGGCAATCGGCCCACTGGCTCTCGACTACGCGGTGCCAGTTTCCTCTCCGGATGATGAGTCTGACCAAGGTGGTCAGTTCAACTTCTACCTCGACTTCGCATTCTAAGCAGTCGAATCAAGGAATGATTTTTACAAAGCCCTGCGGGAAACCGCGGGGCTTTTTGTGTCTGGCGCAGGGGGGTGGTGTCTAGGCAGGGTATTTTTTCTCACCACGAATCGCACGAATCGCACGAATCGCACGAATCGCACGAATCGCACGAATCTCACGAATCTCACGAATCTCACGAATCTCACGAATCTCACGAATCTCACGAATCTCACGAATGGAAGGGGGGCTAACGTTTACCCGCGACCACTAAGGACAAGTCATCACCTGTGCTGAGCGTTTGGTCTGCGCCGGCAGAAGTGAGGGTGCGGGTGGTGGGGCTGTAGTGGATAGGTGAGTTCCAGCTATCAGTTAGGCTTCCTTCGAAGTAGGGTGGATTAAGCTCACTGAGTTCTCCAAGCTGAGGATGGCCATCGCTTTCCATACGAATAATGGAGTCAGCCATCTCTTGCATTTGGGACTCTGTGTTTTCGTACTTAGCTTGGATACGCAAATTTGAGAAGAAGTCCCACGGAAGCAGAACGGTGAGCCAGGGTGCCGCCACGATGACAAGAGCTGCTATAAGCACGGTGATGTTTGTCTTCTTCATGATGATCCTCATCATGAACATAAAGATATCAGGTCTCTGCACCTAGTCGAGTGTGGTGTAAAGTGATGTGGCGTGAATGGGCTGAAAGTTTGGAGGTGAATTGGCGTGTGGTGGAGGCGAGATGAATATCAGGCATGTTTTTGAGCCTCTAGTCTATTCACAGGTGAATCTCATTGGGTTTTAATCGCTGTCCGCTGGCCAAGTGCGTCTTGTTTGCAAGTTGATTGCAAATGAGGGCGTAGGAATAGGCCAGCTTTCACATTTCTACTCTCACATCTATGATCTCCAGGTATTCGATACACAGGCTGCTTTTGGCGGCTGGACTAAGCTGCGGCATCTTGCAGGCGGCGGAACCCGTGAACCCGAACCGTCAGGCTGACGGTACTCTGAAGCCATTGAGTGCGGAGGAGGGGCTGAAACTGATCGAGGTGCCGGAGGGGTACAGGATCGAGCTGGTGGCGAGTGAGCCGATGGTGCAGGAGCCGGTTTGCTTCACTTTCGATGCGGACGGGGCGCTGTTCGTGTGTGAGTGGAATACCTACATGCAGGATCAGTACGGGACCGGGCAGGACAAGGCTGTCTGCCGGGTGGTCAAGCTGGTGGATACGGATGGTGACGGCAAGATGGACAAGCGGACGGTGTTTGCAGATGGATTGATGATGCCACGATCGATACTCGCGTTGCATGACCGTATTCTTGTTAGAATGTCTCACGACAGTACGATCTGGTCGTTCTTTGATGAGGATAAGGACGGGGTTTCTGAACGTCGCGAGATGGCCTACAAGGGGACTAGGGTGGGAGGAAACATCGAGCACCAGGACAATAGCTTGGTGTGGAATGCGGATAACCGCATTTATGCGACCGGGCAGATCTATCGCTACCAGGATGGCAAGCTGACTCCGCAGAAGGGATCCGGGCGCTACGGTCAGTGGGGATTGGCACGGGATGATGTAGGGGGCATCTATGGCAGTGGGAATAGTGTGCCGGTGAGTTCTTGGTCTTTGTTAGGTGGTTACCCGATGCTGAACCCGCCTAAGGACCAGAGTGTCTTCTACGCTAACTTCCTCTGTGATGTGGATGATGCCACAGACCCGGGCCATAATGTGACGGCGACCGGCGGGCAGACGATGATCCGCAGTGCTCAGCTAGGCAAGTGGTACGGCCACTATGTGATCCCTGATCCTGTGCGCCGTATGGTGAAGATGGTCAAGTTTGAGGAGAAGAACGGGCAGCGCGTGGCGACAGTGCCAGAGGAGTTCAAGAAGAGCGAGTTTGTCCGTAGCCCGGATACTTATTTCCGTCCAGTGTGGCTGGAGATGGGGCCGGATGGAGGGCTGTACATCGCCGACATGTCCCGAGGGATTATCCAGGAGTCCCAGTGGTTTCCTACGGAGAGGACTGAGAATCCGAAGCAGCGCTGGATCGAGCGCTATTACCGTACCAAGGAATGGGACATGCTTGGGGTCAATAGTCGCGGGCGCATTTATCGGGTCATTCCGGAGGATGCTTCTCAGCTTGATGTCCAGCCGAAGCTTGCGAACCAATCCAGTGTAGAGCTGGTGCAGTATTTCTCCCATGCCAATGCCTGGTGGCGGGACACCGCACACAAGCTGATTGTGTGCCGAGGTGATCGGTCGGTAGTTCCGGCGCTGGTGGAGAAGCTGGATGCACCCGAGCCGATGGCGAGGCTGCTCGCCCTGCGCAGTCTGGAGGCCTTTGATGCCTTGGAGCCTGGACAGGTAACGCAAGCGCTGCGGGACAAGGATGCCCGTGTGCGAACCACCGCGATTGCGATCACTGAGAAAATGGTGGCGAAGCATCCGGCCCTGGTGGATGCGCTGCAGCCGCTGGCTGATGATGCGTCCTCGATAGTCTTGTGCCAGTTGTACCTGAGCCTGGGGAATATGCGTGAATCCAGAGCGCAGATGCTGCGCAAGGTTTTGTTAGCCAAGCATGCGAAGCATGAAGGTCTGGCAGCGATGGTGAAGAAGAGCCAGAGTCTGCCGAGGCATCTGCAGAAATACACGGCGGGTTATAAGGCTTACTCAGGCTTCTGCGGTGACTGTCATGGCGACGGAGAAAAGGGTTTGCTGACAGATGGTAAGCTGATGGCTCCGGTTTTCTCTAACAATAAACGGATCAAGGATCCCGAGTATCTGGTGAATGTGATCATGAAAGGGATGATGGGGCCTCTTGGCGAGCAGAAGGAAGAGTATGCCGCGGGACTGATGCCGCCGCTGGAAAGTATGTATGATGACAAGCAGCTTACTGAACTGGCCAACTACATCGGTATGCGCTGGGGTGGCTGGAAGCAACCGCTGAAGCAGGAAGAGGTGGCAGGCTGGCGCAAGAAGTACCAGGACCGTAAGACACCCTGGACCTATCAGGAGATCATCAAGGCCAACTAACCTGAGGAAAAGAGTATTCTCTAAGACACCGTGCCTTCGTTACGCAGATCGCGCGGTGATTTTCCCTGCTGCTCTTTGACGAGTCGCGAGAAATGATAGGGACTCTTGAAGCCGCATTGGTAGGCGATCTCGCTGACGGTGAGCCCGGTCTCCCGCAGGAGTTCGATGCCGCGGATGGTGCGTAGCTTCCACAGGAAACGGCTGGGGGTCAGTTGCATTTCCTTGTTGAAGGTTTTGATCAGGTGGCGGTCGGTGACGCCGGATGCGGCAATGGCCTGCTGCAGGCAGTCTTCCTCGGCATAGTGTTCCTCGATGTAGTCGACCGCCTTGTGCATCGGCGTGGAAATGCGGCGTGCGACCGGGGTGTAGTTCGCCATGCGGATGTACTCGCTGAGGGCAGTGACCGCTAGTTGATCGATGAACATGGAGGCTGCCGGGGTGTGCACTTTGTGCACGCTGTAGCCAGCGTCTAACAAGTGTTGAAATGTCTTGGAGTACGCCTGCTTGACGGGAGCCTCCGCTGCCAGTTGCGCTAATTCTGGCGTGATAACCTCAGGTAGGAATGAAATCCAGAACTGGTGGGTGTCCTGCGAGGAGGAGAACCGGCGATGCACGTGGACACCCGGCCGGACCAGGGCGACTTCTCCCGGGAGGACGGGAATCGTTTTGCCGTCGATTTCCAGCTCGGCACTGCCGCTGAGAATGCCGAAGAGCTCGTAGCTGATGGATACTCTAGGGGACCAATAGCCGTTCGGCTTGTAGATGACCTTGCCAAGACGGCTGCGGCCGGAGAAGCGGTCGAGATCGATACTGGAGCGGAGGAATTCGTCGTCTGAGAGCGGCTTGAGCATAGAAGAGACTGCATCATAAGCGCTTGTGAGGAGAAGAGTAAACCTGGAAAAGGTGAATTTCAGACATCTTTATGCTGCTTCCATCTATTTCCAAGGATCGCGGATTCAGAGCTTAATAGCTGTTCTGCTGCATGCCCCTCTCATGGTGTGCAAGAACCCTAAATACAATTAGCATGAAAACAAAAACACGCATACTCACGACGGCTCTCGCCCTCACCGCTGCAGTGCCACTGCACGCAGCCACCGTACTCTCCCACTGGGATTTCGATGACAGCTCGATCGCTAGCCCCGGTGAATCCGGGGGCAATGTCCTGCTGGCTCAGCAGGGCTCTGGAACCTTGGCAGACGGGAACATCGAAGGGGATACGACGACTGGTCTAACAGGTAAATTTGGTGAGTCCTTTTCCTTTGATGGAGACGGGGACAAACTCTACCTCTTTGCCCGTGGTTCCTGGGCGAGCAATCCCCGGGTGAATGATGCCAATGGAGACATCGCCAGCCAGACTCTCAACAACTTTACGATCAGTGTGTGGGTGAACCCGACAGCCTTTCTGGGCAATGACGTGATCTATGGAAACACCTATGGGGCGGGCAACGGCTGGGACCTCCGCCTGGTGAATGGTACGGTGACCATGGAGGCCCGCAATGGCTCTACCGCGGTACTCAGTAGCGGAACCACGCTCAATACCGGTGAGTGGTCCCACCTGGTGGTGAACTATAGCGATGGTCAGGCTGACTTCTATGTGAATGGTGCTGCGGCTGGCAGTGCCAACGTAGGTGGGGCATTTACCGAGCTGGCCGGTGCCACCACGAATGTGCAGATCTCACGCGAAGGCAGCGAGGCCTTCAATGGTGGCATGGATGAACTCTGGCTCTTCAGCGGGAACCTTTCCACCCAGGAGATTGGCAATCTGTATAGCTCCAACGCGATTGCGGTTCCCGAGCCAAGTAGTGTCGCGCTGTTCTCTCTAGCAGGATTGGCTTTCTTAGTGCGCAGAAGGCGCTAAATAGTGTGAGTGCACCCAGCCGCTTCGTCACCTCCTTGGCGGGGCGGCTAACAGGTGAAACAATGAGGAGGGTCGCTTTTGGGTGGGATTTGCTGAGTTCTGATGGTATGAGTTTTGAAAGTCAGTCTAATTGATTACCAGGAATGTGGAGTGAGCAGAATAAGTCCCGGATGAAGAAATGCCTTTGGTGCCTTGCTGGCATGATGGTGGTGCTGCTCTTGCTCCTGCCCGAGCTGATGCTGCAGCTGGGTATCAGTGAGGTAGAGACGAGCCATAACGGTACGGGAGCTCTGTTGCCTGTCTTCTCTTACGAGGGAGTAGCCTATAGTTACGGTGGTAAGGTGGGCTTGGAGAGAATGAAGAGACGCATGAGTTATCCATTGGAACCTTCTGACGCGATGGCTTTGGAATCCACCCGTGAGTACATCGAGAGTGGTGAGTTCGATCGCTGGTTGAGAGCTGAAACCAGCAACCAGAGTGAGTCGCTAGTGTATCGCCTACAGTGCCGCTATCTCCTGTGTGGCGCCAGAGTTTTTATGATTAATGAGACACTCGTGTCAGGCGAAAGGGGTGGACAGTGTGGCTTTGTGATTGCTAGTTTCAGCCTATGAGGATTTTGCTTTTGTGCTGTTTGCTGACGGCGATGAGTGGGGAACTGTGTGCGCAGAGGCCTGACTTGCCTCCTGGAGTTAAGTTACCTGAAATCAAAAAGAACCCTCTAGAAGACTACAAAGAAGAAGGGGGGAAGAAGGTGTTCCGAGTGGAAGGTCGTGAGCTGCTGAAAGACATGGAGAAGAGGCCGACTTCTTACAGGGTAAGAAAGAGCAGAAGCAACTACAAGCTTCCTCCTGAGTTAATGCCTGAGGAGGAGGCGGCCATGACGGCGGAGGAGATCACGAAGTACAATAACAGGCGCAAAATGTTCAAGCTGCTGATTAAGCAGGATGAAGCGCGTCATATGGGGCGTATGATCATGCATCCTGATGCGGTGGTATACGCAGCGATGCACTTGACCAACATCAATAAGAAAAAAGGAACCTGTCAGATTATCTCGATGAGAACAGATCTGGAGATTTCCAGCGAAGCAATCGAAGAGATTGAGGAAAAAAGGTTGAGAGGTGAGCAGTATTATAAGTGCCGGGTAATCTGTGAGGAAGGAGAAGATCCGGTGTTGAGGGTTTATGCTGTTAGTAATGGCTCGCCCAGACAATATCTTCCTGTCTTTGTGGCTGGTTATGATCCGGAAAAGCTAGAGGTCTACAATCTGGACTCAGATCTTCTGGTGGAATGTGCTTCTAAGAAGCCGGATCTGTTCCTGAAGAAATTTGGTTTAAAGACGAAGGGCTTCGTCACGGAGATGATCTTAACGGATTTTACAAAAGAGGATTCCACGGCGCTAATTAGCGAGAGTGAGGTGAGGGTGAAGATCGATGAGAAGCATTTTCGGGAGGGAGCAAAAGTGGCTTACCAGTACCAGCTGAAAAAGGGGGAGGATCACAAGTTGCTCATTGAGGTGCGAGGGATCAATGATTTGACCAAGCTGACACCCTTGAGATGAGAGGAGGGGTTACTTCGTAAGGTAGTCCAAGCGTATGGAATCATTAAGCAAATGTCTGTGGCGTTGGGGAATGGTGATGCTATCACTGCCGCTGGTTACGGCCTTGCTCTGTGCTAGCTTCTACTGGCGGGCGCGCTGGTCTTTGGGTTATGCGCCGAGCTATGGGAATCCCGACCCTAAACAGCTTGATTGGCCCGTGCATCAAAGTCTGGTGATGCTAGGTCTGGTATTCTTGTTGCCAGCTATGCTGAGCAGCTTCTGCCTTGGTGGGGTGCTGTTCTGCAGACGGGAAAAGCTCCGAGGGCTCGTATGTATGGTACTGAGTGCGCTGATCTTTGGAGTCTTTGCACTATTGGAAAAAGTTCAGGTAGTTGACGAATTTATGGCATGGATCTTAGATTAGGTCTGGAGGAATGGTTCTCATGGTGACAAGAGCGTTTAGAAGTAATTATCTATGTTAGAAATAGAACAAATCGACTGGAGTGAGCTGCAGCATGCTTATGGGCGTGCTGGGGATGTGCCTGCGATGCTGGAGGCGATGTATGCTGGGGGTCAGAGTCGTGAGTTATGGACTGATGCCTGGAGTTGTCTTTGCCACCAGGGTGATGTGTATACGGCCTCGTTAGCGGCTTTGCCTTTCATTGTGGATGCGGGGATCGAGGTGCTGCGTACGGACAAGGTTTTTGCCTATCATTACCTTGCCTTGCCGGTTGAGGTAGAGAAGGCGCGTGGGAAATTTCCTCATCTCAAGGTGGATTCCGCATACTCGCAGGGGCTTGTACGGATCAATGAGTTGATTCAGCTCTGTGAACAGGGGAATTTGGATGCGACTACGAGCCAGGTGCTACGGGAGGCGAAAGGTTTGTTGAGAGGCTTGGGACTGTTACAGGTGCAGCAGCGTGGAGCTGGTGAGGGAGAGTTGTTCTAGGGTGCTTTGACCAAGTAGAGAATAGAAATGCCCGGGCTGAGGGCCGGGCATCAGAAAAGTATGGATAGCTTAGATCGGGCTTCTTACTCCGCTCTGCGGCGGCGCAGGAGGAGACCGAGTCCGGCGAGACCGATCAGGGCGGTGCTGGATGGCTCTGGGATAGCGACGATCTGGACACCGCTGAGGATGGCGCGGCCTCCGGTGGAGACGCCGGAGATGGTGAAGGAGTCTCCGGAAAGGCCGGTGTAGACGGCGTAGTTAGCGTCTGTGGTCGCATCGCCAGAGGTGGTCCCGGTGGCTTGCACCCATTCCATGACGCCATCGTCGTTGGCATCGGAGTCGGTGCCGGAGGTGTCGTTGGTCCAAAAGGTCTGGGAAACGCTGCCGTCATCGACAGTGTGTCCGTAGACGCGGCTGGATCCGCCGATGTCGAAGTAGAGGTAGACGCTGTAGCCGCTGGTGGTGAAGTCGCTGCCCAGGCCATTGATGGTGATGGTCTCGCCAGCTACGGAGCCGCCGTAGTTCATGAACGATTGCATCAGGCCGGCTTCGCCGAAGAGGCCGCGGTTCGCGCCACTGGTTACGTCGCCGAACTGGGAATATCCGCCGCCGATACCGATGGTGGTATTGAGCGTGGCGGCATTGGCGCCCGAGTCGTTCACCAGAGCTGTACCATCAATGTCGACTTCGAATGTTCCTGCGGACCCCGTGTTGCGCACGGTGATGTTATTCCAGTTGGCGCCGCTGACATTCACCAATGACGTGGCTGACTCGTCGGAGTCGACCGAGTTGTTGTCATTGCTGCCGATGCGGAAATTAATGCTGATTGAGGCGGCATGGACCGAGCTTAGGCAGAGGAGTGAAGATAGAATGAGGTGAGAGGGTTTCATGGCACAAATCTAATAGGCGTCTATCATCCTAAACATTTGCGCTGGTTGAGGTCAAGGGTTCTGTTCGTCCGCAGTGGGAGGAGCGATGGGGGCTTCGATGGGCATGGGTTTGCTGCCCTTGGGGATCGCATCGGCGGCATACGGGTGGACATCGAGGTGAATCTTGTAGGGGCCGGGAATTTCTGGAGGGAAATACGGAAAGCGTACGCTGGCGCGGGGCTTGAGATCCACGTAGCCACGGCCATTGGCGCAGCGGAAGATATTCATGATAGCGGGCTTGCCGTCCTTGGAGTACTGGAAGCGGTATCGAGGATGCTTGCTGCTCAGATCCGCACTGTAGGAGATGGTTTTGTCCGTGAGGTTGGTGATGATGATGTCCTGCCGGCTACGGGTCGTCGTAGGAGCACCGAGCTTGATACTTAAGATCGGCTCGGCGGCTGAGGCGATCACAGTGAGGAAAAGGCTGAGCAGGGTGACGTGCTTCATATAGGGGGAACGGCGTCGAGGGGAGTCTTCTTAGTTTCCAGAAAGCTTAGGTGGTGGTTTCTTGCCAGTACGATTCGAGGGAACTGTCAATGTCGTACTGCACCGATTGGTATTCTGGGTCCTCGCGAATGATAAGCAGGAAGTCTCGGATGCACTGGCGTTGCTCCATGCTGAGTAGCGAGATGTAGTCGCAGCGAGGACAGGTGAACTCGTGGTGAAGTTTGCCGCAGTCTAATTCACCACGTAACTCACAGATGAGAAAGGCGGGGATGTGAAAGATCATTCCGTCTCTATCTAGAAAGGAGAAACCTTTGTAGAAATTGAGAGTCTCTGCAGTGAGCTTCCTCCAGTCATCACGAATGTCGTGTTTGCGGCGCTCTGCGAGTTGAGCTTCATCTTCGTGGTTATCTATGCCTCGTGCCTCACAAAGACCGATACCATCACCCAGGGTAATGCCCGCGAATGCTCTCTCGATCCTGGGTATGAGCTCCAATGCTCTATGTGTAAGGTTGCGGGCCTGGCGAGCCTCTGCGAGAGCCTCTGGACAAAAGCCGCGAGCCTTGAGTTTCTGGTAGTCACTGTCGGAAACAAATTTCATAGCTAACGCATAGAGCTATTCACCCTCACCAAGGCGGAGGAGGGTGATGTTGGCGAGGTACTTTTTGCCTTCCAGTTCCATGGGCATCTGGGTGAGTCCGATTTGGACGCCGGGGTGCTTGGCGTTTTCGAAGAGGGTATTGCCTTCTATGTTAAATTCACTGTCAGCCACGATTTCATCGGCTTGCTTGGCTACCTCGGTATCGATGGCGACTTCCTTCCACTCCGCTCCCAGATAGGCCTGGAACTGTTTCTTGAGTTCGGCGAAGGAGGCGTTGGTGAGGTAGCTGTAGGTTTCGATGCCTTGTAGCTTGGACTGGCTGAAGATTTTTTCACCGGGGAAGGCCTTGCTGAGGTCGGGGATGGCGGCGGCGTTCGCTGCTGCTGTTTGCTGCTCGGGCTTGTCGAGGTCGATGCTCAGAAGGATGGCTGGGTTGTTAGCTTGCTCCGCGGGGATGAGGGTGCTGAGCGGGGCTTTGAAGAGCGGCTGGCTCTCTGGACCTATGATCAGCTGACCTCTGAGCTGACGGGTGGTGAGGCTCGTAGGGCTGGAGGCCGTGGGAAAGCTGGCCCAGAGGGTGACTGTGCCGGAGTTGCTAGTGAGTGAGGGTTTGTCCAGCTGACTGGTAATCCTGTGATGGACTTTCTCGGGGTCTAGTTCGGTCAGGCTACCTTCGCCGACGTCTTTGAGCTGCACACGGATGCCCTCGGCCGCCTGATCGCCACGGCTGACGAGGACAGTGATGGGCGCCAGGGAGACACCATCGGCATGGATCCCGGCTTGGGCGCTGGCAATAAGTACAAAGAGGAAGGCAAGGGCGCGGTTCATGGCCAAGTTTGTAGCATGGATAGGCTGCTGGCGGTAGCGGGATTTTATGGGCCTAGAGACCGGGTGTGGAAAATGTGAGGCTTTTTGTAGAGGCGGGATTGTAAGCGGATGATTAGAGTGCTAGTAGTTAGGCTGTGTTATGTTGATCAGCTTTTTAGGTGCCGCGGTGGAAGCCGTGCTGGATGTGGTGGTCTTCTGGAGTGATTCAGAAGCGGATAAACGCAGGGTGAAGGAGGTGAGCCGGGCTCGGAACCGGGTCTTGCAGGGATCGGATGATGTGCTGGTGGATTCTAACCGGAACTACCTGCTGCTCTGTACCGATCAGGGGCTGTATCTGGTCAGTCGAGACGAGCGCTGGAAGAAACGCCTCAGCCACGAGGAGGAACGGATGTACGAAAAGCGCGGCAAGAAGGCTTTTCGGGCGATCCGGAAGAGGGGGTAGGATTTTGTCAGGGCTCTGACCTGGCTGGAATTTAGTCAGGTCGTCAAACGGGTGTTAGAAATGGCTTGTCATGCTGAGGCTGAGGGTTTTAGGGTAAGGGAACCCTATTTTTAAAACCCTCAATGACTAAGCTGATGTATAGGCGCCTGGGCACGGTGCTGAAGACTCACCGTAAGCTGGTCCTGCACCGCCATGAGAATGGACTGGAGCAGGTGCGCGACGGTGACCAGGAGAAGCGCTTAAAGCTGTTAGACGAGCTCAAGGCGATGCTGGACTCCGTGGATGAGCGACTGGATGTGGATGCCGAGGAGGTGGACCGCTTCCTCTACTACTGCTTCCGCAATTGTCCGCCTGCCGATGTGCTGCTGCTCAATGAAACCCTCTATGAAGACGCGCTGGAGAAGCGGCTGAAGGCCAGCGAGAATGACCTGGGCGAGCTGGGACTGGAGTTGCTGGCTAAACTTCATGCCATCGTGCAGATCCAGTACGAGGCTGAAGAGGGGAAAGCGGATCTCTGGGTGAGAAAGGTCGAGGAGTAGGTGGTTGCGGTCTTCTTACCACGAATCTCACGAATGGGGCAGGTTGATGAAGCAAAGATCGAACGATGCAATACCCAGAAGGATCAGTAGGAGGGGACTATCTGGTGCGTGGCTTTTGGGCTTGTGGGTAGTGGGGCCGGGGCTAGCATGCGGGGATGAAGATTTTCCGCAGTGTTAGATGTGCCGACCGTCGGGGGCGTGTGGCGCTGGGTGTTTTCGTGCTGGCAGTAGTGGGGCTGCTGTTTATTGCCGTAGAGGATATGATGGCGCGGGGTAGTGCGTTTGGGGAAGTTTATGGTAGAGAGTGGGCGACCGAGCGCTTTGAAGAGCTGCATGAGAGAGGAGATGGAGCGGCGTTGGTTAGGGAGATGGAGCAGCGCTTTGATGAGTATGAGGCGGCGGTGGACAAGCTGGGCGGATGGGATAGTGAGTATCTTGGAAAGCCGTTCATGCGGAGGAAGGCTCCCAAATCTGGAATCAGCGCACTATTTTGTCACATGCATGGTTATGGGGAACAGCTCGCCCGCTATATGCCCTCTGATGTAGAGTGGTTCCTCTATGTTGCGGTGCCTGCTGACGGTTACCATGATTCTCAAGTCCCACGTATGGCAGATGATCCTTGGCAAGAGGTGGCCAAGCTGATGGCGGAGTCCAGGCACCCTATGCTCAAGGCGTTGGGGCTGTGGTTCCGCGGGGAGTTCGAGGCGTACCGGAAATTCGTTTACCAGAAGGTTGAGGAGGGGGACAGGCGTTTTCTAGCAATGGCCGCTCATGCGGCGGACCACTATGATGTGGATGCGCAGAGGGCGTTGAGGCATTTGTTGGATTTTAAGGCTGAAGTGTTGGCTAAAGAGGGCCGCTATTATCAAATGCAATTGCTGAACGAGGTGATGGTTAAGAATGCTATTTCGTTGATGGATAGTGAGCAGGGCTCTAGTACTCCAGAGGTGGTGAGCGAGGTGCTTGATGAGCTTCTGAATACTAAAGAAACAAGCGAAGCCAAGCAGGCTTATGATCTCTTTGTTAAAGCGGGACGACTCGGGGACGCCGAGCTGTACAGGAAGAGAGTGGCTCAAAACTTGGAGCAGTGGAAGAGGCGTAATGAGGAACTCAGAAGGCGCTATGAAATGCGTATGTGAGTGAAATGCGGATCTGTGGGTGAGAACGGTCGAGGAGTAGGTGGTTGTTTAGTGAGGAGCTGGAGTGCAGGCAGCTATGGCGCAGTTTAGCCTATCCGTGAAGTACTCGTCGTCGATGTCAGAAAAAATAGAGGCCAGCTCCTGCAGACGGTTGAACAGTCTCGGGTCTGCACTTTCTTCGGCTGCTTCCAGGCTGAGGGAGCTGATGTCATTATCACGCCATTCGTTAATGAGCTCTTGGGTGATGTTTGGGTAGCCACGTCTGGCCAGACCTAGGAGGGCTTCCCCTCGGATTTCATGGTCTTTGTCTGTGAGGTTGCTGATGAGTGCTTGGCGGATTTCCGGGGAGTCAGTATCGATTTGTGTGCCTAGACCAAAGGTGGCCCAGTTGCGTACCTCGGAATTTTTGTCTTGGCTGAGGGTAATGAGAGCTATGATTGCACGAGGGTCTTCATGTTCCAGTAAGCCGAATACTACCCCGTAGCGCACTTGATCATCTGGGTGATTAGTAAGTTTAAGTAAGGCGGGAATTGCGTCTGGGTGATTGCGGTGACCAAGAGCTACGGCGGCACAGTATTTGACGTAGTCGTCTTCGTCCTTAAGCATGGGAATGAGGATGTCGAGGCTCTCTTGGAGGAAGGTTCTGTCTTGCCAGCCTAGCTGACCCATGGCGTCAGCTCCAGCGGCGCGGTCCTTGGCGTCGTTGCTGTGACAATACTCGCACGCGATATCAAACTCCTCCTTGCCGCCACGGTAGTGGAATAGAGCCAGAGAGATTCCTTCCACATCTTCTGCGAGAAATTTCCGATACTGCTTTATGCACGCTCGACTGGATGTAGGGTCATTTGCGTAGCGCTCATTGTAGCGAGGTTTCATGGATTGTGTTGTGGGATTAGAAATCCCTAGTTCGTCGCCAGGTAGGCCTTGAGTTCGTCCGGGCTTGGCTGGGCACTCATGATTTCCAAGTAGTCGGAGAGTTGTTCGTAGGGGGCGATACTGGAGACGAGCCACTTGCCTTTCTCATAGGTGAAGGACCAGATGTGGTTGGCGTCCTTGGCTTTGGCATCACCTTCTACGATTCGGCTGTCGCTCTTGCGCATCAGGTAGTCAACCATCTTGGCAGTGATGACGACCGCGAGCTCGGAGCCTTCGCCTGGGGTGCCGCCGTCATTGCGGTAGGCGAACATGATCGGAGTGACGCTCTTGATCTTGTAGACTTCGCAGATGTTCTTGAGTCCCTCGCTTTCCCAGCGGTCCAGATGGACCAGTTGCTGGTTCTGCCAGTACCAGTTGGTCATCCAGTCGGCTGCGAGATGGGTGTCATTCTTGTCCCAGGCATCGTGCACGCGGGTGTAGCAGTCCTCTACACGGCGCTTGAGCTTGATCCAGTCGAAGTCTGGCAGGGAGAGTCCGGCCACGCGGAGTGTCTTCATGGCCTTGCGTTTGGCCAGGTACTCTTTGATGGAGATGTAAATGATGAAGGGCAGTAGGATGACAAAGAGAAGACCGAGAATGATTTTGCCCCAGATCGTTTTGGTAGCTGCTTTGACGATGGAACCGCCGGGTCCTGCCATGACTTCGGCAGGGAACATCAGGAGGAAGGTGACGACTAGGAAGTAAAAGTTTTTCATGCTAGCAAAACGGTTAGGTGAAACGATGCGGGGATTCTAGGTAGTGATTCCCACCGGAGTCGAGCCTGAACTCTGAAGGTGGGGTATTATGCCTGTGATGCTTTGGGGAATGCCTTGTCCAGCGCGATGCGAAGTAGAAGTGGGACCAAGGAGGCTAGGAAGAGGCGGAAGCCGCCGTCGTCAGGGATGGGGCTGATCTGGAGGGATCCCATGACCAGGGTGTGTTCGTACGAGGTGAGGATGCAGGTCTGCAGGTAGACGAGGCCGAAGTAAATCAGGTAGGGCTTGGACTTCTGCGGGAGGAGTTTTCCTGTGAGGGCGTAGATGCTGCAGAGAAAGATGCTGGCCGTGGCGAGGATGGATATGGGAAGGGGTAGTAACTCACTGGCGTAAGCATAGGCAAACAGCGAGACGAACAAATAAATCCAGAGTGAGGCGATCAGTCCACACCAGGTGAGGATCTTCAAAATAAGCAGCAGTCTCGGGCGCTTCGAGAGCGGGTGAGATGACGGCGAGTTCGGCACGGAGGGAGGCTAGGATAAATCCCGGTGCTTGGGAATGGTATTGTTTGGGGGTAGTTCAGTCCTTTAGGGAGAAGATTTTCTTACTGTGTAGTTGAAAAATATAAATTTGTTAGATAAAGGATTATTTGTGAACGGAGCCAAATACCAAGAATTCCTGAAAAACTATGAAGAGCATGTGGCAACAAGTGACTATAAGTCGATTCTTTTGCCGAATGAACCCTATGAAGATGGTAGGGAGTGTTATTTCACTCAATACGGGAGTGTTACGGACCAGACTATCCTAGAGTACGAAAGTAAATACGGTGTCAAATTGCCAGAAGATCTGAAGAATTTACTGAAACTCCAGAATGGAGGTCATGTTCACGAGTTTGCTCCCTATGAAGAATGCGCGTTTGATTCTATTTGCAGTCTGACACTGGATACCAGTGAGGATAGATGGTTGTTTGCTATGATTCCTGTATATGATTGGTTAGAGTTACGAGGTGATGTGGAGGATGATGAAGATCTAGCCAATGATAAAGAGGAGTTGGAGAGGTTTATTATTTTGGATGGAGACGGACATCATTTTTTGGCTCTTGATTACCGAGGTGGTGAAGAATGCAAGGGGGTTGTTAGTGTGTCAGTGGAGGGTGGTTACTACGGAGCAGAAGAAATTTGTACTGATTTCAAATCTCTATTTAGTTACTGGTAGGACAGAGACTATCTAAATTAGAAAACCCGCACTGAGGCTGCCAGCGCGGGTTTGTGTTAGGTTACATGAGTGAGGCACTCAGCTTAGCGTTTTTTCTTTTTCGTCATGCTGTTGATGTTGCTGATGTCTTGTGAACTTAGGCTTTGGTTGGCGGTTTTGTAGGCTACGCGGTCCCATTGGTTGTTAGGGTGGTGGTGGGGTCTGGATTCATTGTGGTGGTGATGGTGGCCGCCGTGGTGGTGATGGTAGTCGTCACGGGGAGGGGCGGTGTAGATGGAGTAGGTCGGGGTGTAGCGGTAGTCCGGATCGATCGGTTCACAGCTGGTAAGTGAGCCAAGAGCGAGTGCGGAGAGTACGAGTAGAGTCCATTTTTTCATAGCAACTCTTACTCTACTGATTTTCTAAGGTTTCTGCAAGATGTCTATGGTGAAGGACTTGTCTTCTCTGGGTGCTGAAATGAAAAAAATAATGAAAATAATTCTAATTTTTCCCTAAAGGCGCCCGTTATGAGGGGTGCACGAACCTGCCTCACAGGCAGAGGAGTAAGTTTGTGTTTTCTAGTATCAAGCATATAAACGGGTTCCCGGAGTCGCTCAGGCGGCTCCGGGTTTGCTTTTTGCAAGGACTTGTTAGTGCTATCGCCGCCTGTGCTTGCCAAGTGCGTAGAGGGTGGCTGGCAGGACGAGCAGGAGAGTGCTGGGCTCGGGTATTGTGTCGGTGGTGCCGATGATGATACCGGATTCTTCATAGGCTACGGCATTGGCGCCGATGGAAAGGTTGCCACCGGCATTGGTGAGCTGCACCCAGCCGAAGACGTCCCGCGGCGGGTCACCCGTGTACATGGTATCCGTATGCGTGGTGGCGACGCCCAGGTAGAAGGGGCCAAATCCAGGGTCGATCACGAAGGATTCGTAGACCAGGTTTTCTATACGGGCAAAGGTCTGGAAGGTATCGGCCTCGATCGTGGCATTGGTGAAGGTGTCCAGATTGGAGACGAGGTACCAGTCCGACCCGCTATCCAGATTCGCGAAGTCAAAGCTGAGCTGGGATCCGGATACGGTGAAAATGATCTCGGTGATATCGGTCGCGGCACTGTCCTGATAGATGGCTAGAGCATACTGGGGGCCAGACCCTGCGAGGGCGATATTGGTGCCGCTGACGACAGTCGCAGGCAAAACTTGAGTGGTGAAGGCGCTGACCAGCGTCGCCAGAACGAGGGATTTCATGGCTGTTAGGTTGTTTATGGATTCACAAAACACAGTTTATGGACACACACACATCCATAAAAAACGAGGGTAAGAGTGTAAGGGTAAAATACCAAAAATGCACGCTCAAACTGTTGCGTTACCGGCTATCTAACGACATTTTAATATGCCGTTCATGAGGGCTAGATGGAGCGGATTTAACCACGGAATACACGGAAGGGACAGAAGGCGGGCTAGATGGAGCGTCTTTTACCACGAATAGCACGAATCTCACGAATCTGGCTAAATGAAACGCTGTGAACCACGGAATACACGGAAGAGTCAGAAAGCGGGCTAGATGGAACGTCTTTTACCACGAATCTCACGAATGGGTCGGTCTTGTGAGGGTGGCTTATGCGCTGCGCCACGAATGTGAGCAGTAGGGACAAAGCTTGGCTTTGCTGGTACGGCATAGGGAGCCGCATTGAGGACAAGTGTTCAAGGCACTAGGAGCCTCCCTGAGGATCCGCTCGAAGGTGGCTTTATAAAAGTGGCATACCCCTTGTTGGAGGAGAGCGTCTACTTCAGGTGAGTTGTCGAGCCATTTTAGCCTCATCAACGATGCATGAGTCTCGTCCTCGGTGTTTTCGATTTTTTTCTGAACGATGATCTTCCTCCATACCTTCATCTCAAGGTCTGTTAGGGTGTGGGTGTGACCTTCGAAAAGATAACGGTAGTCGTCAGGGTGGTCTCCTGGTTGGAATGTACGAGGCATAGAGAATTGTTCAGAATGAAGTTCAGCAACCAGCCAAGGAGATGACTAGCTGATGTGGGCTTCTCGGGCACGTTTGTTCGGTCAGTATTTTCCGGGTGACTTCCGGTAGAGGGTTTTGCCCTTGGCGTCGGTGATTTCGATACTTGAGAAGACGGTTTTCTTGGGGGGAGATGCTGGCTGGCGCTTGGGAGGATGATTGAAGCCGGAGAGGAGGGAGGTGCTGCGGTCTATGCCGTCGTAGTGCCAGCCGTCGGCGGTGAGTTGGATGCCGTTGGGGAGCTGCCAGGTTTCCCGGATCGCTTGATAGCCCCGGTGGGTGTAGCCGGTTTCCGTGCGGCTGGGAATGTTCTCAAGCTGAAAGTGTTTTACGAGCTCCGGGCGGGTGAGTGGGCGCTGGGGGATGCTGTGCGCGCGATCCAACGTGTCCTGAGTCTGACTGGATAAGGTGTTAGAGTTGTCCAGGTGAACGCAGCTGGCTGCCAGCAGACAAAGCAAGGGGAGCCATGATGCCAGAGAGTTCATGTCTGTCACTCTGCTCCGTCCTCTAGCTCAGGTCAAGGAGCGGGTGGTTTGGGCTGTTGGATGCCAGGCAGAAGTCTCAGCGGTCGACTTTGACCTGGATCTGGTTGGCGCCGTAGCTTTTCAGACGGGAGTGGAGCGAGGTGATGTGGGAGGGTTTGTTGCTGGGCAGGGCGTAGATGGTGATGGGGATGTCCGGCTGGCGCTTGATGATGGCTTTGACGGTGTCATTGAAGCTGCCATGGAAGTGGCGAGGCAGTGAGGGGTGTCCGTTTTTGTCCAGATAGATGTTCAGCGAGTGGTGGTGCTCAGCGGGTGGGGTGGGCCGTGTATGCCCGGGGCGGCTGGGGTAGTGAGCGTAGAGAGGCCGCTTGAAGTGATAGACCAGTTTGCCGGCCGGTGTGCTGCCGCGCGGATGCTGGGTCCATACGGCAGAGGTGAGCTCCCAGCCCTGGGCACCATATTGGTTGAGAACGCGCTCGATGCGATCATTGCCATAGCCGTTCGGTGCCTCCCAGAGCTTGTACTCCCACTGGGTGCTTTGCTGGGCGCTGGAGGCGAACTGGCTGAGGATCCAGAGCAGGATCAGGAAGGCTGGGGTTTTCATGGTTTAGAAGGGGTTTAGTGCTGATAAACGACAGGGGGAAAGCATAGTCCATCTCAGCTAGCTTTGCAAGGTGGCCTGGGTGCGTGAGAATCTGGGATTGTTTTATACGGTGCAGGGTGAGTAGGATGGCCGGATGAAGGTGCTGTGTGTACTCTGGATGTTTTTGGCTCTGCCTCTCGTTTCTTTAGGTGGGGAGAAGTTGATCCCTTCTGGGGGAGAGTTTATGATGGGAGTTTACACGCACGAGCGAGGGGAGGCATTGAATGTCTTTACGGCATTGATGAAAAAGCCTGGTGAAGAGTTGGGTGATGTAAGGGCAGCTGTGAACTGGAGCGAACTGCCGAGAGGTGAGCGAAGGCTTAGTGATGCTGAGTTGAAGTTGGTGCTCAAGGCCTGCGACAAGGCCAGATTGGGTGAAGAGTTTCGGGATTTCGTGCAGCAGCGTATGCTGGGAGGTAAGCAAAGGCATTTGCTTTGTGAGGTGAAGAAGGAAGGGAATGAGTGGGTGGTGCAGCTGAGTTGTCAGGACAAGAACTTGGTCTTGGGTCAAGAAGCGCGCAAGAAGCTGAAGCATGCCTTGTCCGAGGCTAAGATGGCCAAAGCCTGGTACTGGAAGTTGCTGGAGTCGGAGAAGGTGCCTGAGGAAACACCCGAGCTGAGGAGGCCGGTCGGGACGGCTACGTATGCAGAATATGATGGTGGTAGTGTGAGGGTTGGGGGGCTTGGCTTCCGCTTTGCATTGAGAGGCTACAGCACGGAGGAGCGCCCTTACGCATTTGATTCCAGGCTGGAATATGGAGTGAAGAATGGGGTGATGAGTGGCAGTTTGGGGGGGGAGCATTTGCTTCAATTATTGATTTCCGGGAGGATGGAGTTGATGCAGGGGCGACCCTACGAGAAGGAGTGGGGGGCGGCAATCCTCGGGGAAGAGTACTTGGTGCGCGGGAATGTGGAGAAGCAAAGCCTGAGTGTCGCGATGTCTCCTGCGGCGCTGCATGGGGAAAGAGAAATCTATAAAGCACGCTTCACGAAGCAGGACCAGGAGCGCATCCACGAATTGCTCAACGACTGCATGGACAGACTGAAGTGGATTCGGAAGAATGAAGCTTTGTTTTGTAAGAAAAAATGAGGGGTATGAAAAAGGTAATTTACGTGTGGCTCATACTGGTGATGTCGACTACTTTGTTAGGTGGGGAGAAGATTCTGCCGAAGGGATGGCATTTATTCGTGGTGACAAAGGGAGAAACGGATGAGAAGTTTGAACCAGGGACCCAGGGTGTTTATTTGATTGTCGATGAGGATGATCAGACAGGTGCGAGGGCGGTGGAGTGGCAGGTGTATGCGAAGGATCATTTTTTAAACTGGGATTCTGAAATTGCATCGGTGGTGCAGCATGGAGAGATGGCTTTCTTTGATGCCTTTGCCAAAGTGTGTGAGATGGCACTGGCAGGTAAACTTGGCAAGCTAGAGGTGAGCTATGCCCGACTGCCTGCCTATGATGTGGTGTTTGAGTCCGTTAAGCTGGAGGAGAAATGGTGGGTGCGTATCTCCGCTAATGGGAGGAAAGTGGACGAAGGGAATCTATATACTCCGACCGAGGGACTGAAATGGTGTAAGAAAGTACAGGAGGCAAAGGTGGCTAAGGCTTGGTACAATCAGTTGCTGGTGGCGGGGGAATTGCCGGAGAAGACTAAGGGGATGAGGCCTCCTGAGGTACTTAAATGGGAAGTGTATCGCCGTGTTGAGGGGTGGCGAGGATGGTGTGTCTTGTTTTGTGCCCCCGATGAGAAGGGAGAGATCATGTGCAAGCAGAGACTCAGTATGGACGAGAAGATTGAGGATGGCCAGGTGCGTGACCCTTTTGGAGGGGAGCCTATTCGCGTGAAACATTTGGAAGAAAATTTGGAGGGTGTGCTAGAGATGCTGGGTAAGGCTGCTACTGAAGTGAAGGTGGGCAAAGACTTCGAGGGAAGTCTGGTTCTTAAGAAGGTGGGGACATTCCAGGTACGAGGTGATGCTGATAGGGAGTGGGTGAAGGTGGAGCTGAATGATGGGAAAGTTGCCTATGAAGTAGTGTTTGGAATGAATCAGGTGCTTGAGATATCTGGTCAGATGAAGGAGGCCCAGGTGGTGAAGCAGTGGCTAGAGAAGAACCGAGGGCTCTTGGTGCGGGAGAAGCAGTAGTTCGTTAGTATGAAGAGTCTTCTTGCTGTGTTGGGGATGTTTTGGGGTTTATCCCTTGCCTTGTTAGGTGGGGAGGAAGCGATGCCGCAGGGCGGGAGGTATCGGCTGTTGTTTCATCCGGGGAAGCCTGGGGGAGTGTGTCCGGTGGTGTCGGTAGTTGTGGATATCGGCGACTTTGCAAGCGGGCAGGAGGGCAAGGCCGGTGAGGTGAAGATGGGAGTGGTGCTGCAAGACCCGCATCAGGGGGAGTGGAGGTTTCAGGATGCCGAGCTGCGTGCCTTTGGTGAGGTGTGTGAGGCGGCAGTGAAGCAGAAGGCCCTGCAGTGCGAGGCGAATCTGGCGGTGTTCGAGTCGCGCCGGAAGTATGGGGTCTGGATGGTGCTGGTGAAGAAAGAGGGGAGGGTGATGAATTTTCTGGGCGATCAGTTGTTAGTCTGGCGGGAGAGTCTGGCCAAGGTGCTGGAGGCGCGGGATTGGTATGAGAAGCGTGAGGGACAGCCTCCACAGGTGCAGGAGGTGAGGCTGATCATGCGGGCGGAGAGGGTGAAGCTGGGCCGGATGATCCTGGAGCAGGAGTTTGAATGTGGCCGCGGTGACTGGCCGGATGAGGCACGCTGGCAGCTTTTCCATAAGAGCCGGAATGTGGTGGAGCGCGATCCACCGGTCGGCCAGGATGTAGCGCGAGAGCTTGTTAGGTTGATCCCGGAGGCGAAGAAAGCTCTCGAGGCAGGCAAGGCTTATGCCCATCAATTCAAAGGAAAGGCCGGAGACATACTTGAGCTGGAGTATGCCGGGGGAGATCAGGCCGAGATGTGGCTGAACTACTCGACCCCAGCGGACGCAGGGCTGGTGCGGCGCTACCGCGGCGTGGTGAGTGTGGAAGAGCTGGCCAAGGTGATCGGTCTTGAAGAACGGAAGCAGGAGAGCCTCCAGTGGCTGCGGCAGAATGCGGGCTTGTTTTACAGGAAGAAATAGAATGACTTTGTTTGTCGTGATGAGAGGTTTTTTAAGCGTGTGTTGTGTGATGCTGTTGCTGCCTATGGCTCTGCGGGCAGAAGAAAAAGTGGTGCCGGGGGATTGGGATTTGTCTGTCTATGTGGATACGAATCGCCGTTACCAAGTTGAAAGAGAGTTTCGCCTGCAGGTGATGGTGTATGGTAAGCGAGAGGGAGGTGTGGTGGAGTCCAGTGTGGAAGTGAGGTGTGATGAGTTTGAGCCCGGTTTCAGGATAATGCCTGAGGAAGACTGGAAGATGTTTATCAAGGCCGCTCAGTTGGCGGTGAAGAAGGAGAGCTTTTTAGGATCGGTGCGCTCCCAGGCGGATGCTGGCGAAATGACCACCATCTATGAATCCATGGTGCTGGATGGAGAATGGAAGCTTAGGGTGAGCCGTGGAGGAACAGCGCTTGTTTTTATGCCGGGCCAGGGGAAGAAAGTGGCCGAGGCCATCCGAGAGGCTAAGGCGGCAGAGCAGTGGTACATAGCTTTGTTAGGTGGAGGTAAACTTCCTCAGGAGAGTGAGGTGATGCGCCGTCCTCTGTCCAAGTGGGTGCATGTAGGATTTACCAGTGAAGCCCTCAAGAGTGGCGATCTGAGCCTGAGCTTCAGCGTAAGGGGCGAGGTGAGCCAGGCCTACTGTGACTGTAATCTTCACTATGCTGAGTTCGGTATGAAGCGCGTTATCAGCGGTGGAGAGGTGCAGGGTTTACTCCGTAGGATGAGGCTGGTGGAGAGTCGCTTGAGGGAGGGGCAAGCCTTTGAGGTGAGCTCACAGGAGCATGACGTGATGAAGTACCGCGTGGATGCGAACCTGAAGGAGCAATGTGTCAATGTGGTGCTGCTGCCTGAAGAGGAGAAGCCGCAGGTGGGGCGCTTTACGCTGAAGCAGATGGAGGCTTTGAAGAGCCTGGAAGATGACACGCAGAACAAGGCCAAGTGGCTGCGGCAGAATGCGGGCTTGTTCTTTAGGCATAAGTAAATGCCCGTATGATCAGCCGGCCGCGCAGGCATAGGCTGGTATTCTAAAGGGGGGTAGTCTGTCTAAATGCTCCTGATCTCTCAGACGAGGGCTGGGCGGGAGGTCTTGTCCAGGAAGTGGAGGACTCTCTGCAGGCGGTCTTGGACGGATTGGTCGCTCTCCAGGCGGAGGACGGGTTTGTTGAGCTGGTAGTTGTGCAGCCAGGTATCGTGCCTGCGGCGGGAGCGCATGGATTCGTCCGCGGTATCGTAGAGGGAGGCCCAGTCGATGAATTTCTGGAAGTGGGCGTGGCGGTGGCCGCCGGGTGAGAGACAGCCCTTGCCGTAGCGGCGGATTTCACGCTGCTTGAGGCGCTCGCGCCTGATCTGCCAGGGAAGGTAGAGGTAGATGGCGTGGGTGGTCTTGTCTAACAAGGGTTTGCCCCAGGAACACATGCAGCCGGAGATGAGCCAGTTTTTCTGGTCCTCGATGGCGGAGCGGATGGTGGAAATGCGCTTATCTACAGGATGGCTGCTGGTGTAGGGCTGCGGCGTGCGCTGCCAGAAGTGGTCGTCTGTATCGATGTGCTGGCAGGCTAGTTTGCTGGAGAGAGCTTTGGCGAGCGTGGTGGTGCCGGAGCCGGACGGGCCGAAGATATAAATGCGGTGCATGTTCCTTGAGGTAGGGTTCGATTGTTTTTGGCTTGGGGTATTTCAGGGGTGATAAGCGGGGACGAAACGACGACAGGATGCGCAGAGTAAGTCAGTGGTGCTCAAGAAGCGAGAACATTTTGGTGTTCGTTTTGTATCATTCCATAAAGAAAGCATGCCGGATGGCATGCTGGGTGAGTTCGGGCTGAGTATGCTGATGGTTAGTGAGGCTTGATGATGAGGGCGAGGTCGCCGCCTTGGGTGCTGAGAGTCCAGGTGTAGCCCGCCTGGGTGCAGAGGAAGTCCACGGCCTGGGCAAAGGGGATGGTACGGGCGTTCAGCGTGACGGTGGGAGGATTCTGGGTGGAGGTGGAGCTGCCGGTGGAGCTTTGGGTGGATCCAGATTGGAGCTTGATATCGATGATGGTGGGGGAGGTCGCGGTGGGGCTGCTGCGGGAATTGATGGTTTTCAGAGCGGTGGCCAGGGATTGATTGTTGATGGCGACTTCAGTCAGGATGGTGTCCTCCAGCCGGGCGAGGATCTGCTCGGAGGCGCTGTCCTGTAGCTTGGTGAGCGAGGTGTGCTGGCGGTGGACGGAGTACCAGATCAGGGTGCGGTTTTCATCCGGGCTGGCGAAGGGTTTATGGCCTTTCTTCACGATGAGGGTGCCTACAGAGGTCACGTAGGCATCATTCCCGGTGAGGCGGCAGCAGGCGCGCAGGGCATCTCCCGTGGTGATATCGCTAGCCTGGAAAGTGAGACGCTTGGCGCCGGGGCCGATGCCCTCTGGTTCACCTTCCTTGCCGGGAGTGGGCTGTGGAATGCGTGAGGGGACAGCACGTCCCTCGCGCTGGATTTCCGCAGAACGCTGGCGCAGGTAGTCGAGCGCCTGGTCCATGGTGATATTCCGGAAATCCACCTTGGGGATGACCGTGCTTTCCACACGGCGCGCCAGGACATCCGCGAACGCAGGCCTGGAATCTTCAGAGGCAGACAAGGGCAGGGCGCAGAGAAGCGCCAGCAGGGGGAGCAATAACGACTTCATACCCTGTAGCTTAGCACAGAGTACAGAAAAGCCGCAACCCTAAGTGGCCGCGGCTTGGTCAATTCTGGAAATGGTATGGCTTAGCGGCGCCTGCGCAGGATCAGCGTGAGTCCGGCGATACCCAGCAGCGAGGTGCTTGTTGGCTCGGGGACGGCTTCCAGAGATACGTTATCGATCCAGGTATGGTTGCTGCTGGATGCAGACAGCTGGTTGGCATTGAAGAGTTCCAGGGTGAAGGAGCCTGTCTGGCTGGCGGTGAAATTCACGCCGACTCTCTCTACTCCATCGACCGCATCGATGTAGTTGTCCAGCAAGGTGATGGTATCCAGGCCAGAGCCTGTAAGTAGAGCTCCCAAATCTGCACCCTGTGAGCCAGATTCGGACCACATATCAATTTCAAAACGGTAATCCTGACCTGCCACAAGGTTAATGCCTGTCTGGAAAAAGATATCACCATTACCCGTGTTCACGCCATTGACAGCGCCGTCCAAGCGGACAGCGTAGTTGCTATCAGGGTCATCGAAGCTCGCGGCGGCTCCATTGTCGGTCACCACCCAGTTTCGTGATCCGTTCTTGGACCAGTCGTCTGGGAGAGTGGAGCCAAAGGTTGGGGGGCCATATTTGAATGTGCCTAATTCTGAGCTGACGTTGTAGTTGTGAAAGCCTGTCAGGCCGGATTCGAAGTCGCCATTGAGAATGAGATTGGCAGCGCTGGCCGTACTTACGGGGCCGAATGTGAGCAGGAGGATTGGGTATTTATACTTCATTATTTTGCGTGTTACGGAGATGATGAGCAGATACGCTCTTTCATAAAGAGAGAGAGATCGTCCTATGTCATAGTGGTTTGTCTTAAGGTCTGGCAAGTAAAAATGTGTGCACTTGCAAATTGCGTTGCATATGAAATGAAGTTTGCACTTGGCCTGATGGGTGATGAGGTGTTGTCTGCTATCTGCTTGGTCTTTGGAATAGAGAGGCCGGATGATCGCTTGAGAAGAATGACTGGACTGGAAAAGAAATGGCACCTGGCTAGAGCCGCGTACCAGCAAGGGAAACTGCGTGAGGCTGCGCGGATGTACCGCCAGTTGCTCAGGCAGCAGCCTGCTCATGTGGGCTTGCTGCTGGAAAGCGCGATGCTTCAGGCGACTTTGGGTGAGGTGAGTGAGGCCAGGGAGAAACTGCAGAGGCTGCAGCGAGGCTGTGAGCGGGATGCAGCTCTCGGCGTTCAGGTGGCTTCACTGTATTTCAAAATGGGGGATTATGCTTCGGCGAGAAGCCTGTTAGAGGGAGTTTGGGAACGGAGTGGTGAGGTGGCGGCTGGAAGCGGACTACTGGAGGTGCTGGAGCGTACGGGTGAAATGGAACTGGCCGGACGCTTGGCGGATACCCTTGCAGGGAGGGAGCCGCGTGCGGTGATGATGCAGGCTGTGCTGGCGATGCGTGCCGGTGATCCAGAGAAGGCGGTTGAAATTTTAGAAGGATTCCTGACTGGGGGCCTGGCGGGTGTGGAGCTGCGCACCGTTTACCGGGCACGCTTGACGCTAGCTAACGCGCTCGAAAGGCTGGGAAGGTATGCCGATGCCTGGAAGGAAATGTGTGGGGCTAAGGAGCTGATGCAGCCGCAGAGAGCTGCTCTAGCGGGTGAGGTGAGAAAGCTGCAGAGCGAGCAAGCCCGGTGCCGTGAGCGAATTTCTCAGTTTGTCCTGCCAGCGTCTGATCCTGTGGAGAATGCACCCCATCTGGTCACAGGCCATCCACGTGCGGGGACCTCGGTGGTCGCTGTGCATTGCGGCGTGGAGATGGGGATTGGTGTTGCCGATGAGGTGGGGGCTTTTGCGCGTGTGGTTGATGAGCTGGATCTGGAGGCTCAACAGCCAGATGGCTGGGTGCCCAAGTTGGCAGGGAAAGTGCGTAGCCGCTACCGTGAGCAGATGCTCGCCTTCATGCCCGGCTTGAGTCATGCGGAGCGCTGGGTGGATAAGAATCCGGGAATGGAGTGGCAGCTGGATCTCTGGCTGCATGCCTTTCCCGGGGCGGAGGTCACGGTGGTGCGGCGTGATCCTCTGGATCTGTTAGTGAGCTGTCTGTTCACCTATTTACCGATGAATGCCTGGAGTGCAGCCTTTCTGGATGCCGAGGGGGCTTCGGCCTCTGTAGCCGCCTCCATGGACATTCAGGATTGTTTGTTAGGTCGCGGTGCGCTGGGGCTGCAGGTCATCAAGTATGAAGACTTTGTGAGAAGCAAAGATGCGCAGCAACCCAAGCTGCGCGATGACATTCATGTGAACCACTCACCGAACTACGCCAGCGCCACGGGCAAAGTCATGACCAGCCGGGTAGGACGAGGAGAATACTATCGAGAATTCCTACCCGCTGCGGTACTGAAGCGCTGGAGTGGGGTCTAGTCGGCAGAAGGTTCAGGCTCAGGGCTTGCTGCCAGGGGAGACGTCTTTCTGCTCGAGTGAGGCGTAGATGGTTTTGCCGCTGGAGTCCTTGATATCGAAGAAGCGGAAGAAGGGCTGCTCCGGGCTGGAGGCCTGGTCGTTGTTGATCAGGGAGAGGGTGTTGAAATACTGCTGCTTGGTGAGGACCTTGTAGTTGTAGGCGCGGAGGGTGAGTCCGTTTGGCAGAAGCCAGGCCTCGGTGTGGTCGACCACGCCTTCCTGGGATGAGGTGAGGGAGCGCTTGCTCGGTACATTCTTCAGGTGGAAGACATCCACCAGACGCTCGCGCTGGACCGGGAGTACCTTGATGTTGCGTGCTTGTTCCAGGGTCTGGGTAGGTGAGGTGTGCTCGGTCTTTTCCTTGGCGAACTCGACGGCGGTCTGGACGCTGGCCTCTTCCTCAGGCGTGATGTCGCTGCCACAGGAGCTGAGGAGTGCCGAGGCGGCAAGGAGAACGATTGGTGTTTTTAGCATGTAGATGGGGTAGAGGATAATGGCAGGCGGGGGAAGGATAAAGGGTGAGGGGGGCTAAGGCACTAGGGTGACTAGATGCTGGAAGGCTTGGCTGGCAAAGCAGGTGGACTACTTATTTTCTGCTGGATGAAGTCACGCGCGGCCTGGGCTTTGGAGAGCCCGATGGCATCGATGGGGATGGGGAAAGCAGTATTCCCGATTAGATTGATGATAAGATACTGGCGAGAGAGCTCAGCGCTAGTTACAGCGTGCCAGTGATAACTGGACTCACCTAGCGGGGAGATGGAGTAAAGGCCGTTATCATCAAGCTTCAGTATGTAGGATCCGTAGATTTTCTCGTGGCCAGGAGTGCGTAAGCTGGCGAGAAGTCCATTGATGGTATACTTCTCGTAATTGACAAGTAGTATGATGACCCAGATTGTGCTGAAGATGAGGGCGGGGAGGAAAGAGCGGATGTCTTGTTCTGTGGCGACGTAGGTCCAATAAGCGAGCAAAAGAAGAACTATGGGAGGTATAGCTAAAGTTTTCATGCGTTGCTTTCTGTGCATTGGAGAATTCCTGATAGAATAGAGCTGTAGTTCTACTAAATCTTGCTCGGTGCGCACGTAGCTCAGGGACAATGGGGATTGGTTGGACATTGATTGTTACTTGGTGGCCTTGAAAAATCTCAGTATGGCTTTCAAGAGATCCTTGTGCAGCGGGATCGTGGGATCTGAATAGGATGGTAGCTGCTGCTGGATACTTCCTCCGGATTCTTTGAGCACATGGTTCATGCCCTGGATGACCTCAAGGGTTCCTTGTGTCGCAGCTTGATCTAACAGTGTAGATTCTTTGACGGTGATCTGGAGGTCTGTAGTGCCCTGGAGGATGAGGATGGGAATGTCTAGCTTGGCGATTTCGACTGCGGGGTCGATCTGGAACCAGGAGATGAGATAGGGCTGCACGCTTGGGCGAAGGAAGGCGACAAGCTGGAGTGGGTAGTCTTTGGCCTGCTTGCCACTGGCTAGAAGATCGAGCGCCGGAAGTGCCTGTAGGTAGGTTTCCTCCTTGAGCTGTTTTTTTAGCTGCTCTTTGACGATGTCTACCGCCGGGCGGCCGGCACCAGAGATGGAGATGAGGCGCGCGATGTCTTTCTCCTGCTCGGCTACAAGCAGAGCAATGAGTGCGCCCTCACTGTGACCAATGAGGGTGAGGTCCGTGTATCCCTGTGAGCGCAGGTAGTGCATCCAGCGCCTGATATCTGCTACGTAGGTATGGATGGTGAGTTTCTTTTCATCGACTGCGGCGCTCTGGCCGATGCCGCGTTTGTCCACGCGCAGAGTGGCAATGCCGTTTTTAGTCAGTCCCTCGGCCAGCATTTTGAGACTGTCGTTTTTACCGGGGAGGGCAAAGGAGTTGCCATCGCGGTCTGTGGGGCCAGAGCCGGAGATGAAAAGAGCTGCGCTTTTGGTGGGAGTCTCTGGGGTTTCTAGAGTGCCGCTGAGTTTGTCATTGTTCTCACCAATGCTGACTTCCTTGGCCTGTAGTGGCAGAGAGAGCAGCAGGGAAAGGATGAGTGTGCGGAGCATGGTGGTATCGAGTCGATTGTTCTTCTACTTCTTAGAGCGTGGATGCTCTAAATGGAAGTGAACATGTGGGGTAGGGATGGATAATCCACTCCCGTGATTTGCTCATCTACCATGAGCAGTGGGTAGTAGATGAGGCTCAGGTAGCCGGCTATTTTCCACTGGGTGCGGTAGCCAGTGTAGTGGCCTTTGCGGAGGGCTACGGAGGTGTCATGCGTCATGCCAAAGACTCGGTCGTTTGTGCATACTCCGAATTCCTGAACGAGCGTCAAGCGAAGGATCGGGAAACTGCAGAAGTAAAGGAAGACCAGGGTGAGAAAGGCCTTGCTGGCGGTAGTAGAGGGTTTCATGGGGGAGGAGTGTAGGTGCCACCATTGCTGACTTTGATAAAGTCGGAGGGTTTGACAAAGGCGCAGCCGGTGATGGTTTCCTCGATCATGATGAATGGATAGTAGAGGGTGGTCAGGGCGGCTCCTGTGTAGCACTGGATACGGCCTTTGGCGCTGATCGGCTTACGGGTAACGTCCATGATGCTCTCGGTGGTTCCGAAGACTCTGATGCCGTAAGCGCCCGGAGTGAAAACGGTTCTGATGAGGCAGTAGACTATCAGGTAGAGAATGCCGAGGATGAGAAAGCTTTTCCCCGGGGTGATGCGTCGGCTCGATGACATGAAGGGGCGGGTCAGGTGATCAGGGCTTGGGGATGGTGATCGGAGTGCTACGCAGGGCAGCGTTGTTGGTCGAGTGGAGGTAGCGGTGGCGGTTGTTGACCAGACCCAGGCAGTTGAGGTCTGCGGTGAGGGTGGCGCCCTCCAGCTCCTCCGGCTTCAGCTTGCGCCACTCGTCTCCAAGGCTGTGGCCGTCGAGGTGCACGAGGGAATCCACGGGGACTTTCCAGGTGAGAGACTGATTCTTATCGAAAGGGAATCTATCAGGCATAAAGATTCCGGTGAGGAGGTGGGTGATGTAGGGCTTCTGATAGAGCCGGATCTTTTTTCCATCCTTGGTGGTGCCGTGGATGCCGCCCAGAAAGATCTCTTTGTTACAGCGGATGTACTGGGTATCGGGAGTGGGGTTCTTCAGGATGATTTTGAAGTGTGCGTTCTTTCCGCCGTAGTAAATCATGGTTAGGCTGAAATAGTGGGCGTAGATGCCGGGCCGGCCTTCAGGGGCATCCAGGGAGATGGCGGGGCGTTCCTCGCCGTGGCTCAGGGTGGTTAGAGAGAGCAGGAGGAGAGTAAGGGTACGGAGAAAGTGCATACGACGATGGTGAAGATTGGCGCGAGTATACCAAGTGGGTACGGCAAGGCGAGTTTTGATTGCTTGCCCGTGTAGCTGGTTAGTAGGATGCTGAGAATGAAAGTGCCTCGAATCATTCTTCTGTCTGTTCTGTTTGCTTGTCTGGCTGCTTGTGTTGGTCAGGAAAGATCACTGAAAAATGCTAGGCATGACATGGAGGGGGTAGAGGTGTGTGAGGCCGAACTGGAATTGCTGATTCGAGAGGCCAAGCGTGCAGTAGATCTAGATGATTTGGTAAATCGTCTGGAGACGAGTGGTAAATTCTATTCTGGCAGTGAAGATAGGAGATTGGGGATAGTGAAACGAGTGAATTTCGCTGTTAGAAATAGCGCAGATTCAGATAAGGTGAGAGAGGTTTATCGCCTGATTCATCCGATGCTGGATGGTGAGTATGGATACTTACATGAACTGCTAGTTCATCCTCATTCTATCTAGGGTAATATTTGGAGTTTTGATTGCTTGCCCGCATGCCTTGAGCGTAGGATGCAGGCTATGATGAAGGGATTTTCGTGCAAGGGAGGTTTGGCTGCGTTGCTGGCCGGGCTGTGTGTCTTCGGAGCGTGTTCTGAGGGATGGTCCCAGGAGGCCAAGGTGAAAATGCCGGAGGCGGTGCAGAGTGAGCTGCAGGATTTCATGAAGACGCTGCGTGAGGGTAGTGTGGGCGAGGACGGCAAAGAGATCAGGATGACGCATGAGGAGTATGCGAAAGCTCTCATCACTCTGGGCTGGAAGGCAAAACGTGCAGATGAGAGCATGCTAGCGAAGCTGCGCGCGGTGGAGCGCCCTAGTGCCGAGCAGGTGATGCTGGAGCTGGCTCTGGAGATGCAGGAGGCGGCTGTGAGGGAGAGAGTGCGGGAGCTGGGCCGCTGGTACGGGTGCTTCGAGTATGAGCTTCCAGAGGCGGAGTTTAAGGGGAATTTTAAGACTTTGTTAGAAGAGGAGAAAAAGGAGGTCGAGGTACTGCGACGTGAGCTGAAGGCGAAGGCGCGCCACTTCGATGGACGCAGGATCGGCGGTGACAAGGTGGTCCCTCTGCGCAAGGAGCATGCGGGGGAGGATAGCCGGGCGGCCTGGATGATCTGGGTGCTGGCCCCGCCAAGCCGTGAAAAGTTTCTCATGGAGTTCCGGATGGTGGAGGGTCTGAAGCAGTGTGGTGATGAGCGTGTGATCCCGCTGTTAGTGGAAGGGCTCAAGACAGATATGCGGCGGATCAAGAATACGGAGAGCAGCCGCCGGGCTGTGGCGCGCAAGTATGAGGCGCTGATCAGCGATTTCCCGGGAGAGAAGGCCCTGGATGCGCTGCTGGAGTGCAACCGTTTTATGCATCAGGAGGGGCTTAACGGCGAGTGGGGTAAGCTGAGTAACGAGCGTTACTTGGTGACCCTGCTCACATCCCGCCCTCCACTGATCGACCCCCTGGGCGAGGGCGTGGCCAAAAAGGCCAGCGAGGCAAAGCTGGTCAACGATCACTGGAAAGTCTATCAACCGCTGGTGGAGGAACGCCTGGAGACAGCCGGACTTCCTGAGGAAGATGCAGCTCTTTTAAAAAAGGCCCAACAAGCCATGCCGGTTGAGTGAGGGGGGCAAGCGCTGGCTGAGTGATGGTTTACCTTGGAGTTACTCCTCCTCAAATAGACCATCCACTTGATGGTGGGGGATGAGGAGGACTTTGAGTTTGTCGACTGCGGCTGGTTGCAGGCGGGTGTAGTGGGTTTCTTTGCCGTTGTGGGCGATGCGGGCTTCGCCTTGGCCGAGGGCCAGGGAGATTTCCAGACAGGATTGTGGACTCTGAAGTTGGACGGCGAATTCCGGGAAATAGTTTTCTTCTCCGAACGTTCCTGGGTGGGGAAGATAGCTGTCTGGGTTTGTCAGGACTTGCACGAGTGTTTGCTGGTCTTGCTCATTGAGATCCACATGATGCCTGCGGAAGTAGGTGTGGCCATAGCGCGGCAGGCTAAAGTCTATCGGCGGGTCTATAGTTGCATAGTAGTTCCGAGGGAAGCCCATGTGGACAGTGATAGTCGTGTGCGAAGGGGATTCTTCTAACAGTCCTGGGAGTTTTATGAAATCACCCGTGTAACGCTTGGGTTCTTCGACTGGTATCTTCTCATTGTCATCATCGGATGGCTTGTTCTCTGCGAGGTCTGTAAAAGGGTCGTTACCTGCGGAGAGGCCAATGTATTCGTCAAGTGGTTCGTCAAAGCGCGAGTGGTAGTATTCGATATCATGGGCGTAGATAGCCGTGTATGGTTTTTCTGATCGGAATAGAGGAAAGGTGCCAACAATGACAGTGGTGGATTCCGGTGACCAATAAAGATAGGATGGGCTCCACTGTGGACTATCGGGGCTCAGGTAGGCTGGTTCTTTCAGGGACTCGAGGATCCTGCCGGTGGACTTCTCTGTGAGGGTGAAGCGATTGTAGTGAGTTGTGCTGCCGTCTGAGAGAGTTTCCTCTGTGTAGCAGACGGACAGGTGGTAGCGGCCGTCTGGTGAGTCCTTGCTGATTGTGGCTGTAGGAATCTCCGCTGGTTGAGTTGGAGTTTCTATCTTGGGTTTCTGAAAGGCTGAGATGGCTAACAGGGTGACCAGAGAACCCAAGGCAGCTGCTAACAGGTATTTCAAGACGTGGCCCATGTATTGGTAATAAGGTGACGATACAGTGTGGTTACTGGGCGGCTATCTCGTACTTACTTGGAGCTAATGCCTAGTGCTCGAAATCACTGTTTTCCTCGGGGTGTGTGAGTGGGGTGACGAAGATGAAATCCCGGTATTCGTGTAAAACCGTTTTGAACGGGTCCTCGGATGGATCCTCTGTGGTGTAATGGAAGTTGAGGTAGTGGGTCTCTTTGCCATTGTGTGAGATGCGTGCGCTGTGATTGCGGTAGCTGAGAGCGATTTCTACCTTGCCTAGGCCGCTGCTGAATTGGATGGCGTAATCGGGGCGATAAGGCTTGTGGTGGTTTCTACTCGTTAGGGGGCTGTAGTGGGATGGGTTTGTGAGTACTTGGATCAACTCCTTCTCGTGCTCGTCATTGAGCACATGGTCGCCCTGGCGTTTGAAGAGGTATCCGAAGCGGGTGAGCAAGGGGAGGTTGATTTTGTTAGGGTGGCGATAGTACCCAGTGGGTGGCCCTTCGAAGAGGTAGATTTGCGGATCGGCTTCAATGAGCTTCAGCAGAGCCGGCAGCTCGGCGATGTCGTTGGCTGGTTTTTCTATGCCGGATGTCTGGTCGTCATGCTGGTCAAAGGGGGAAACATAGGTGCTCAAATGATGGGAGAAGACTTCTACGTCTGCCGTGCCGAAGACGATGGCAGTGGAGTCCGGAGACCAGAAGATGTGCTCAGGGCCGCGAGGATTGATCGCATCGTTGCCAGCTGGCTGGCGGTGTGAGAGCAGGATCTGTTCGGTGGACCTATCCTGTACCTTGAGCTCGTAGTAGTAGGATTTTTTTCCGTCTTTGAGGGTTTCTATGTACGTAAAAAATTCAGCACGATACTTCTCGTCTGGGGATGGTTCGAAACTGCCACCGGTCTTGCTTCCCGGCTGCACCTTCTTGAATGTCTGATATGCTTGGTATCCCGTGATACTGAACGAAGTGGCTGCAGAGCCTAACACGAAGGCTAGAAGGTACTTGAGAAAGGTGTTCATAAGGGATGGTGCGGAGTCGCGGAGAGCCTTTATTTAGGGGAGTGGATCTTGGTGAAGAGCGTTTTGTTCGCCGGAAATTTGAGCGGTAGGAGGTCCACGGTGATGGTGATTTTGTGCCCTTCCGGGGAGGTGAGCTGGTGGGTGGCGGTGGTCTTCTTGACGATGCCTCGGTTGGCTCCCATGTGAAGGACGTCTCTGGCGTTCAGTTGCTTGGCGTTATTTGCCAAGGGCTGGATGGTGGTGCGATGAGGGACCGCCTGGCAGATGATGGGAGCGGAGATGAGTAGCAGGGTAGAGTAATTGATGGGACCGAGCTTCACGGTGATCGTGTCGGACTGGTAGCTCGTTTTGACTCCGTCCACCATGTTCACGAATTTGCTCTTCTCGGTGACGGTGTACTTGAAGTACTCCGTGCAGCTGAGGTCAGCCCCGTAGACGATCTGTTCCCCAGGGAGTTGCTTGCCGTCCACGATGTCTGTGGCGCCCTGGATGGTGATGCGGCCGGTCAGCTGATGCTCGATGGGCTTGCTCTCCTTTTTCACCTCAGCACTGAGTGGGAGAGTGAGCGTGGCGATGAAGCCGGCTAGGGCGGTGATGATGGAAAACAACTGAAGCACTAAACCGACCTTAGCCCAGGCCGGGAATTCCTGTCCACAGGTATTTTTGAGTGTGCTGGGAGTTACCTAACAGTTAACTATTTCTTGTGCGCGCGCCCACGCGTTTTTTTCTATCTCTCTATCTTCATCCGTAGATGAAGATGGAGATGTAGAGCATTGCAAATGGTATGCAAACAGGTATGCAAAGTGCATGCAAAACGGATGCATTTGCATCCCTAGGGCTTAGTGGGTGTCTTTTCTATCTTGTCTGATTAGAGTGGTTTGAGGATTTAGCGTGCCGAAAGGTGACTAATTCCATTTTTCTAACAGTCGCGACAAAAAATTTACGGTCAGGCGATGGCTTTGCCTCGGCGAGTGCTTAGCGAGCGCGAATTCAGGGCCGGAAAAATGCAAAATCATGGAAAACGGATGCCTGTGTATGAGGGTAGGAGAGGATGGAAGAGGCTCCAAATGGTCATCATGAATGGCAAAAAATCGGCGGGTCAGAACTGCCGAGATATTCCGAGACGAGGTAATGAGGCAGCTGAGGAAGACAGAAAAGCGTAAAATAATCTCAGATTTTTTGTCAGATTTGGTGGGGTTTGGGTATTTACTAGTAACAACAGTTGGTAGCTGTTGTACCGAGTATTGTGTACTTTCCCATGGTTTGAGTAGACCCGAGGGAGGTACAGGGTATAGAGGTTATGTGTTTAGGGGACCCCTGCTTCGGCGGGGGTTTCTTTTTTTGGGGGGTGTGGTGAGAATTTGTGTAATGGATGTTGGGGAATGATCATCTATCATTGTGGAATGTGCATGCATCCACGTGAGTAAACAGGGTTATTCAAGCCCTGCGTGTTATGAGTATGGGCAGAGGTTCGTGGGAGCGCGGGCCTCTGCCTCTTTGTTTAAAAGAATCATTTTTCGAAACTTTTTTCGTAACGTCTGCTTAGCTTGAGACATATACTAGTACAGATTGAGCAGTTGATCTGTGTGAGTATGTGAGGAGCACGTATCCTCATGCTTGTGTATTAAGTGTAAGCAGGGGTCTACTGAGGAGTGGGCTCCTGCTTTGTGTCCGGATGTCACGCCGGCCTTGGATTTTTTTCGTCGCGGTTGTCCCAATGAAGCCTGCTGGCGACGTATCGTTGATTGAGTACTCGGTCCAGGGTGGTGACCCTGGCTGAAGTGTGACAAATGAGTAAAATGGCAGGAGCCCGAATCGCTACGGGCTCCTGCTTTGCTGTGATGGGGCCTGGTGGCCGTGTGTGTTTAAATTGGGAAAAAGATTCAGCCGCGCCAGAGGGAAGAGGTTTTCTCCGACTGGGTTTGGAGATTCTTGTACTTTTGCTCCTGGTCGTCCGTGCGATAGCGCAGCCAGCAGGCCAGGACGAAGAGTCCGCAGCCTAGGATGGTGATCAATAGCATCTGGAGGGCCAGACTATGTTTGAGTTTACTGAGCATTTGGTGGGTGTGTGGGTTGCTAGCTAGATAAAAAATCAGCCACGCAGGCGTTTTCTCAAATAAAATCGTGGTCTAAACGATTGTATATTAAGGGGTCTTTATATTTTTCCGATTGCGGTTTTTGCGCTGAGTGAGGGTGTCCAGAAAGTCTGGATTGCTGGTGATTTTGCCAGCAGGCTGGGTCTGTAGGTTTTGGGCTTGGTGAGTTTGGGCTGATTGTGTATTTGGCTGGGGATGTTTAGAAGAATGATAGTTCTTCCCCTGTGTGTGATCATGGTGGGCTGCGATGGAAATGCTGACAATCAGGTGCAGCAGCCTGCGGTGGATCCGGGACCGGCTAAGGTAAGCCAGGTCTTCGAGGGCTACAGCTACACGCTGGAGAATGGCGAGGTGCCAAGCATCCGTGTGGTGATCGGGGAGAAAGAATGTGTGGTGCCGGAGGAGATGATGAGAGGGGTGCCCGGCGTGCTCCATCTGGGTGCCGTGGAGAGCCTCTTCTTTGATTCCAATGGCGGCACGGTGCGCCTGCAGGTTGGCTTTGCCAAGGTAGCTGGCGGTCCGCTGGTGGGGAACGCGAACTTTATCTTCAGCGTCAAGAAGGGTTTTGAGCTGTTAGGACTGGAGGAGAGGTCCTGATATCTAAGAAAGCGGCCTGATGAGACGTTCATAGGGAGATGAACTTGCGTTCCTATGTGCTGGGCTTCGTGACCTGTCTCATTTTAGGAGGCGGTTTGTTTCTTCTGTTAGCTTGCGGGCTGAAGACTTCCAAGTGGCGTGGAGGCGCTTACGTGTCTTCGGATGTCCCCATGTATGTGACTGAGGGAGGAACAGGCTACGAGCAGTACCAGGAGCTTGGCAGTGAAGCCTATGCTCAGTTGATGGAGGATAGGCTGGAGCTGGAGATGCGGGCTTATTTCCGAGAACTCGGATCAGAATCTGATGATCTGCATGTGGTTTACCGGGGGGATGCGACACGATTTGAGTTTGCCTATTCGCACCGGGTATTGCTGAGCTGGCAGCAAGGTCGAGAGCTGGATGGTTTGCGTGAGCGACTGGCTGCCGTCGCGAATGCAGCGCGTGTGAAGAGACTGAAGCAGATTGAGTAGGCAGTCTACTCGGCTGGCATGAGAACCAGCATGGGGATGTCGCCGTTGGTTTCGATGGTCCAGTGGTAGTGGCTCTGACGGCAGAGTTCGTCTATGGCCATCGTGAAGGTAGTGTAGGGCGTTCTCAGAGTGACCTTGGGCAGGTTCTTCGTCTCCGGCTTTCTGCGGATCACAGTATTGATATAGTGCCGGGCCTTCTCTTTGGGTTCTTTGTCCAAGTTGAGTGTGGCAAGCGCCTCGTCGAGCGGTTTTTCTCTGATATCAATGCCCTTGAGGAGGGTGTGATCCAGATTCTCAAAAGCCAGCTGCGCTTTATTGTCTGTGATGGGTTTGTTAGAGGTGGGATGCTTGTAGATAGGAATGACATCTGGAATGGCCTTGCCGTCTTCAGTGGTGGGGGCTTGGCCTCTGGGGATGATAGCAATTCTGCCGGGGGTGATGTAGGCATCCAGCTGGGTGTGTTTGCAGACTTCCCGGATCGCGTGACCAAGGGTGACGTTTCTGAGCTGTAGCTTGGCGATGGTTTGTGGCTTTTGATCCTCTGGTATTCCGGCTGCTAGAGGTGCGGCTGGCGGGGTTTGGATAACGAATCCGATGCCTTTTTTATTAGGGTCTTCTCTGGCGTCGAGTTCTCGCGAGCGCATACGGAGGAAGTCGAAGGCTTCATTCGCGCTGATCTGGTTGAAATCAACGACTGGGATGATGATGGACTCGATCTTTTTGAGGGTTTGTTGCTGTTCGGTGACAGGCTTGACTGCCTTCTGGGCGCAGAGAGGCAGGGTTAGCAGGGGGAGCAGGAGCAAAACGATTTTCATGCATGCGTTGCAACGGGAAATGATGGGAGTAGTTACCCTCCTCTCACTCAGTAGCGGGCCTGCAGGATAGCGAAGGGGATGATGAGCAGCAAGAACCACCCAATGCCCCGGATGACTGAGAGCAGACTAGGTCCTTTGATAAATTGCTCAGGCCACCAGATCATGCCGGTTGCCAGGGCCATCGCGATCTCTGGGCTGACGTAGTAGGGGGAGTACTCCCCTACGTACCTGAACTCATAGATCATGTACGCGCTGAAAATGATCAGCGAGAGCGTGCGTTGAATGGTGGTGGAGTCCAGGCGCATGAGGAATGGTTTTCTGACTAGGTGGATGAAAGCGGCCTAGTACTCGAGCTGGCGGAAGTACTGGTCGAGCTCCTCGACTTTGTCTTTGGCAAGCCAGGTGTAGTGAAGGGTGAAGCTAAGCTGATCCTCACCGGGGCCATCACCGGCCGGGGCGATGGCGTCCAGGATCTCTAGCTGATTGTGGGTGAATTGCATCCAATGAAGGGTATTCATGCGGGTGTTCTTCAGGTGGGGGTAGGTGAAGGTCTTTTTGGTGACGGCACCCATCTTGACGAGCTTTTTGAGATGGTAATCCTGGTCGATGCCGCTGGCTGAGGGGTCTAGCATCAAGTAGCCCCCCTGGCGTTCAAAATTCGCTGGGTTAGAGCAATAGTAAATGTGCTGGCGGACTTTGCGCAGATGGTAGTTGGCGGTGTCCGGAGCCAGTGAAGGCTGGGGTAGCAGGAGTCCAAGTGCCAGGGCGATAGTCATGGCGTCAGCTTGCCATGGCCCTGCCGAAGGTGTCGATGGGAAATCTGACCGGTTTTTGTAAGCGCTGTGTTAGAGATTGTTCTCCCGGCGCCACTTGATGATGAGCTTCCTGATAAGAGGAATGCGGAAGACGGTGAGGACCAGTCCCGCAAAGGCGCCGATGATTGCCCCGCTGATCGCCGGGCTCAGGTGCTGGGTGAGCAGGGACTGGGCACCTATGGCCACCACGATGAGGATGATGACGGTGATCAGGAAGGTGGGCTGGCGGAGCGAGTGCTTGTTGGCATAGCGCAGCGCGGTCTTGCTCTGCTCAGCATTCAGTCCTTGGAGTTCCGGGAATTTGGCGTTCATGGTTTGAGGTGTGTTGCATGGGGCAACGTACGAGACAGGGGGTTTCTTAGGGTAAAGGGGCGGGATCTACCACGGAATACACAAAAATGACAGAATGCTGGTGCTGCTTCTTGGTTTGCCATGAATACCGAGAGTAGCGGAAATCGAGCGTTTCTTATTTCTGCTTGAGCAATTGGGAGGCGATTTTGTGCCATCGCTTCACGGAGATGCCTAGGTGTTGATCGATGGCCAGCGGGTGATCTGTGGGCTCTACGGTGAAGAGGGGGGTAAGCCCCGGTGCACAAGACTGGACTGAGAGCTTGAGATGCATGGTCTCCGGGTAGATGGGGATGGATGTACACAGCCAGCCAAAGTAGGGCGGATCCTGTGCCCGTTTAGTTTCATTCCATCGCGCAGTCACATGCGCAAAGCTTTGCTCGCTCAGGGAGGACCACACGGAGAAGATGAAGGGCTCATCTTGACCATGGATGGGAAGCTCGATGTGTCCGCGAATCAGGAAGATCTCATCACCAATGACGCAGAGGTCATCGGTGAGGTCGACCAAGTCATCGAACTCCTCTGCGGGGGCATAGTCTTCCCAGGGACAGTTGCTTCCGAAGCTGAGTGGTACATCCGGATGGCGTTTGCCACAGTCCGGGCATTTCTGGTGTTTGAACCACATGGTGAGAGAATGGAGACAGGAGCCTACTTGGCGACTTTTTTGATGGCCTCGCGTTCTTGGGAGAGCAGGTAGATGAGGTTCTGCAGGTCGACGAGTTGGCTGCTGTTGATGTTAGGTTTGGCGGTGGGGGCGTTGGTGCTTTTGTCGTCTATGGTGTATTCTTCGTCCAGCTTGAGCGGGGCGTCCTGGCCAGCGGTGAGCTTGGCGATGTCTTTGCGCTCGCCGGTGGAGTGGCGGATGGTGATCTTGCCGTCCTCTAGCAGGTAGTCGGTGACGGTGGGCTTGTTCTGCGCACCTCCGTTCCAGACGGCGCGGATCCGGGTGGTCTGGCCGTTCTGCTTGACCTGATAGAAATGGTAGATGGTGCTGGAAGCATCCTCGCCCATTTCAAAGCGGTGGGTCCAGGGAGTGGCCAAGGAAGAGCTAGTGAGCAGGGCCATTCCAGCCAGCAGGGTAATGAGGGTCTTTCTCATGATGGCAGAGCCTAGCATGCCTGTGATCTGAGGGCGAGAGGGCTTTTGAGGTGGTGCCGTGATGGAGAAATGAATCTCACAGTCGGCTAGATGTTTTACGCGACCCCGTTGGGGTCGTATAAAAATATGAAAGAATCCCCGGGGTAGCGCCCCTTCGGGTCACAACCCCGGGCTGGATTACGAAACCCCGTTGGGGTTTTACCCAGAATAGCAAGTGTGTAGTCTGTTAGGATACATTGGATGGGACGTATCGGCTGGATGTATCGGCTGGATGTATCGGCTGGATGTATCGGCTGGATGTATCGGCTGGATGT
>NZ_FQYR01000007.1 GCF_900141815.1 Rubritalea squalenifaciens DSM 18772
TCTACGGTGAGCGTGTAGCTGCTGGTAGTTTCGTAGTCGAGACCGGCTGCCGTGGTGATCACACCTGTGCTGCTGTTGATAGCAAAGGAGCCGTCGTTGCCCGCCGTGATCGCATAAGTCGCGGAGTCACCGGCATCAGGGTCGCTCGAGGTCACGGTAGCCACGGTAGAGCCTACGGCTGCATCTTCATTCACGTTGCCACTGGCACCGTTGGCGACAGGGGCTTCGTTCACGTTGGTCACGTCCACGGTGATGGTCGCGGTGTCGGTGAGGGAGCCGTCGCTTACCTCCACGGTCAGCACGTACTGGGCTGCAGCCTCGTAGTCGAGAGCTGTGGTCGTGGTGATTTCACCGGTGGAGGAGTTGATGGCAAACTCGCCACCGCCATTACCTGCCGTGATGCTATAGGTGAGGATATCCTCTACATCTGGATCTGTCGCATTGACTGTGGCAACAGCCGTACCCACAACCGCATCCTCTGCGAGACTCACTGTAGCATTGTCCGCCAAAGGTGCAGAATTAGGATATTGAACGGCTGTAATCTTGAAACCTGAGACACTTGCCCTGTTTCCTCCTCCTAGACTTCTGTCGGTATGAAAAGTAATCGCATCTCCGGTGAACAACCCATCCGCGATTCTCACCAGACGTGAACCTCCGCCCGCGCCTGAACCATCAGTTAAGGTAGCAGGCATACTCTCCAGAAGAGTCCCACTGGTGTCCGAGCCATCGTAGATATTCATCTGAGCGAAGTTATTGTTAGACGCGTCAGAACCCTGGTAAAAGGTCACTGTATAGTTGCTGGCACCCACACCACTCAGCCATTGGTTCAGCCCTGAGACAGAGATTTGTGGTCCAGCCCCACCATCATCCAGATACTTTCTAAAGAGCTGATCTACCAATGTTGTAGAGTTACCAGACTGATACATATTAGAAGATGACCAAGCAACGGATACCATGGACGCATTGATCGGAGTCGTCACAGCCCAAGAGTCAGTACTATTGGCCGCCACAGTGCCGTTAGGAGCTGCGTGATCCACACTATCTGTCCATTGGTCAGTACCAAAGATACTTCCATCCCCTTGCACCATTGTTGAATCCCCCCTCTGGGAGAAGTTCCAAGCGATAGCCCCCACAGCCTTAAAGACGATTACGTCCAATGTGGCCGTGTCCGAAGCACCGCCCAAATCAGTGGCTGTAACCTCTAGCGAATAGATGCCTGTGACTGTTGAATCCAGACTAGTGGCAGTCGTGACACGGCCAGTCGAACTATCGATCACAAACGCCCCACCAATATTACCTGCTGTGATGCTGAATGAAACGCTATCTCCATCCTCAGGATCAAAGGCGCTCATTTGTGCTACGAGTGTTCCTGCTACAACATCGTCTACTACCTTGGCATCTACATCTGCCATGATTGGCGCCACATCATAGGCATTGTCCACGGTAATGGCGACAAGTGCAGTATCACTGAGTGCTGGTGAGCCATTGTCTGTGACCGTAACCTCTAATAAATAACCATTGAGGTACTCATAGTCCAGCCCCCCCGCAGTCGAGATCTCGCCTGTAGCTGTATTGATAGTGAATACATTCTCCGTGTTTCCTGCCGTAATGGCATAGCTCAGTGCCGTACCCACATCGGGGTCTGTCGCAGTGACTGAACCCACGGAGGTTCCCACGGTTACACCTTCTGACAAGCTGAATGAAGCATCGGTCGCCACGGGTGACTGATTTGTAAAACTCAGATCAGCACCTTGGCTAAGTACCTGACCATACTCATTTCTAATCATACAGGTATAAGTACCCGCATCGGCAGCGCTGGCTGAAGCAATACTGTATGTGGCAGCATTTGCACCCGGTACCACAACGCCGTTCTTCATCCACTGGTAACTGAGCGACCCAGCACCACCTGCTACTAGAGAGAAGGACGCTGGTTGACCAGCAGTCGCCACCACAGCGCTAGGTTGGCTGGTGATAGCCGGGTATACGTAGTTTACATTGGTATTGACCCCGCCAACAACAGTAGAGAAGTACGACTCACCAATACCCGCCGTGCCATTTGCTGGTGCCGCAGTGTCACTCGGTTTTTTCCAAGCAATCGCGCAGTTGTCTCCACCGCCACCTTCTGCATGGAGTAGCTCGATGTAGTATTTCTTCCCTGCTATCAGACTGACTGGAGCAGATATGGCTCCCCCACTCCAGTTGTATGCTGAAGTCCATGTGTACTTGGAAGCGATAAGCCCCTTATTGCTCGGATGCTCATCAGTGCTCAAATAGAGCTCCACCTGATCATCCGCAGCAGCATAGAAAACAAAGTCACCTGTCTCATCCGGAGTGATCCAACCCGTCCAGCGCTGACCATAGTTGTCTCCGATATTGCTCCCTGAGTCCGCTTCATACAAAAAACCACTGTAGGAAGGTGAATCCGGATAGTTCACATTTGATGTCAGAGCCGCAATGGTGCCTGAGGACAATCCATTATACTTCTCCTGCCAGAGTCTCCAGTGTGTGGACACGCCATCTTCGTGGTTTTGCGCCACCTCGGTCTCGCTGGAACCGTAAGCATTATAGAAGACCTGGATATCTGTGATGTTAGGCGTATAACCACTACCATTGGTCTGCCAGTAAATCCTGAGTTTCTGTACAGTGTAGTCGCCGAAATAATCAGGACCGGTGAAAAAGCCTCCAGAGAATATCTGCGTCCACTCACCACCAATCTCGGCCTCTACTTTGTAGACGTTGTAACCCTGATCTTCGATCAGAATGCCATTAATCAATTTGGCGGAACCGAGATCCATCTCAAAACCAGCCCAAGTCTGCCCTGACTGAGTTTGTGAACGGGAAGAAGTCCCCACGTTCGCATCAAGCAAGTTATCGATATCTCCCTGAGTCATCGTTGCGCCGGGGGTAGCGGAGAAAGCTACACCACGATACCAAGTCAGAGGTGACCCAAGTGTCGTCGCATTTCTATGGCCTCCCAATGCAAGATTGAGCTGTTTGAACTCCACACTGACTTTCTCACCTTGGTGGAAAACTGCTGGGAGCGGTCCATGCATTTGGAGATATTCACCGGTACGCTCCATCTCTACCACGAGTTCGTCCCCCTTAGTCTTACGGAGAACTCTACATGATGGGATCGTCACGTATCGGGCGTCCTCTACGTTTCCGCCCAGCCCAGCTTCAAAGGTGACATCTCTCGTGTAGCTAATGCTGTGGCTGCCCACTGTGTAGCTAATCTGTACCGGCAAGGTAAATGTATTTGCTCCATCCAGACGAGTGACCTGTACGGTGCCCAAACTAGACGAGTAGCCCTGCTTCATATCTGTTCCAGCTGTACTACTATCAAAGGCAATAGTCACATCGCTGCTGAGAGCCCCTCCATTCGCGATGCTGATGCTTCCTGAAGTAATGTAAGAGGCATTGGCCTTCCAAGCATTCTGGGTTGCTGAATCTGCCCAGCGGTTTCTCTCGCGCAGCGGCCAATAAGCGGAAAGACTGACGTCGGCGAGATCCGTATCTTTCTCTGTTACTTGGATATTGAGATCCATCCCCAACAACATCTCGATCGCTTCTGCCTTCAGCTGATCAGAGACTCCTGTGAGTGCATTGATATCCCCCACCGCTGTCAAAGCATGCGTTTCCAAGGCTGCATAAATATCATCATGCAGTTCATTCAGCGCACCATCATAACTCACTGTCTTTAGTGCATTATAGCCAGTGTATAGACTAGCCGGAGCATCATCACCGAGAAGCTCAATCGCCACCGACCAAGCACGCATCCAGAAACGGTGAGTCTCCATGTCCCAAACATGCGTATAGTGACCTGGCTTCATCGTTGCAGCCTGCAGCTCGCTCTTTCCGGTAATTGCCAGATTTTTGCGACCCGCCGCCAATGTAAGCACCTGGATGGCCGTTGCCATACGTGGACGGAAGAAGCCCTCCGCGCCCATGAACTCATTCCTGCATTCACTTGCGATGACACCGCCGGCATAATAGCGCTGCAGAATCATCTTGGGCATCGTGAGTTCCTGATGTCGTAGATAGAGCGCGTCTCCCAAATTAATGGTAGAGAGTGTACCGCCAAACAAACCGTAGGTCTGACTGGAGTGACCAAAGTCCAACCCGCCCACGCTACGCTCCATAGCAGCCTTAGACAAATCAAAGAACCTTTGTGAAGTACCAGTAATACTATTTGCTGCAACACAAGGCCCAGTCATAGCCACTGCGTTCACAGCTCCAGCATTAGCGTTAAATGTGGTACTTGTGGAGCGACCGTATCCAATCGTTCCATTCACAGCCATCGCGTCCATCCGCACTAGCATTTTATCCAGCAGGTTCTTATCCACCTCCACTGGAGTGCGAGATGCTACCGCCAACCCCATAGCCATGTAGGAGAATCCAGAGTTCTGTCCACCAGTCCCATAACCGTAGCCGATTTTGTGACCAGCATAGCCCTGGGCCAACAAATTCTGCTCCACCATATTCACTGCGACCTGCAAACCTGGTAGAATCCCTTCATCGCCAGTCCTCAGGTAATATTCACCAAGAAAGGTCAAAACGATGCCTCTCGGCGAGCTCCAGTCAGTCACCCTTCCCTCATTCACGATGTAATAAGCAGCCCGTTTCGCAGCCTCATCAAATCGAGGCTCATCCGCAGCAAGCATCGCCAACCCAATGTATGCTGTATCCCAGATATCAGAGGTATAGCTTCCCAAACTACTCCAACCGCCATCGGCACGCTGCTCACCCAGAAGCCATGCGGACTGAGACACAATCATCTGCTCAAGCTTATGTTCTCTCTCCGCACCTCCTGCTAGATAGCTACCTATCTTTGCCACCGGAATGGTGACATCTGTAATGTATTGCTCAAGATCTCCGTAATCGACTTCAACGGCGGATGTCTTAAGAGAACCAATAATACTACCATAGGAATTGTTTCTCAGCGTAACGCGAAACTTATCCATTCCATCTGGCACTTTGAACAGCACCTCACTTGGAGCATGGGCAAAGAGTGAGTTTGTTGTCGTTCCTCCGGAATAGGTAATTTGGTTCCCCCACGTAGGGCTGCCGTAGCCTACTGAAATACTCAACCATTCTTGGTCCGTCACCAAGACCTCTGTCCCGTCTGTCTTTACCCACCGAGCCTCCAGCCAGTATGCGTGGTCGTTACCATTACCATCACCCGCGTTTTCAGCAATGAGCTTCATCATACCTGCTGCACTAACATCGATCTCGATATTTCTATCCTCATAGTTATCGACCAAATCCGTGCGGTGTACCTCTACATAGCGGTCTGGAATCGTCGTTGTCGGCGGTAAATTAGCAGGCAAACGCATCACATTGAATGTGATACTGCCTGTTCCCTCCGCTCGATCGATCGCATCTCCAAGACACTCGAACAAGGTGCGGGTATTCTTGGTACTGTAGTCGTTATCAGGATTATAGAGGCTACCACTCTTGAGATCCACACCATCAACCCCAACAATAAGGTCGCCAGCCAATAGAAAACTAGCTGCAGGTGCCTTAGGGTCTACTCCCAGCACCTCATAATAGGGAATTTCGATTTCACCATGACTAGACCTCAATGCGGGATTGGTTATCGCCTTACATGACTCGCGATACATGTACTCCGGCACATGGGCCAGACCTTGCACCCCGAGTGGACCTAAGTAGAGGTAACGCTGCCTAGCCTCAGTTTGCTGGTCGATCCCTGATGGGAACCAGCCGCCATGCGGGCCGGGGTAATACGTGTTTAGATGAGAAACGTCCAAGGGCTTGAACACCTGAGGTAAGTTCTCCAACTGGGCTTGAGACAAGCCGGCGGAAGATAGAAATACTGTAAATAGACAGTCTCGTAGTTTCATTGTGTGTAGCTTAAGGGTTATGAGAGAAATTAATCTTTGCCGATAGATTCAGCCGTAGAGCTTGAGCTAGTATCCTTATTCGGATACTCATAGAGCTTGAGTTTGATGCGAACTGGTGTGCCCTTGTTAGGCAGTAGATCCTTCTTGGCGCTCTGGTTACCGTGCATATGCGGTTTCGGCTGGCCTTCTTGATTCTCGTCAGCAGCTTGACCTCCACTCGAGTTATTCTGAGGATCCTGCTTGATCCAAACATTGTTCACCAAGGCCGCCGGATCTTTCATCAATGCAATCAAAGAACCCTCATACTCCAGATTCACAGGCCCGCTTCTATCCACGACATCACCGCAATACCTCCATGTATTCTCAGGAAGCTTAGCCTCATTTGACTTTCTTGAATCCCCGCTACCCAGCTCTAGCAACTCGAGCAGATTTGAACGCTTATCGCTCCCATCTTTACCTTTCCACTCAAGGATCACCTCCATCGGCACCCCCCTGACAGCCCCATCCTTGCCCTTCATCCCCAGAAGCAGCATCGCCACATGGACATTTTTCGCACTGGCAACGGTAGTAAAGATGGACTCATGAACTTTTCCCTCATCGTGTACCAAGACATACTCCACTAGTCCTTTAGGCATGTTTACCTCAGCAGGAATCACAATCTCCTTCTTCTGAATATCGAACTCCACATCCCCCATGCTATAGCGCCCCTCGCCCAGCTTTTTCACCGGCACCTTACTGCCATTGGTCGCTAATTGTGCCGTGTCAGCCTCACCAGAATCAGGCTGTGCCACCAAACTGGTAGAGATAACAGACCACACAATAAACACAAAAGAAAGGCCTTTACGGACGTCTATCCGATCAAAGAATCTACGACATACTAATCTATCTCCTTCAAAATCAGACCTGATCTTACTATAGTTTTTTTCCTGCTCATACATAGGCGTCAACGGAATTTTAGGAGACAGACCATAGATCCCCCTTTCTGGATGAACACATGAAAGCCATCCTACACCTGAGACCCTAGAGGACGCAGATTATTCAGAGTTACTCACTTCTCCCCACAGCTCTCTATTCCATACAATACATTAATGCCCCCCTGCTCACATACACACGCAAACTCCCATGAAGTCACCGGACCGCATTCCACTTGGTAGACGAACAGCAGACATACTCGAACAAGAAATACTCAATCAAAGGTGGACAAAACAACTCCCAGGCTATCGCGAGCTATGCGCTAGAATGGGCGTCAGCCGTCGCACCATGGAGACTGCTCTTCAAATTCTCACCAGAAGAGAAATCATCCTTCCAGCTGAAGGCAAAAAAGCGCGACTAATCAACCCAGATCTAGCCAAGCTTAATGCTCCATCCCCATCAGAGAGAAAGTCACTGCTCATTTACTCCCCAAAGGCACTTCAGGATCTGGACGTGGTCGTCCGCAAAATCCTGGAAAAAGTAACACAACGCTTTAACAAAAAAGGTTGGTCTATCGAGTTCCATCACAACTCGGAATTCGCCAAAGGAAAACCCGGTCTTATCACAGAACGTCTTCAGAGAGACTGCCCGAACCACCGATGGATACTCATCCTTCCCAAGTATGAAATGATCCAATGGTGCATGGAGAAACAACTGCGCATCATCTGCCTCGGAGGTGAACCGGTAGAGCTCAGACCGCCACTTGTGGCGGTGTGCTATTCCAGCCTCCTCTCCAGTGCTGCTGACAATCTGATCAAGCTAGGCCATCGTAGACTAAGCATTCTGCTCACAAACACCTCTAACAATGGTAGAGACAAAATAGCCAATCACCTGAAGTCCACGCTTACGAAACACCAGATCCATTTCCACTCAAACTATCACTTACCTCACATCGAACACGATAACGTCCAGAGCCATTGGGAATGCCTGTCAAAGCTCTTTGCTGTCTCCCCACCCACAGCCCTGATTGCTACCGAACCTCAGCAGATCAGCACTGTTTACTCCTTTTGTATGAGTAAAGGTATCCGCATCCCTCAGGATTTATCATTCATCATCGTCAAAGAATGCGATAACCTCTCTTGGTTCTGCCCTACACCTGCTCACTACATTTTCCCTGTCGCCGAATTCGTCAGGCAAATTTGCCAATGGGTGGAAAACTATCCAACTAACATCGATGGACACAATCTGCTAGAAGCAAAACTGGAACCTGGCAGTTCGATCGCCCCCATATCCTCAGCACTACAAAACAAATAAAACAACTACTCCCCCCACTCCACGAACAGGCGCTTCTCTTTTCTCCGCATCCAACCTCCACCGGGCAAGTTCACCTTGGCCACGCCGTGCACATGACACAGGGCCACACAGCTATGCACCACTCCACGGGATAAATCCTTCACTCCTTTCTCCTTCAAGAACCAGTGGATTACACGCCCTTGGACGGCTTCGTGCTGTTTCTCCAAGAGTGGTAAAAATAACCGGCCTTGCGGATCAAGCATCTGGTGAAAATTGATCTGGCTATCTAGAAAGTCATCCATTTGATAGCAGGCTTCCCAGGCATTGTTGATCGCACTCACCACGTCACGCCCCATCACGTCTGACAGCAGAGGCATAACTTCGTGCCTAATACGATTACGCGGGGTAAAAGGCTCATTATTCGTCTCATCCTCTCGATACTCTAACTCGTACTCCTGCACATAGCGGTCAATAGTGGATCGCCTAGCGCCCAACATAGGACGGTAAACCTTTAGGAAGATTGGATCCACATACAGTTCATTCTCTAACTTCATTCCCTTGAACCCGTCAGAGCCACGCAGTAGCTTAAAAAGTACAGTTTCAGCCTGATCGTCAGCATGATGACCTAGCGCCACACCTTCACAGCCATAGGCGGTCACCCCTTTTACATATGCAGCCAGGCGAACCTCTCTGGCAACCAACTCAAGGCCTTTCCCGGATGAACTTGCTATCCCACCAACATCTTCTTTTGTGAGGAGAAAGGGTAACCCATACCTGTCAGCCAAATCTGCAACAAAATGCTCGTCAGCATCTGACGCCTCTCCACGCAAACTATGATTCACGTGCAGAACCACCAAATTCTCTACGCCCTCACGGACCAGGGAATCCAGAAGGACTACTGAATCACGACCTCCAGAGACAGCCACTAACCAGCGTTTATCTCTAGCTCTCTCCAACCATCGACTGTCGAGCACTTCGACCATGCTTATAGTCTATAAGCACAAGAGGAACTACGGAACACCAAAATCCTATGCAAAGACTTACTCTTTATCAGAAACTGGCTGGATCCAGACATTACGGTACACAGTCGGGTTGCCGTGATTTTGAAAGTAGATAGGTCCACGTGCCACTTGCTTTCTGAGAGCTCCAGCTCCAGTTCCGGTTTTCAGCTCCACATCATCATGAATCTTCACACCATTATGCCACAGTGTGAGGCGGGCATTTTTCACCTTTGCCTCCCCTTCCATGACTGGGGCAGTAAACTCAATATCATAGGTCTGCCACGTCAAAGGTGGGTAGGACATGTTGAGGTCTGCTTTCTTCATTTTGTAGAGACATCCACACCACTGCTCATTTGCAGACTCCAACTTGATCTTATTCGCCTCACGGTTTTTGTAATCTAGACCAAAGGAATCCAACACCTGGATCTCATAGTTATTAAAGATATAGATACCGCTGTTTCCTTTATCCTGATTGCTCGGGTTACGATGCGGCTTGAATGGCAAGAGAAACTCCACATGCATCTTGAAAGAGCCGAATTCGTCTCGACTTTTTCCACCAGCTTGCAACAAGCCATCTTTGACCTTTGTGAAGCCATCAGGCATCGTCACAGCTCCTGTGGGAGCCTTTTTACCCAGAGTTGGACTCTGGCGCTGCACTTTCTCATAACCTTTCAGGGCGTCCACAAGCGCCTTCTCATTCAATACAGAAATTTCAGAATTTTTACCGTCCCACCCCTCACCAGGTAATCCACCCGCAAATGCCCTTACATAAAACGTGCCATCCTTGAGCACAGTGACCTGTATTCCGCGGTCCTTGGCTGCATTCAAGTACTCACCAATGTAATCAAATTTACCAAACTCACTCGCAGCTCGCTTAGCGTCTGTCCATGTCTTCTTCGGAACCTCTCCCAGAGCGAAAGTTGCTAACGATGCGATTGAGAATAATACAGTCAAGGTATGCGGTACCTGCTTCATAAACAGCATTACGCCTGAACTTCTCTTACTAATCAAAAAAATACGGCTCAGATACTTTTAGATCACGACAGTCCTGTAGTAGTACACGGCTCTCAGCTCTCCTTACTCCAAGCTTAAATTCAATCGATAGAAAGTCTTCTCATCCGGCAAATCTGGCTCCACAAAGAGCTCTCCGTTGCTTTCCTGAATACCAAAACCCACTCTCTGTATCTGAAATCGTGATCCGTATAGGCTGCTAGCTAAAGTCTCCCAGTCCAGGAGATTGTCACTCACTTCCAGCACGGCTTTTAAAGAGGAACTTTCAAACATAGATGGCAGCTGCAAAATTTCACCATCCATCGCCAATAGATCTCGAGCATTCGCGATACCTGCTGTAAATGCCGCATATTCTACGAGGTTGGAGATACCATCCGCATTGTCATCATCATCATCTCCTCCCAGATAGCCTTTCATGAGCATCCAGTCGTTGAAGCTTGTTTGAGTACTTCCAAACTTTCCGTTCACCTTGGTATTGTAATTCTGATAGCTTGAATACGTACCCTGGAGCCAAAGCACGCTCTCACCAAGGCCATGACCTCTCGGAACAAAAGGCCGGATATTGTCTACTGATGAATCCACCGTAACGGGTTCCCATTCGAAACTCGCTCCCCCATCCGTAGTCGTACCTTTCCAGATTTCATAACGGTTGTTCGCATTCAATGGGACATTACTCAGACTGGATAACTGGAATGGCTCGGTAGCATTACTTGATAGATAGACCACATTCGGTCTTTCTGGATCAATACAGATACCACCAGCATAGTCATCTTCAGACGAGTACAAGGGTCTCCCTGCATGGGCGATAAAGCGCTTTTCCCACTGACTGCCATTCCATCTTGCGTAGTAGTAATAAATACGGTCACTCGTCCAATCTGAACCACCTGTGGCCAGATCCACCTGTACGGTAAAGACGATCACCGGATCGCCGTTTTTCTGGTACTGGATATCCCAAGTCCAAGCCCGACCACCAGGTATCCACTGATTCGGATCGCTTTGAGCTGAACTACTGTATTGATAGACCACTGTCCCTCTCTCGGGTGTGGTTGCATCATGTAACAGTGGAGTGTCGGCCAATGGTTTGATCACAGTTCCATCTGAATGAAGAACATTTCCACCTTTGATGCGTGCATGGTAAATCGAATTATTCTCGTTTCTCGGATGACCGTCAGTGTAGATAAAATCTACCGCATCAAGCCCGTTGCCAGTGTATCTTACATAGGGTCTGGTACTACTCCCTCCATTTCTCACCAACTCCTGTAAAGTACTCCATGTGGCCCCTTGATCAGTCGATACGGTCCAGTTGGGATTCCACCCAATACCTCGTGTAAAAGTATAGAGTTTACTACCCTCTGCACTCATCATGTAGGTATTCGCATAAGAATGCCTGGATCCAGAGCCGTGAGTTTGCTCAGCTCCCCAGTCGCTTAGACTTTGTGGATCGGTAACATTCGATATTCGATAATAAAAATAATTGTCACTAGAATGTCGTGCATAGCAGGCTAGCAGCTTGCCATTCGTCAAAACATGCAAGGAAGGATTATTGTGATCATCCACTTGAGTAACGCTGCTTAATTCACTCTCATGGCTTTGTCCTGTGGCAGGGTCATACTGGCTTACACTGATGCGCCCATTCTTTTTCACATAGCCAATGTAGAGTTTGCTATTGTGCCAGACAGCCCTCTCATCATTAAACCATGTCCAAACTCCGTCCTCAACAAGCACAGGTTCGCTATTCCCGGGTACAGTAGTGTCTACTGGATCACTGTAAGACACTCCATCATACCAAGCCCGATCATTCGTTGATGAGGCACCTGTATCATCTATATATACCTTAATTTGACCATTGGCATCCGCATTAGTATTTCCAATAAACGCCCTTAACTGATTACGGTTACTGCCAGCCACTGACGTCAGCCCCAAATTTTCAACATTATTACCACTGGGAGAATAGACACTTAAACTATCAGAAGTGAGCCCCGCTTGCACACTCCAGTTGGCCCCACTCGCAGAGAGAAAGTTGACGTACACACCATACTCCGTTCCGGCATCTAGTCCCGTGATCGTAGTAACCAGCTTGGCGGCATCACCATAACCACCTGACGCCCCGTCTTTCTCATAAATGCCATTGTTTCCAGCTACATCAAAGCCAAAACCGTCTCTAAATCTCCATAGATTATCGCTCGTAATGCTTGTGGTCCAAAAAGGTGATGGTGTACCGCCTACTGCTTCAGTGTTCGCAGCATTCGCATCCACGTATGTTGGAGTAGCAGCTTGTGCGACCATAGCAATCAGCAGGCTAAACACTGCGACCCACCCATGTTTATTAAATCTCTTGGCTCCTAACATATTAATTGATCTATCTTTGATCAGGATAGAGAAGGCGCCAGAGATCCAGCGCCTTCAATAGAAGACGATTTTGGTACTCAAGCCATTATCGGCGACGATGCCAGATACAGCCTAGAAGCCCCAAACCAAGAAGCGCAGAAGAACTAGGCTCCGGTACGGCGGCCAGTTCATAGCCTACCCCGTCGTACCAAGTACGGTCATCGTTCCCCGGATTGTCATCTATATAGACATAGATATTGCCCGAGCCATCAGCGGTAAATGTCCCAAGACTAGCTTGGTAAAGGTCTCTATTACCCTCTTCCACCATGACACCACCACCATTCGTGAACTCCACCGTATTCATCACGGTGCCATCATTAGCGTTTCCATCACCCAAGCTAGTCGCCGTATTATAATCAAAGACAGTCAAGTTGCCTGATTCAGTTCCAGCCTGAATGTCCCACTGTCCATTGCCCGTCGTGCCAGCAACCCAGAAGTAAGCATACAGAGTATATGTCTCGCCAGAGTTCAACCCTGAGATAGTGGTGCGAAGTTCAGGTGCATCTTCACCCGGATTACTATTACTATCATTAGCAGTATAAACCGCTCCACTGTTACCAAACGTTGAACGCAGTGACCATTGGTCATCATCATTAATCGTCGTTCCAGTCGGTGAATAGGAATTACCATTAGCTAAATCGGTGTTGGCTTCCGTTGCATCCACATAGGTAATGGCTGCGTGGCTGAGTGACGCAGATGCCAATATGGCGAGGCTGGTGTATATTGAGGTGTTTTTCATATGTTTTTGAGTATTTTCTCCTCCGACGAACAGCTTCACATCTTATTCACCGAAAGAGATATTCACTAATCAATAACACAGGTTCTCAAAGGTTAGTCATATCGTGGAAAATTTTCAGCTATCACTCAAAGAGGGGCAACCGTAGTTGCCCCTCTCACTAAATAATATGTATTCAACCTTAGCGGCGGCGGCGCAATATCATGCCAAGACCAGCGATACCCAATAAAGCTGAAGTACCTGGCTCTGGTACTGCTGCCAGTCCATAGGAGGCACCATCAAGCCAGATTCTCTCCTCGATACCGCCAGACAAGCCATCGTCATCCATGAAAATCTGAATTTGGCCTGAACCGTCAGCCACAGCCGTTCCCAAGTAACCGCGCAAACCCACTCGATCACTTGCAGCATGGCCTGTCAGCTCAGAAAAGCCAACAACGCCGCTAGTACCACCAGCTCCGTTGAATGTGGTAAAATCAATCCCGTTCAGTGATGCACGTACACCTCCACGATTGCCATCCGCATCAGCTCCAGCTCCAAAGCGAATATAGTTCGTATAGATGTCGTAAGTCTCTCCAATCGCCAACCCTGTCAGGGTCATGGTGAGAATAGCCACATCCTCCGTATCATTCCAGGCTTCCAACACCGTGATACCTCCTTCACCGAACCCATCACGTTGCCTCCAAAAATCATCAACTTGTGAGTTCGTCGTATTGATCTCTGAGTTAGGACTAATGTTACTCAGATCATCAGCTACCGAGACAAATGTAATCGCTCCGTGAGTTATCATGCTACTCATCAACATGCCGCCGAGCGTAGCGGTAAGTGTATTTAATTTCATTCTAGTGTGTTACTTTGAGGTTATTAGGCGCCTGTTTAGCTAACAAAAAGTTAACTCATCAACGTGTTCACCTATTACCTAATAACCCTGAAATCAGTAGGTTAGTCTGCTACTCGAATTTATTTTCAAGCATCAGCTTCTGGATTTGCGTCTCACTAAGGACACCGCGAAAAATATAAAGTTCGTCTATGTCTCCGTCCACAGATTGGGCTCCTTCTTTGTTTTCTATTGCCGCCCCAACCCTCAAAGGCATAGCACCCGCAGAAGCAACATCTGTATTGATCTCCGTTTTTTTCTCGAACGATTTGGGATACAAGAGCTCTCCATTCACGTAATGATAAACCTCAGGAAACCCATCTTGCCTAACCTTGCCTGTATAGACACTAGCTATATGAATCCACTTCCCATCTATACCCCTACTACCCAGCGGTGAATACACAGCACTATGCATCGCTGACGTAAAGAGTCTCAAATCATTGTCACCTTTTTCCAAGAATACTTTCCATAATCTGCCACTCTCACGCTTACCCCAACTGCAGTATGGAGTGCGCCCACCTAATCCATAGCTATCACCACGGTGTCTGACCCAAGCCGCGATGGTACGGGGCGTATTACCTCCAATCGCCTTCAACTGCGTCTCTCCATATACCCCATCACCATTCAGGGAAAAGCAACTACCGAATCGGCCGGCAGCAACATAAGACGCCTCGTCATCAACTTGCTCTCCAAACAACTTCTTGAGTTCAAGACGAGCAAGTTCAGGCTCACGCTCACTTATATTCCCTTCAGCAGCAAATGCTCCATCATCCAGCTTATCAAAACTCCAGTGCATGTAGGGCAGATCACGGTCAAAGGCTTTCCTAAAATTCTGAACTTGAAAATCCTGCTCCAGCATTCCGCCTAACGGGCTAACTTTGACAGCCTGGCCTTCTAGCAAGATTTCACTCTCTTCTTTGTAGAAAACACGCACCTTCCCTTTGCCGACATGTACCTGCTCAAATCCGTCTGAATCAAACCAGACACCAAACTCAGTGCCTAAGTCCTCCACAACCATTGTTTCTGTTACCACCTTGAAACCCACACCCTCAGGGGGAACTTTGAACCAGGCCAAGCCCTCCTTCATTTGCACAGACGTGTCACTCAACACCTTCAACTTGCTCGGACCCTCCACTATAGCTTGCACACCATTTGGAAAAGTAAATCTTACTAGCCCATGACGCAAAGTCACTTGATATCCCACCTTGAGCTGATCTTGAGGCGAAAGATCTTTCCCGTCATAGCTAACAGATAGAGAAGCATGGTTAGAATACTCAAAAGCTATCACATCCTCGCTGGGAGGAGCTGGTATGAACTGAGTCTTTACCAGTAAAGCCGCGAGACCTATTAGCAGCATAGCCGCCAATCCATAAACTACGGACTTCAGAGCCCCTTTCTTGCGCTCGGCCAAGACCATATCCGGGCTCACTGGCATAGTCCCTAACTTGACACGATCTTCGGCAGTTTGCTTCAACAAGGACACGAGCTGCATATGCTCCAGATACAGCAGACGTACTGCTGAATCATTGCGGAGAATCTCCATAAGCTCTTGGTGACCAGCCTCACTGATCGTACCGTCCTCAAGCTCTTGGATTAATTCTTCGGCACGCTCATTCTTTTTAATTTCTGCAGGCCTCATGAGTTTACCTTCCCTGCTACTAAGCTTTGCTTGATCTCCATACAAGTCTTCAAACTTCCCCTGATACGGTGTAAAGCTACTTTCAGGGCACCTACACTTCTCTTGGTCGCCCTAGCGTAATCTGACAGTCCAGCCTTCTTCCAATAGCGGTGTAATATCAACTCCTGATCTTTGATCGACAGGCGCCCGATACAGTCCTGCAGGTCTGCCATTTTACGATTCAAATTCTGCTCATCCAGGCCAGATGCCTCCTCCGCAAGCATGTCCAGCACATCGTCATCTAGCATCACGCATTTACTGCGTCTTACTTTCTGCTGCTGAGCCATGACTTGGAACCGAGCTATCGATAAAGCCCAAGCTTTAAAGTTAGTGCCTAGCTCAAATTCATCCTTCTTGCGCCACAGTACCTCATTCGTGTTCTGGATCACATCATCCACCTCCGGAGCTCCTGGTAGCAACGAAATCACAAAAGCCCGGATCATCGACTGGTGATTTACCAGCAGATGAACGAACTCGCTTTCAGGATCTCGGGAAGCATTCTCCATCACCTAAGAGATAACACCTCTCAAGCTAAGGTTACAATTTAATCTTACTTTCGCCAGCGAACCTACTGGACACAAAAAAAGCCCCACGGTTTCCCGTGAGGCTTTGTTTTGAATCTTCTCTGTAGCGAGAGGAATTAGTCTTCGGATGGGCTCCACTCTTCGCCACCACCGGAGGCGAGGTTGAAGGCCTGCTCGAGACCAACCATTTCGCTGGAAGGCTTGAGTGTCTCGAAGGACTGGGACTCCTTGCGGAGTTGCTCTTCGCTGTACTCGACAGCCTTGATGGAAAGACCGATGCGGCGCTCGACTTTGTCCACCTTGATAACGCGGGCTTCCACGTCGTCGCCAACCTTGAGAACGTCTTTCACGCGCTCTACGTGATCTTCGCTCAGCTGGGAAATGTGGATGAGACCGTCGATGTCGTCCTGCAGGTTCACGAAAGCACCGAAGGATGCGATCTTAGCAACCTGACCCTTAACGAGGTCACCAACCTTGAACTTGTCGTCGATGTCGGACCATGGATCGTTCTCAGCTTGCTTCACGCCGAGAGATACACGCTGGTTCTCCTTGTCGATGCTAAGAACAACTGCCTCAACTTCGTCGCCCTTCTTGAGGACTTCAGATGGGTGGTTGATCTTGCGTGTCCAGGAAAGATCAGAAACGTGGATCATACCGTCGATGCCTTCCTCGAGACCTACGAATGCACCGTAAGTAGTGAGGTTACGCACAGTACCGGTGATGCGCTGACCGATTGGGTAGCGAGCTTCGATCTCGTCCCATGGGTTCTCTTCGAGCTGGCGTACGCCGAGGGAGATCTTCTGCTCTTCGATGGAGATACCGAGAACAACTGCTTCGATCTCTTGGTCGAGTTCGAGAACGTCGGATGGACGTGTGATGCGCTTGACCCAGGAAAGTTCGGAAACGTGTACGAGACCTTCGACACCCTTCTCGATTTCCACGAAAGCACCGTAAGGAAGAAGCTTGGTAACCTTGCCCTTGACGCGCTGGCCCATTGGGAACTTGGCTTCGATGTCTTCCCATGGGTTCTCAGTCATCTGCTTGAGACCAAGGGAAACACGCTCCTTGTCACGATCTACGTCGAGGATCTGCACGTCGAGTGCCTGACCGATGTGGAGCATCTCGGATGGGTGAGAGATACGGCCCCAGCTCATGTCTGTGATGTGAAGGAGACCGTCCATACCCTGGAGATCAACGAATGCACCGAAGTCTGTGATGTTCTTCACAACACCTTCGACCTTGTCGCCAACCTTCACAGTCTGAAGGAACTGCTGACGCATTTCAGCGCGCTCAGCTTCGATAACTTCACGGCGGGAAAGAACGATATTCTTACGCTCGTCGTTAACTTTAACGATCTTGAATTCGAAAATTTTACCAACGTACTCGCCGAGGTCTTTTGGTGGGATGATGTCCACCTGGGAACCTGGAAGGAATGCTTCCACGCCAACGTTGACCATGAGGCCCCCCTTGACCACACTCTTGACCTTGCCTTTGACAAGACCACCGTCTTCGTAAACTTTGACGATCTTCTCCCAGTTCTGCTTGTGAGCAGCCTTTTCTTTGGAGAGAACAACCATACCATTGTCATCCTCAAGCTTCATGAGGAGAACTTCCACACCGTCACCTACTTCGATTTCATCGTCTTCGAACTCGGAGGATGGGATTGCGCCTTCGGACTTGTAGCCGATGTCGACAAGAACGACCTGTGGGCGGATATCAATAATAGTACCATTAACGATGGTACCTTCTTTAAATTCACGGAACTTGGAATCGATCAAGTCCGAGAGTTCAGCATTAATGCTCATTTGTTTGTTGTTAAGGTTAAGTTCCTTGGTTTATATTTCCTTCCTGCATTGCCCCAGAATCGCTGACCGGCACCGGGGCTCCAACCACCGGTCAACTGGAAGAAAAGTACCCCTTGCGGGGACGGGCAATCTAGTCACCTGCCCCCTTATAGCAAGCAGAATCACCGCTTTTGAGCACTATTTTGCCCATTTTTAGCGCCAAAACCGCCTATCCCCTCGCTCCCAAGCCACCAGAGTGTCGTATCCATGCTGAAGAAAGCTCAAATTTTCTTTAAGTTATCCATAGTTTACGACAGCCAATCCCCCTCGCACATAGGAGAAATTAGCTGGAGATTTTCAAATCCAGAGCTAATATCCGAAGTATGGCGACACTCTCCGAACTCGAAAACGAGGTACTCAGATTACCCAAGGACCAACGTGTTTCTTTGATTCACCGCATCCTTGAAAAATCAGAACTGCCCGAAAACTCGGACGTCAAGAACCTGTGGAACGCAGAGATTCTTGAGAGGATCGAGCGCCTTGACGCAAACTCCACTGAGTGCCACTCCGCCTCCGATGTCTTCCAAGCTATCGACGAGCAGTTTGCACAATGAGAATAGAATTCATCTCGGAAGCTCGGGAGGACTTTCTGGACGCCATTGGCTACTATGAATCCATGGACCAAGGTCTGGGACTTCGCCTACGTGACGAGGTTGCCTTTCTACTGGAAACCGTATCATCTGCCCCACTACTATGGAGGGAGAGGAAGGGTGGATACCGCCGGGTTAACTCTCCCATTTCCCCCTACTACATTGCCTACGTTATCCGCGATGAAACCATCGTTATCATAGCCCTAGCATCGAACCACAGAAAGCCTAACTATTGGCACAAAAGAATCTGATTTCACTAACACACATTCCTAACATGTACATCCTCACCTACCACGCCACCCCCACTAAAGAGCACGAACAACACGGCACTATCGAGGGAGCTTATGTCGCCGCCTGGATCCCAAGCGTAGACGCAGCAAACCACATCGCCGCTGACAATATGGCTCGCGCCAACATTCATGCCAAACACTGGAACATCGACGAGATGACCGATCACACGATCATTCCCGAGGAAGGATTCCAGCCAAGTAAGGAAAACCGCCAAGCCTACGAAACCGTGCTCTCCGGCGAGCAAGCCTACATCTTCAGCAGCTACGGCTTTGTCAACGAGGCTGAATAAGCCTCTTGCAGACACTTCCACTGCATGTCCGGGCTCTTCCACATCGTCTACCTTATTCTAAAAGGAATCTCTGAACTTACCGGGTTCACTTACAATGAGATAAATATCATTACCTACTACATCGTTCTTCCCTTTATCTATGTAGCGCTCGCGGACAAAATTTGGAAAAAACATATCCTTAAAATCACCTACATTGCAGCAGTCATTACGGGCCTATTCCTCATCCCGGACTTTGAGTCATTTTCAGACCGGCTCTTCGACCAATCCGTGATCTTCCTGAAATCTTTCCAAACCATCGGATGGAGCTATGTCGAAGCATCAGTCTGGATCTGCGTCATCTTCCCCGGCATTGTCCTCTGCATCATGCTCTGCTACGCCTACCCAAAATTCAGAGAGATCCTAACAGGCAAAAAAAGCGCAGGATAGTACCTAGCACACTGAAGCAGGGCTAACAACTTTTCCGCAATATAGGCGTAGACTGGAAGAAAATACATCAAATGTTGACCCTCTGGCCTAAGCAAACCACGTAACTCCGTCGCATTGACACAAAATCATTGATAGCTTAAAATAAGACACTTGCTGTCACAAGAACAGCAATCACGTGTCGTATATCATTATGAAAGCTATCCCAACATATGCCATCGCCTTGCTCTCTATTTATAGCTTGCAAGCAGAAGAAAAAGTAACCGCCGAAAATTATATCAGAGCCGAGACAGACTTTGCCTTCGCGGATTTCCAGAAGAATGCTGGAGGAAAAATAAACAGCTTTTTCTACATTACAAAACCCACTCCTCTGGACCAGCAAAGTGTTGTCCGCATGAACAAGGACACTCTCTATGCCGGCTCCGTTGTGGATACTGAGGGAGGCGCCACGGTCACCATTCCTGAGTTTCCAGATGACCGCTACTTCTCAGTATACGTCATTGACAATGACCATTATGCAGCCGCCGTCTTCTATGAACCAGGCACCCACAAAATACCAGACGATACAAAGTATGTGACACTCATCCAAAGAATCCAACTTATGGACTCCTCTGATGAAAAAGATGTGGAATTGGTCAACCAACTACAGAAAAGTATTAAGATCACGGCTTCCAGTGCAGACCCCTTCCCTACTCCAAAATGGGACAAAGACTCCATGCTGGCACTCAGAGCGGAATACGAAAAAGAATTCCAAAAATATAATCAATACGAGCCCGGCTGGATGGGACCAAGAGGAGAAGCTGATGAAAAAACACGCCATCTTGGCGTAGCTGGGGCGTGGGGCTTATTTCCCGAGAAAGATGCTGTATATATCAACTACACAGGCCCGTCAGATCCCAACAAATGCTACAAGGCAACTTATAAAGTCCCTGAAAACAACGCATTTTGGTCCATCACCGTATATGGTAAAGACGGTTTTATGAAGTCAGATAACAACATCGTTAATGATCGCAATGTGACGCTTAACGACGATGGTACATTTACCGTATATTTTGGCTCAAAAGAAAACTGCGGAGACAAACCGAACAGGCTAGACATCACAGAAGGATGGAATTTCCTCATGCGCGTGTACCGTCCCGGCGAATCTGTCATCAACCGAGTGTACAAGCTACCTGATGTTGAGGAAGTGACCAAATAGCAAAGATCTGTTTCTGACGAGAGGCGTATCCCCCCATTACGCAGGCTGCCCACTACTGGCCTCGACCAAATACCATCATGTAGACGGTCTTGATGACGATCGCCACGTCGAGCGCCAAGGAATAGCGACGGACGTAGTAGAGATCATAATAGAGCTTCTCCAGAGTATCCTCGTTGCTTGCTCCGTAGGAATAGTTGACCTGAGCCCAGCCTGTGATGCCCGGCTTCACTGCATGACGGAAATGATAATACGGGAAAATTGCCTCGTAGCGCTCGACTAGATCCACCCATTCGGCCCTTGGACCGATCAGGCTCAAGTCCCCTTTCAGTACATTCCAAAGCTGTGGAAGCTCATCCAGTCTCGTCTTACGGATGAATTTCCCAATCGGGGTAAACCGCACATCGTCAGGAGAAGTATACTTAGAGCCTTTCTCGGAGCCTACAGTCATGGACCTAAACTTGTAGATCATGAATGGCTTCTCGCGCAGACCTGTACGAGCCTGCTTGAAAATGATCGGACCTGGGCTGGTCACCTTGACCGCTATCGCCGTGCCGATCAGGACTGGTGCAGCCAGCACGATCCCAATCAAAGAAGCCACGATATCGCCTGCCCGCTTCATGCGGTCATAGGTCATGCTACGGCTAAGCCTGAAGCCCTCTTGCAGCGGCCAACTCACTGAAAGTTGTCCGGGAGGAATGATCCTAAATTGGTGCTCCAGATAGTGCTCGTAGGAATAGACTCGGTTGTTGTTAAAGAAAGACACTACCAATTTCCGACTCACCTCATCAGGAAGCTCATTCATGTCCGCCGCCACCACATAAGCTTCAACGTACTTCTTACGAATCGAGGAGTGGGTCTCCAGAACATCAAAGTTCTCCACTATCGGGGAATCCTCAGCTTCTGGGATAAACTTCTTCCCGATTCGGTGATCATCCATGCTGAGAACCACATAATCATGTCTCGTCCCTTCAGCCTTGAGTCTCTTGTAGACATCCTTCGCTCTATCTCCAGCACCGATGATACAAACCACATTCCCTTGCTCGTAATAGCGCTGGAGTTTGGTCAGCATGATCCGGTACACCATGGCGCATAAAGGAAAAATCACCAAAGTACCTGCCACGATGATGCGCGAGGATCTGAGCGGCACCCCATAGGCAACCACCGCATAGATCAGACCAAAGGCCACGACAAATACCGCCGTAGCCATGATGATGTACTCACTCAAAAAGCGGTACTTGGCCTTGTCTGTCGAATAACTGTAGCCCCCAGCCACAAACAGACCAAAAAAGCTCGGCACTGCGATCGCTAATAGTACTCGGCGGCTTACCGCATCCATCAGAGACACATCATAGCGCATCGCTACAAAGAGACCGAAAACTAGACAAACGAGCAGAGCATCGATCAAAAACAGCACATAGGGATACATCTGAATGACCAAATGCCTCTTCCAGTGCAGAGGTTTATGACTCTCTGTACCGCATTCGGAAAAGATCGAGCCGTGGCTGGCCCTCTTTACCGGTTCTTCGCTAATGTTCTGTTTACTCATGATAGCAACTTTCTGTGCAAAGTCGCCCTGGTTTACCCGTCGAATCAATGTTTTGAGCTGAGCGATACACCTCATAATCTCTATGAGATGTGGCTACATCATTACATCAATCGCTTCCTGAGGATGTTGTGCAGTGATACTCACTCTCAGGCCTTGGCCCTTGATAGTGAATCAGTTGAATCTTGGGGTAGCTGCAACCTTTGGGATGCGCAGAACTTGCCCCTAGTTCTGATGGATTTCAAGACTTATCCACACTTCTTACAATATTCAAAGTCATCAGTGATCAACAAAGCCGAAATATCGGCAGCTTCACAGACGCATCCGAGCGCATCAGCGTTTCCTTGAGAGCTTGTCCAAACTTTCCAGCTCGGTGCGGTATTTCTCCACATCGACCATTTTCCCCTGAGCCTGGCTGGCCTGAATCAGGATCCGGTAACCAATCTCCGCATCATCAGGCTCCCAGTCACCTACATGTGAATCCATCATCGCCACGATCTCCTGCCAGCTCTCGTCCGCAGCATACAACCTGGCGCGCTCGATCATCACATCCGCTTCCCTGCTTGGATCAATCCTGACCTGCTCCTCGAACAAGCGATGAACTTTGGAAATCTCAGACTCTTCCGTACCACGGAAGACTCGCTCGGCATCCTTCGCCCTGGCCCTCTTCACACGGTCGAGAGTCGCCAAGTGCAATACCGTGACCATATTTTTGGGATGTAGCCACTTAGCTACCTGCATATGTCTCCTGGCCTGTTCGAAATCTCCTTGATCCCATGACCTTAAGCTCAAGGCCAGATGGGAAATCGCACCACCATACTCAGCCACCGAAGCATCCAAATTACCAAGTCGGAATGAAAGCTCGGAGTTCTCATCCGCCAAGTCATTGACCATCCCTCCCACAAAGGGATGGATGCTCGTACCAGAAATCGCTTCCTCCGCACACTGATACACCAGTGACTTGCCATCAGTCTGACGAGAATACTCCAGGATCAGTTTCACCTGAAGACCTGAATACCATTCATCGAGCAAAGCAATATTGGCATCAGCCTTGTTCTTTTCTTTAGCCACCATCAGCAAAGCATCCTCAAGATGCTTCACCGCATCCTCTACGGTATCGGTTTGTGAGGCCAGTACCACCTTACATTCAGCCCAGTGCGACAGGTAGGTTTCAAACATCGGATCCTCACGCGCAATCTGCGCCAGAGTCGCCTCCAGATTCTTCTTGGCCTCTTGACGTTGATCGTCCAGCACATAGAGAACACTGAGTTGAGACCGCTCTTCCACCGTGGGAGAGTTCACATCTTCCAGCAGGTCGATGGCATCGTCCACACGTCCTAATCTTTGGTAGAGTTTAGCCAGCCTCACTCGCCAGGCACTCCCCCAGCTAGCCGTCTCACCAGATTCCACCATCTCCAGGCAGATCTTCATGAGTTCGTTGGTGAGCTGCTGATCGTTTGGATTTAGGCGCTGCATCATCGTGGATACGTACCATGCCTTGGCCGGCTCGTAATTCAGCTCACCGACCAATCTTACCCGGAGATCATTGAATCGGAAAAAGTTTCCATTAGCATAAGCTGCTACCATTGCGCGGTAGAGCACCTGTGGATCATCCTTGTAACGACGGTAATGCAGCACCTTGGCGAAAAGGAAATCGGCCTTCTTGTAATCACCGCCAGTCAGAGCCTCGTTGGCGTTCTCATAGTATTTCTCTTCGCTACCACCGCGGTTACGGTTCACGCTAATAAAGTAGATACTCGATACCGCCAAGATACCTAGCAAGATCGGCAGCGCAAAGACTAGCTTACCGTAGGGACGAGAGCGAAACCAATAGCCTATAAATCGAAAGACCCCTGCGACTGGTGCCATCGGCCCTCGGGTCCAATGGATCTGAGCCATCTTGTCACCTAGCCACTCACCTCCACGCTGAAGACACCAGTATAGGTACTCGGGCAAACGTAGAAGCGCGGCCAGTGGATAAATGATCTTCCACTCGCGTCGCAGACGGCGCATGCCTCTGGTGTGATACGGGTTCCTCATGGTGTCGGCATTTGCTCGATTTGCTGCTTCACCTGATTACGGAAGTCCCCGTACATTTGGCGTACCTCTTCCCTCTGCTCTTCGCTCAGCGGGAAACTACTTCTCACCATGACCTGGCACTGGTAGAACGTGTTCTTATCCTTGTTCACAGAAGTACCATATGGAGCCTTCCATTGCTTCGGGTGCAGGTAGTAGAGCACCATATCAAACTGGTGGGCAGTCGGCTTGGCCTGCACTGGCTCGCCAATATGGGACAGGTGACTACACATGATGAATCCATAGTCTCCAGTCGGCAGACTCATCTCCGTTTCGGATGCTCCCCAGCCATTGTAGGATGGCAGGTCGGTCAGACGTTCCTCATCGATCTTCCAGCCTTCGTTGGAGTAGCAAACCTTCACGTCGTGCCACTTATCGAAGGGATAATCCAAAGCCACGATGACGAACAGATCCTCATACTTGAGCTTCCAAATGAGAGAAAACTGTCCCCAGATGCTAGCAAACTCACGCTCCTCATAGGTCTTTTCCAGTACTTGCCAGCCTGGGCGTTCAAAGGTGATACTCTCTTGATCGATCACTTTGAGCTCATCCCTGCTGTGCATGAATTTCGTTCTCCCCTCACCCTCAGCCGTCCATTCGTAGTATAGAATAGAGCCCGCAAAGCCTGCCATCACCAGCAGGCCTGAGAAAACCGCCACCGGGAGCCAGCGACCACCGCTGGCCTCAACGCCCTTGGCCTTGAAGATTTTGGTCAATGAGCGCGCACCAAAATGGCAGAGATGATTCCAGCCACGCACCAGAAGATTTTTCTGAGCGCGCTCCTCTTCCACTTCGGCAAAGAAAAACCCAAAGAAGGCATCAAAGCTCAGTAGCAAGAGGAAACTTAATGCCAGAGACACGGCCAGCAAGAGCCAGAGCCATCCGGTCTCCATGATATTCACCTCGGTAGCATTGGTAATCATACACACCACGGCGACTCGGATACCATTCACAACAGCGGCGACCAAGGTACTGCTGGCGAGCACACAGAGCGCATACAGCAGAGGTCTTTGCTTCCACACGACATAGAGCGCTGCCATGAAGACCATCATGTAGATGGAGTAGAAGCCATTACAAATGATTCTGATATCCACCACGGCCGCATCCAGCACCATTTCACTAGCCTGGGAGACGTGGTAGACTCCTCGCCACTCAAGAATAGCAGATCCTATCCTCGAACTTAGCTCCTCAAATACGCGGAGCAGACGCCCTTCCAGTTGGTTCGGAAGACGCACCAAGAGAAAGAGCAAGGCCCAGGTACCGAAGGCGTGCAGCATACGCCTCTGTCGGCTCAAATGCAGAACCAAAAGCCCCACCGTACAGATCGCCGCAACAATCGCCACCCAACCTGTAAAGTAAAGGTAGGCCACCCCGATTTGAATAAATACAGCCAGATAACCTATCACAGAGATCCACGTGGGAGCCACTCGCTCCGGCTTCTCAGCCTGGCGCCACTGCAGCCAGAGAGAAACGACCACCCATACCACCAGAATCGCACACCAACGGTAGTGAACCCTGCCCCACAGAATTCCAAAGTGCTCTGAGAGTAGCGGACTCAAGACGCCCAGAATGGCAAAGGTCACCAGCCACGGCCAGATCAGGCCTCGCCTGCTGGACGCGCTGTCTTGAGCTATGGAAGTTTCCTGTGTTGTCATGGTATTAGAATGATAAAGCCGTTATCTCCTGACGATGAGTAATCTAGACTTGCTGTAGAATACTGAGGATGAGCGAAGAGAGAAACTTTAGGTGGACCACTTAGCGGATCATCTTTTCGTGAGTCGAAGCCAAGGCTAGCTCCCCGTGGCTTTTGTAGATAGTCGCGAGCAAGCGATGGATTTTCTGGATTTCCGCTTCAGAGGCATAAACCTTCCCCACCAGTGCTCGCTCCAGCATTTGCAGGGCTTCGTCAGATTTTCCTTCTTTCCAAGCCAACTCCCCGAGTGCCAACTCCAGTCTCATCTTGCGGGCTCCAGTCTGGGACTTGCTGTCCAACACCAGCTGAGCCTCTTTCGCTAAACTTGGACCATCGATCTGACTTCCCTCTCTCAGCGCCTCTTGCAAGAGAGCGGTCAGTACCTCGGGATTCCCTGGCTTCAATTGATGTGCCATCGTCAAATATTCCGTGCTCTTTTCAGGAAAGAGCTGAGCCATCACCAGACACCAGCTCAGTCCTGCGGCCCCCATCTCTTGGATACGGCTGGTTGAGGTGTTCTTCAGCACCTCCAGAATTCTGGCCTTCTGGTCCGGATGGCGCTCAGCCAGCAGTTCCAGAGCAGCTACATAGTGTTTCTCAGCCGGCTGGGCCGCATAGGCCTTGATCAGCTCATCCACCACATCAGCAGGCACCGTGTTCGTCTGATTCAATAGCGTGATTGCTCTAAAATAATGATGCAGAGATTTCAGGCGGGCCATTCTCGCCTCACCTTCCTTGCCCGTTCCGAAATCGCCTTCAAATTTCTGCAGGGCTACATCGGCCAATTCCTGCTTGTCCAGGAGATAGATCAGCATCAAATAGCGCACCCTCGCATTCAGGTCACTGCGCTTTCCTCGGGTCACCTCTCTGCCCAGAGTCGTCAGCTCCAGCCAAGCCTGCTCCTGTAGTCCAAGTTCATCGCCTGTAAAAGCAATCGAATTCGCCAAAAGCACCCCCATCTTCAGATCATCCGCATTTTGAGCAGACACCCTGTCCAGCAGGAGCTCAATCGCTTCATTGCGCTGCTTTGAAGCCACCAAAAGCTCCGCCAAGAGACTAGCAGCCTCTCCCAATTCAGGCTCCAGCTCGATAGCATCCTCTAGGTGCCTGCGGGATTGCTCAATGAAATCCGCCTGAGGCAGCGGCCCGTTGTAGGCCCAGCGCCCACCTGCAGCACGCTTAAGTTCACTGCGTCCCTCCACTGGCAGCACCTCAAGATATCCTCCCAGACCACCAGCCAGCATATCCTTAGCCAGCCAGAGATGAGCCTTGGCATATCCCTCGGCCTTCTTACCCACCTCCGCGAGCGGAGCCAAGCGCAGCATGATCTTGCGCGCCTCGGCCGGCTGCCCCTCTTTGATCAGGTCCTCAGCTTTCGCGTAGGCCACGGTCGCCTCTTCCATCGCAATGGATGACACCCGGGCATCACCGAAATCCTGCTGTACCGGCTTTTCATCAGTTGTCAGGGCATACCACGCCCCAAAGCCCAGGAATCCCCCCACTACGATGACAATCAGCAAGACACGGAGCCAGCGCTCAAGCCATCGCTTTATTTTCTTCAGGGGTCTCTTCATATCTCAATGGGCAGGGTTTGATGGGGTTTGCTGTAATCGTTTTGAACGAAAGAAGAAAGGGTAAGTTTCATTTTTTTGGGGGAGGAAACAGCGCTCTTTCGAGCCTGAACGTTAAGCTCTCAGCTCTCTTAGAGTGTGATCTTAGGCGGCTGTATCAACCACCGTAACCAGACTGTAGCTAAACCTTCACGATGATAGTTAGCAAAGATAAAATACAGAGAGGTCTTGTTTACCTACATCATATCTCGTCCAAATCAACAGCCGGGTGTCGTTCAAACGTTTATAGGACGTCGCGACAAGAAACCTCCACACACGGCAGTTCTCTCACTGCCATGCATGGATCTGAGAACCAGTTTACTTGAGTGACTGCATTTCAGCCTCAATCGCGGCGACACGCTTGCGAGCCTCTTCCAGCTCCTGCTGTTTTTGCTTGAGCTGCTCCTCCTTGGAGGCTTCCGCAATCAATTCTTCCACCCCATAAGACTGGGAACCCACGGTAACCTTGACCTCAATCGCAATTGCATTGGCATTCTTCGGAGCCGCCTTTTGCACCTTGGAAAGACTTGGCCAGAGCAGCTTCTTCACCGCTGCCTCCAGCTGCTTACTGGTCGTCACCCCCTCCTCTACCGGAGCACTGGACTTTCGGCTGCGGCCGATACCGGCCTCTTTGCGGATCTTGGAGATCGAGGGAACACTCACTCCCGTCTTCTCTGCAATGTCAGCCAGGGTCACACCTTCCTGAGACAGGCGGATGATCTCCTCCTTCGTCTTTGTATCAATTCGTTTTGCCATATCTTCGTTCTAGATCATTAAAATACTTAAGTCGTGAAGCCGTGCTTTAAGATGCACGTCGTTTAAAAAACTGAGGAATTTTGGACAGGTTCTTCCTCAGTAAAGTACTGAGCCCGAGTCCATTTTCACGCATCACCTGATAATCCTCCTGAGACTTCTGCAGGATATTTTTCAAGCTGCGGTTACTGGCACCTCCCGTGCGCATTTTCATGAGTACTTTGGGAAGATAGACGGCTCTCAACTGATGCTTCCATAGATAACGCACCATACTGTCGTAATCTGCGGCTATCTTGTATTTGAGATGAAAACCTCCGAGTTGCTCGTAATACTTTCGCCTCATGTAAAATGCTGGATGGGGTGGCATCCATCCCTTGCGGAAGTTCTCGCGATCATACTCCCCACTCACCCAGTGCCTGACTATTTTGTCAGTGTTCTCGGAGGATACATAATCCAGATCACCGTAAACCGCGTCCACACTGGGATCCTCAAAAGCCTTCGCGACCTCTTCAAGCACATCCTCAGTCGGATAAAAGTCATCAGAGTGCAAGAGACCTATCACTTCTCCACTCGCCAACTTCAGCCCCTTGTTGAGGGCATCATAAATACCCTTATCGGGCTCAGAGACGAGGACATCAGGCTGGCGCTGTCCCTGCTTGAGCACTTCCAAGGTGGCATCCTTCGACCCTCCATCAATGACTACCCACTCCAAATCGGAATAAGTCTGTGCAGCCATGGACTCACAGACCTCTCCTACTGTTTTTTCGCGGTTGTAAGTCGCTGTGATAATACTGATTTTCATGATATACGACCCTCCTTCATCTTCAAGCTGATCATGTATTCATAGATCGAGCGCATAAGACTAAAGTGAAAGCCCGCTCTACCATCTAAAAAACCCATCTTCACGAAATACAGAAAGCAGAATGTCAAAGCTGGCCTCATGGGCATCCTATATGCCAACGCCTTAAAAGCCTTACGCCTTAGCATTGGATCATGGTTCAAGAAGTCCTTCCACCTAATCTTCGACTGCTGCTCCGCAGCCAATTTAACGGCCTCCATACTTGAATAGCGGTTATGCCTCTCAAACCAATAGTCTATCCCCTTGTTGAAGGGATAATGTATGAGGTGCTCCTTCATCAGGCCAATCTCTCCATCAGTATAATACTCCTCATTGATCTCACGCTCTACCCTAACACATCCTTTTTTAAATAATCGCCCAAACCAGGTAGGATATCCACTCGAACGCTTTATCCATTTCCCCATAAACATATCTTTGCGTCTCATCCTGTAAAGAGTCACAGGGTTATTTGTTAGCCTAGTTAGAGATGCCATTTCCTCAACAAACATATCATCCACACGCTCATCAGCATCCAACATAAGGATCCAGTCATGTTTAAAATCATGGGATAATCCAAAATTTCTCTGGGCTGCATAATTGTCGAATGGCCTAGTGAGGATTGTCGCTCCAGCATCTTGAGCAATTTTCAGAGTAGAATCCGTGCTCTCAGAATCCAAAATCACTATATCATCACAAAATTGTAGAGAGTCGAGACACCCTTGGATATTAACTTCCTCATTATAGGTAAGAATGAGAACAGAAACATTCATCTTTTAATCTGCCTTTCCTTTAAGAATTTCGCTGGATTGCCTCCATAGACACCCCACGGCTCTAGATCTCTAACAGCCACACTTCGAGCAGCCAAGACAGCTCCTTCACCGACTGTAACACCTGGGCCTACAAAAGCCTCCGCGCAAACCCAAGCATTTGACTCGATGGTGATCGGAGAATGAATTAACTGATGACTTTCGCTTTCGATATCATGAGAAGCGGTACACAAATAGCTTCTCTGACTGACTGTGGAGCTATTCCCCAGTGTGATTAGAGCAACATTGTAACAATCAACTCCCGATGCAAGGCAACTATTTTCATGCATAACCAAATTCCAAGGCGCCCAAACTTTTGCTGATGGGTATATGTTTGCCCCCTTGGACAACTTTGCCCCAAAAACACGCAACAAAAATCTACGCCACCATTGACACCCCAGTGTCGGAGATAATCTGAATAATACGTGGTACGTACACAACCATATCAAGCGCGCAAGCTTTGTACGTAAACAAATAACACTGTAAGAATATCTATTAGATTGATGCATAGTTGCACTATTTCATTTTAACGCATTTAGGCTTTTCTGTTTTACCAAGCAACCAATCATATACTGAGTTCATTTGCTTAGCTATATGATCCCAAGTAAATTTATTCTCGACTAACTTTCTTCCTCTCATCCCCATAGCAATTCTATCATCATCACTCATCTCCATTACTACTTGCAAGCCTTGCACAATATCTATGGAATTCGGAACATCACTTTCAAATATAACCTCTATAGCAGCCTCTTCTTGCTTGCCTTCCGGCAGATTACAGAAAGGTGTTATTAGTACAGGCAGACAGTAGGACCACGCTTCTAATATTGACATGGGAAGACCTTCACTAAAACTCGTAAGCGCAAAAACATCAGAAACTTGCAACAGGGAATTCTTTTGCTCTCCAAAGACAGGCCCCACAAAATAGACACTACTTCCAGTCATACTGGATTGTTGACTTACAAAATCGTCAACACTCATTTGTTGATTAGCGATATCCAAGTTATCACACAGCTCAATCAATTCATCTTGATGATTTAATTGACTCCATCCAGCGATTACCAGGTTCCAATTTTCAGTAATTTCTTTTGCCTGTTTGGACCAAGCCGTAATTAATTCTTTTATCCCCTTTTTAGGATGGATTCTGCCTATGAAAACTATATTCCGAACATTTTTTCCAGATCTACTAACACTTGGTAAGCTTGGTAAATCAATTCCGTTAGGTATTATACATACCGGGTTAGTAAGACCAAATTGCCTAATTGAATCATATTCCGATTCACATAAAGCATGAATGCATGATGCAGATTTTAAATGTTCGTATTCATACCACCTACCAACAATTTCCTTTTTCCACCGTGAATTGCGAATTGCCCATGGATCTAGCATTCCGTGAGGAGAGATTATATAGGGCCGCTGATTTCCCTTATGGTACTTTAAACTGGCGAGTGATGTCCCTTGCCAAATACCATGGACGTGTACAATGTCAGGATTTTCTCTCCGTAAGGCTTTAATCAAGCCTGGGCTAAATAAAAGGCTACGAGGGCCAATGTGTTTCTCTAGGATTAATTCAGTATTACCCCACAAATCTAAATCGTCATCAATACACTCATCAACGATGCTAAGCACTTGATTATCGATGTATTGATCTAATCTACTATTCAAACACCGGACGACCTCGAATACACCGCCTGCATTGCGAGAAGCTGATGAAATTAGAGTTGATAGTTTTTTCTTCTTCATCATTAGATCTGTTTTAGCAGTGGATAATTTCTTGTATAAAATCCAACCATTGTTTCGCGATTTCTTCAGAGTCTAGTCTACTAACAATCTTACTCGCCTCGCTCCCATATAATGACCTCAAATCTTCATCTTCCGCAAGTTGCCGGAGAGCGCAAGCCAGATCGTTTATATTTCCGACTTCCGTTAATAAGCCATTAAATTTAGAATTAACTAATTCGCTAGGGCCGGTAGGACAGTCAGTCGATACACAGGCCAAACCAGCAGCCATCGCCTCGCATAATGCGTTCGGAAAACCCTCAAAATATGAGGATAAGACAAAAATTGAGGATCTGGCGAAATATTCGTCAACGTTTCTCTGAGTTCCTGGCATCTCTACCCTCCCCTCAAGATTCATCTGAGATATCAGTTCTTCCAAGGAATTGCGTAAATAGCCTTCACCTAGAATACATAGTTTCCATTTTTTATCAGGTAAGAGCGCGAAAGCGCGTATAAGATCTTCATGCCCTTTCTGTTCCACCAAACGTCCAATATTTAAAATGACATTTTGCCTTTCAATATTTGGGTATCTGATGACTTCCCTTATCGGATTCTCAATTACATGTACTGGTAATTTATTGTTCAGAAGTAGCTGAATAGTTTCTTTGGACTTAGTAGTTTGTGCAACGACTCCCTGAGCCCATGAATATGTCGCTTTTTTAAAAAACACCCTTAGTGATGAAATATCGGCACTTGGATTATTTCTATCTGATACAATCACTGGTACATTAAGAAAACGAGTGCATAATAGATTCAACTCATTATACTTTTCTAGAAAAGATACAATACAATCAGGTCGTACTTCCTTTATAACTTTTCGCATTCTAACAGCTACACGAAAAGAAGCGTGCACTTTGCTCAAAGCCCCTTTGTACGGATAACAAATTTTGTGTACATTTACTTCCTCTGCGAGATCGTAAAAGACTTCATCACTAGCCGTCAAAACGATATCAACATCGTGCCCCAGTTTAACAAACTCTGATGCTAGAATACTGAGGACTCGCTCAGCTCCACCTGATTTCAAGCTAGGAATAAGAATACAAATTTTCATGTAGCTAAACTGCTGTATATAAAAATAATTAGTCAGTTGGTTAATTTGCAGTCTCTCCCTCGGATGAACTAAGTGTTTTTACAGTAGTACAAAACTTAGCGATGAGATACGTCCATACCAATGGTCGAAGAAAGATCAAATAGCCAGCACGAGAAGAATAAAAAGCTACCGTTGCTAATGCTGCTGCCATTACTACCCACTTGAAACCCTCACGCCTAACAATACCTTGTGTCACTCGTTGATAAAGCACTCCAAGAGCAAACATGAATATCACAACTCCTGCGGTGCCCCAGTTGTGATACAAATCAGCAATAATAGTAGATCCAGAGCCAATTTTGGAATCCTCACCAAATGAAAGATATGTCAATCTACCGGAGGAACTCACATCATGGTTTTTCAAACCAAAAGTAGTCATCGTGTATTTCCCTAATAGAGGTACAAGAGAAAAAATATCTCCTCTCCATAGCTTACCCCAATAGATACCTCCTGAGCTGTTTACATCGGCAATAGACCCATGTAAACAGGTGACACTGTCAGCCAAGGTTAGAGTATAGATATAGAATCCTTGATCGTCTCTTTCTTGAATTTTTTCAATGCCCGCTTCTATAATGTTTCTCTTACCCTTCTCATCAAGCGAAGATCTACCCCATCCAATCACTGTAAGTACGAATGCCCCCACTAGAGCTAAAATAATGAATTGTTTGGCTGTGATGGGTTTTACAAAAACGCCGTACAATATAAGAACTACACTGGCAGCTTGAACTGCTCCACCTCTGTCACCGACAGCCAAGTACATAAATATATAACCAGCTACAGCAATGGGGATAAACTTATCAACCTTTCCCCACCACCCTCTGCCATTTCTGATATATGCACCAGACATTGGCATGAAGTAAGCTAAGAGGACTGCTAATACTAAACCTAAAAGTAACTGAATATAGGAAGCAATACCACCTGCAGCTCCGGAGTAGTCCCCCCCCTCAAGCTCACCTCGGTAAATCGCCCCTGTTAGATAGTCCCTTCCGGCTGTAATCAAGAACAATACAAATAATAGTACAAATGCTATTTTTAATTTCTTGTACTCTACTTTAATGATCCGTTTGCGAGGTTGCTTTTTAAAAGTAAAAGCTCCCCAACCGGCATTCCACGCAATGAGCCCCAATGCTGACAACCAAGTTCCATAGTTAATACTCGATATTGACGCCTCAACACTCATCTTTCGCATCTCGACGCCAAATAAAAACATCAGAGGCCATTGAAAATGAACAATGAAAAAGCCCAGAATAAATAACACATCGAGTCTAAAAAAGTTTTTTTGGCGGCCATAAATACACCATTCGGTCAAAACCGATGCTACGGTAAGACCTGTTAAAAGACTAACACGAAGCGGATCAAAGGAGCTAACAAGATCAGGCTTTAGAATTAAAGCCAAAACAAAGTAAAACAACTGTATATAAACCCTCACAACAATATAGTTATATTTTAAATAAACTTAAAACCAAATCTAGGATAAGCTTTCATCACCATCAAAAAACTTTTTAAGAAGATAGTTTCTCTTATCACTCTTTGAATACATTTTCGTATTAACCTTTTTATCTCCTAGAGCATCGAGATAATCATCTATGTTTTTAATTTTTCTAACAGGAACTCCTGCATATACGCCATTAGCTTCAAGTACACCTCTAACCAAGCTTCCTGCACCAATAACCACGTTATCTTGTATTTCTGTGCCAGGCATCACAATGCAATCTGTACCAATAAATACATTGCTACCAACATTAATTGGAGCGATGACGTCCAAATCTGGGTACCGATCTCTAAACACCCAAACGCCGCCATCATGCGTAATGAATTTCGAATTCGTTATACTCACATGATGTCCAAGTCTTATTAAATAAGGCTCTGACCCCCAATCAATCAATCCGCACAGCCTACAATCCGTACCTATGGATACTCCGATGCTCTTGGATGCCTTGATAGGATTTAGTTTGTATCGCACACGATATAACAACGATTTAATTAGTAGGTGAATTTTCATTACAGAGGACCTCCATATTCAGCCAACGTTAACACGATTACTCAAGACTTTTAATTTACACCACCAATAAATCACCAAAATAAAATAGAACAATAATGAAATTAACGAATAATAAGCAATAACACATACTGAGCTTTCAAGTAAACTGGGCAATAAAAACAAGCTCACAAACCTGGCGACTCCTAATACAAAATCATAAATCAGTAATTTTTTTTGCTCTTGATATACAGTAAACAACATCATCGAAGGCGGATTTACAAAAGCCCCACCTATCCACAGCGCCATCCATTCAGTAAATTGCCCAGCCAATAGCCATTCTTCTCCGAAAAACCAAAGAAATAAATATTTCCCATACAAAAAAATAAGGCAAACAGGAGCAATAACAGCAAGAGACAAGCCTACAGTAAATCTTTTGTATATTGAAAAAACCTTGGAATAATTATCTCTATAACTAGAAGCTTCTTTATAAAAAACTTGTCTGAGTGACTGACCAAAAACGGCAACAGGCAGTTGTAAAATTCGAATAGCAAACCAATATGCACCGACTGCTTCGATCCCATAATAATAACCCAGTCCAAAAACAGGTAACTGTGTAGAAATAGCACTAAGAGCACTCTGTGGTGTAGAATAGAGTGGAAATTTATAATATTCTCGAGCTAAGCTCAATACAGAATCTTCACCTTTGCTCCCCTTATAAAAAAATTTATTGCTGGCAACAAATAAAATTATGGAAGCTATTACTCCTCCTGTAACATTCCCTATAATCAACCCAAGTGCGTGGGCTCCACAAAAACCCATTATCAGTTGAATTACTGTTTGGCCAACACGTCTATATATTAAAGAAATAGAAATAGCTCTATAGTCTCTTTCTCTGTTCAACACTGAACTAAGAACATTAGTAAAACCTACTAAAAAAACCAATGGAACAACCCATTTTATATACAAATATGCTTGATCACTAACACAACTCCCCACAAAACCAGGAAAGAAAAATATACAACAAGACAATAGAAAAGAAACGAAAATCAGCAAAATAATACACAGCTGTCTCAGCCTATAGGCTTTATAATTATCGTTTTCTAAAATTATAGCCATTTCGTATTTCAATGTACATACCATTGAAAGAACTCCAACTATTGCCATCAATGAACCCATCACACCAAATTCCTCCGGCGTGTACAATCTCGACAGAAGAGGCGAACACAGTATACCTACTAATTCAGCTAGTGCTGAACCGCTCATCAAAATCATCAAACTCTTAATGATTTGATTTCTTTTTAAGCTGGCAAGAAATTGCCTCATCTACTAAGCAAATTACTTTTTTACATCCTAAATAGTCACAAATATTATAACGACAAAATACAGCCTAATATTTATAATTTAAAAACTGTATCTCCTCTTGGTAGAATCGATCAATTATTTCCTTTGTAACTTTATTAAATCTTGATCTATAATTCACCTCGCCACTATTGAGTTCATGAGGCAACTTGACAAAATCAACTCCTAACTGATCTATGATTCGATTATAATCTTCCTCAAGATTTTCAAATCGCGCTATATAATTCATATCGATTTGACCTTTAAAATTCTTCAGCCAGTATAACTGAGGCCGAAGAAAGCCACTTCCTATGAAACGTTTCAGAAACTCTTCAAATTCAATATCCTCACTTATCCCTAGATGCTTGCGATGCAATTCATCACGTGTAGCATTTTTATACCATGAATAAGCTCTATCCCAAGGATCTCGTACTACTGTAAACTTAAAGTAGTCTATATATTGCTGATATGAAGCCGTAATAACGTTATTAGGGTTACGGTCATTACGTCTAGCATACTTAATTCGCCTTAATACATCTTTAATATTTTCAAAACTTCTCAGACAAGCGAATTGAGGAAAAGGCTGCTCAATCATACGAACACTTCGATGATCTTGTCCCCCCCTGCCCTCATGACCATCAAAATGGCCCAGAGCCTTCTCAATACTGGTACCAGCACATTTAGGAATGTGGATGAAAATGCATTTATGTTTGTGTGAAATCATGGGAACGATTCTATAATTGTATTTTGTTCAACCAGCTTTCCTCTGACAGATGCCATAGCACCGTTTTCTTAAAACCCTCCATTGGGCAAACAACTGGCTCCCAGCCTAGATTACTCTTCGCCTTATCGATCGTCGCAGACGTATCCTGCATGTCTGCACTGTTCATGGGCTGGTAGTCGATAAGCGCCTTCTTCCCCAGATGTGTTTCCATCTGCTCAATCATCTGATTGATACTGATCGGTTCATTGCCTCCTCCCAGGTTATAGATCTCATAACCTTGAGTCTGAAGAGCTGCGATGGTGCCACTGGCGATGTCGTCGATGTAGGTAAAGTCTCTGGTCTGCTCTCCAGTGCCGTAGAGAGTGATGGGCTCACCACGCTTGATCCACTCGATAAACCTAAAGGGGCTCATATCTGGACGACCAGCAGGTCCGTAGACGGTAAAGTAGCGTACAATGGCGACATCCAAGTCATGAAGATGATGGTAGCTGTAGGCCATTGCCTCTGCTCCAAGCTTGCTTGCGGCATAGGGAGAGAGTGGTCTACGCACATCCATACTCTCGACAAAGGGCATGTCACAGCCGGCATAGAGTGAGGATGTGGAAGCCATGAGGTATTTTTTGAGCCCATGCTTCACCATGAGATCCAGTAAATTCAAACTTCCCAGGGTATTGGTGGCGAGATAGACATAAGGGTCTTCAATGCTGGCTCTCACTCCAGCACGTGCCGCCAAATTCATCACAGCGTCAAAAGAATGCTCTTTGAAAAGAGCGTCCAAGGCATCGCGATTTTCGATATCTATTTGATGGAACACAAAGCCATCAAGCTCTTGCAGTCTACCGAGTCGATATTCTTTCACGCGGACATCGTAGTAGTCATTGAGGTTATCGACACCAAGCACTGAATGACCTTGCTCTAGCAACATCTCAGCTGTTCTTGCGCCGATAAAACCAGCGACTCCTGTTAATAAAATCTTCATAGGGGTCAGTTGAAGCGATTGCTCGCATAAAGCTGATTTGTCTCAGCTGTATTATTTTTTAGACTAAACAGATGGATTTATTCATCCCCGTAGTACCCATACTCGCCATTGTACTCACCATAGCCCTTGTAGCCGTAGTAGCCTGATCCGGTGGACTTCTTGAGGCCGTTGATGACTACACCTGCTGGTGGTTTACCTGCAGACTTGAGCAAGTTGATGGAGCGTAAGACCGCCCCCACTGGGGCCTTGCGTGCACGCACCACCATCACGATGGACTGGGCAAACTTCGCGAGCACTCGTGTATCCGAGACGGGTAAGATCGGTGCCGAATCGATCACGATGCGGTCAAAATTACCGGCCAGTCTGCTAAAGAGATCGTGAAGCTCTTCTTCATGAAGGAGTTCGGAGGGATTTGAGCACCTACCTCCAGAGCCCAAGAGATAAAGATTCTCCACGTGATTGAGCATCACGCAATCTTTTAACTCAGCTTGGCCAGCTAAGACCTCGGTAACACCAGTTCTGTCCTTAAGTTCAGGGAACATGCCTTCCAAACGGGGTTTACGTAGATCCAAGCCCACCAGCAAGGTACGTTCTTTGTTCATCGCGAAGGAAGCGGCGAGTTCGGAGGCCACAGTGGTTTTTCCTTCACCAGGTATCGCACTCGTCACCAAGATCATTTTGTGGCGATGCTTTTGACCAAGCAGCACGATACTGGCACGCAAGTTACGGATCGCCTCTGCATTGGCCGAGTTCTTGTCTTTGATCAGTACAGGCTGCCACTCCTTACCCTTGCGCAGGAAGGTGCTGTGCATCGGCACGGCCGCCATGCAGCCGATGCCGGTGATTTCCTCCACCGAACGGACGTCGTAAATCTTGTAGTCAATGACTCCAAGCAAGTAGGCGAGGCCAAAGCCCCCTACCGCTCCGAGAATGGATCCTCCTGCAAGATAGATGAGACGCAGGGAATCCTCAGTCAGTCCAATGAAAGCGGACTGAATAATCTTGTACTCATCAATGCTTTCCTCGTCCGCAACATTCAGCTCAGTAAGACGCTCTGTTAGGCGATCATAGAGTTTCTGACCTTGCTCAATGCGTGCGTTCAGAAGATTCGCGCGAGTCGAGAGAGCATTCTGTGCGACGGCCAGCCATTCATCGGCAGCTTCGCCAGTGCTATCCTGCTCCTCAATAATCTTTTCATCGAGCTCCTGCAGCCGGTCCTTGTACTTCATCCAAAAGGCTTTCTCGCTCTCGGTGGAGGAGGCTCGGAGGATTTCGCGTCGAAAGCGCTTGTTGAGGTCCTTGTAGACTGTAGAGAACTGCACCAACTTGGGATGCTTCGATTTATAGCGCTGGCGTAAGCTGATTAGCTCAGCGCGAGCCACCTGGATCTGCTCACTCAGCTTGGTCGCAGCCACGTAGACCTGTACCGAATTCTGAGCCTCCTCAAGATCTACACGAGCATCTTCGGCTTCTTTCTTAATGGACTGAAAAACAGCACTGGCCCCCCCACTCTTGCTACTTTCTTCCTCTTCCAAGAAGACTTTAAGAATCGTATCCGCGATCACACGAGCTGACTCGGAGTCAGGATGACTCACTTTCACGTCAATCAAGGAGGTATTGCGACGACCACTGATATTGACCCAAGATTTGGACATTTTGTCGACCAGATCAACGGTTTCCACCTGGGAAGCTGGAGTGAAGGCGAGATCTTGCTCGCTTCTCCAGTAGCGTGGTTTGAAGGAAAACTCCGGTGGCATCACCCGTTGCAGAGCCTGTACCTCAGGACTTTCTGCCACTTTGGCCAAGATAGCTGGTGACGTGAGCTTACTGGCAGTGGTGGCCAAAACAAGCTCTGGACTCAAGCGTTCCGTTTCTAACTCTTCGCCCATCACCTGACGCTGCTTGATGTCCACCTCAAGTACCGCAATGGCTTCGTTCTTGGTAGGCACAATGGACATATAATAGAGAGCGGCTGCATAGCCCAAGGCTCCAAAAATGAGCATCATCCACCAGCGAGACAGGGCTTGGCGTATACTGCCGCTTCCGAAACGGTTGGCGCTCTGTTGCTCTACTTGGGGTTCTGGGGAATCTTGAAGCTCGGCAAAGGGGTCGATATCCTCGTTATTCATGGGATTAAACAACTGTATAGAGTCAGTCGTTAGGAGTTTAGATTTTATATCGGCAATCTGAAAACAGTGATGCGGAGGGGCCTGCTTTCCATCGTACGCAGGGGGTTGTGGACGTCCTGACTCTACTTTGCCAGAACAAAAATCTTTATTACAAAGTTTTAATCTTTAAGATGAAAGAATCATTAAGCTAGCTATCAAAAAGGATCAATGAAGTTCATGGACCAGGTTCTCGCTGGTTGCCAGCTGACCCCTGCTCGGTGGTTCGGAAGCGTAGCTAGTAGGGAGTAGGAAGTAGCCTCTCCGGGTTAACCGGAGAGCATTGATTCATGCTAGGAGGATACTGACAACGTTAAGGAAGACCTCTCGCCACTCGCTAGTTACAACGCTTTATGGTGGGCTCTGGCCGTAGCGAGTAGCGGGTGGCTAGTAGCTGATGTAAAGTTCCTCCAGCAATGGACTTAGTCACTCCCCTACTACATCCCGGTAAGGGCCACCCTCCTAAATAAAAAAGCTACCCCAAAGGGATCGCTTAGACAAAATTATCACGCTTGATTGCTCACTATTGACCTTTGACCAATGACAAGTCCATAGGACTTCATCTGTGGCTATAATGCATCAAGCAAGATTTCATCAGTAATTAGTAATCACGAATCAGTAATTGCACCCATTCAGGGCGCTACCTACCGAACACACTCCGAAGGAACTAAATTTGACCTTAAGGGGAAATAGGGCACTGCTGCGCTTTATAGTGGGCTCTGGCCGTAGCGGGTGGCCAGTAGCTGATGTGGAGCTCCTCCAGCCATGGATTTAGTCCCTCCCCTATTACATCCCGGCACGGGCCATCCTCCCTGAATAAAAAAGCGACCCCAAAGGGATCGCTTAGACAAAATCATCATGCTGGATGGCACACTATTGACCTTTGACCAATGACAAGTCCGCAGGACTTCATCAGTAATCGCACCCTTTCAGGGTGCTAGTCTGAGTAATAACCTTCGGTGGCGTACTCACCATAGCCTTTGTAGCCGTAGTAGGTAGAACCACCGCTGACCTTGAGACCGTTGATCACCACACCCACTGGCTTCTTGCCAGCATGGTCGAGCAATTGGATGGAGCGAAGCAGTGCTCCTACAGGAGCCTTACGGGAGCGCACCACGAGGACGACAGAGTCAACAAACTCGGTAAGCAGACGGGTATCGCAGACTGGGAGGAGCGGAGCCGAATCAATAATCACGCGCTCGTAGCGGCTTCTCAGATCACCAAACAACTTCTCAAGCTCATCTTCATGCAATAGCTCTGAAGGATTCGGGCATTTGCCACCGGACGGCAGAACATCCAGATTATCGATCCCTGATGGGACGATACATTCATCGAGCGAGTTCTGGCCGGCAAGCACCTCGGTGAGACCGATCTTGTCATCAATGGATGGGAAGTAGGCGTTGAGGCGAGGCTTTCTGAGATCCATCCCCACCAGCAAGGTCTTTTCCTTATTCATGGCGAAGACCGAGGCTAGCTCGGCCGCCATGGTAGTCTTCCCTTCCCCAGGCTGGGCACTGGTCATCAGGAGGAATTTGTGACGGTCTTTTCTACCAAGCAAAACAATTGAGGCTCTCAGGTTACGGATGGCTTCCGCATTGGCTGAATGTGGCTCACGCTGCAAAATGGGTTTCCAGTTTCCTTTACGGGCAAAGCCTGAATCGGTTGGGACGGCTGCCATGCAGGTCAAACCAGTCGCCTCCTCGACGGAGCGAACATCGTAGATTTTGAAATCGATAACCCCCATCAGGTAGGCAAAGCCAAAGCCCACTGCAGCACCAAGAACCGTGCCCGCAGCCAAGTAAATCAAACGCAAAGAATCCTCAGCCAGCCCGATGAAGGCAGACTGGACGATCTTGTAATCATCCACATTCTCTTCATCAGCCACGTCTAGCTCGGTCAGACGCTGGGTGAGCTTCTCATAAAGCTGCTGACCCTGTGTAATTCGAGCGTTGAGCAAGTGAGCACGAGTCGCCAGGGCATTTTGGGCTATAGACAGCCATTCGTCTGAGGATTTCCCTAAATGATCATCCTCCTGCTTGATTTTGGCATCCAGCTGATCAAGTTGCTCACTGTACTTCAGCCAGAAGGCTTTTTCACTGGCCGTATTGGAAGCACGCTTAATCTCGATGCGGAAACGCTGATTCAAATCCTTGTAGACGGCGGTGAACTGGACGAGTTTCGGATGTTTGGATTTATAACGCTGCCGGAGATTAATCAATTCAGCACGAGCCACCTGAATCTGTTCGCTCAACTTGGTGGCCGCGACATAGACCTGTAAAGAGTTCTGTGCCTCTTCGAGATCTTCGCGAGCCGCTTCCGCCTCCTGCTTCAGAGACTGAAATACGGCACTGGCACCACCACTCTTGGACTCTTCCTCCTGATCCATAAAGACTCGCAGGATGGTATCGGCAATGGTACGAGCTGCCTCGGGATCAGGATGCTTGACCTTGATATCGATCAGAGAGGTATTTCGGCGGCCACTAATGCTCACCCACTCTTTTGCCATCATGTCGACGATCTCGACGGTCTCTACCGCAGAAGCGGGCTTAAACTCCAGTTCATCTTCCGCACGCCAGTAGCGAGGCTTGAAGGAAAACTCGGGAGGAACGACACGCTGCAGGGCCTGAACTTCGGGGCTGTTGGCCACTTTAGCCAAAATGGCAGGTGAAGTCAGTTTGCTCGCCGTAGTCGCCAAAACCAACTCAGGAGACATACGATCGGTCTCCAGCTCTTCCCCCATGACTTGGCGCTGCTTGATATCCACCTCAAGAACCGCCACAGCTTCTGTTTTTAGCGGCATGATGGACATGTAGTAGAGGGCTGCAGCGTAGCCCAAGCCACCAAAGACGAGCATCATCCACCAGCGAGATAGAGCCTGGCGAATACTGCCACTACCAAAACGGCTCACCACTACCTCATCCATATCCCCTTTGCGCTCATTGCTGCTCTCCACATCGGCAAATGGATCAATATCGTTCTTCATAGGTATGAAATTTAAATGGAGCTGACGCCAGCCAGCTCAGAAACTTGTTAAGCTCAGAAACTTGTTAAAATCTTATCGAGGCCCTTAACACAGCAAATCACCAGATACAGTGAGAGCTGTCACTAAAGACACACACGTTCTAGTCAGGTGCTGATTCATTTCAACGAAGAAAAACAAGAAGCTTCATGAATCAGCACTAAAAATAAGTAGGACTATAAATACTACCAACGGCTTTCTTGCACGATCACCAGGTCACCAGCTCTCAAGTAAAACATCTTGGCAGAGCCTCGCTCGATGTCTTTCAAGCTGACTGTGTACTGCTTCTTGTCGCGACGCACAATCACCTCTTTGGTATTCGCAATACGTGTAAACCCACCAGCTTGGGCAATGGCGGTCACAATATCCAGACTACCTACTTTGGGGAATTCGATGATACCCGGGCGGTTGACGTTACCAGAAACTGTCACGGTGGATCGATTCAGCGTACTACGACCGACAGTCACACTGTCCCCGTGCTTGAGTACTACGCTACCGGATCCATCCAAGCTGAGTGTACGGACATTACCGTCCTTAGAGCGCACCACAATACTGCTGGTATTGGCAGATTCTGCGACTCCTCCGGCCTGAGCGATCGCTCCTCGCAAGTCAAGAGCACCCTCCTCAGGCATGTTAATGGTTCCTGGACGACGTACATCACCACCGACAATCACCCACTTTTCAGCATAAGCGAGAACCGCGATATTTACCTGAGCATTGACCAGATAGTCTTTCTCGTAAAGATCCCTGACTTTTTGCTCAGCATCTTTTACCGAGAGACCAACCAGCTGAACATTTCCAATCAGCGGGAAAGAAACGGCACCGGATTTTCCGATCTGAGCTTGAGTCGCCAGCTCGTCTTCCTGGAAGACCGTCATACGGACAGTGTCATCCTTTTTAAGCACATATTCCCCCTCTGCATAAGCAGATGGGAAGAGATTCAACAAAAAGAGCAAGGCACTGAGGGCTAGCAAGGTCTTCATGGCAGCAATTGAGGAGATTTAGAGGTGAGGATGAAAAAGGCGGTGGGTTTGACCCCACCACCTCGTGTAAAATTTGGGATACTGTCAGATTGTAAGGCAATCTCGCCATTAATCAAATGACAGCTCCGAAATGATCAAATGATTAGTCGTTGCCGTCGGTCTGGTTTGGACCGAGAACGTTACTTGGGTTCACGCCGGTATTCCCGTTCGGACCATTGTTCTTCTTACCACCAGTGGCAGTAGCTGGACCAGGAATCACATTCACCTTATCAAGTGCTGTAATCACACTCATGGCACCGTTCAGAGTTTCGTAACCGGAAACATCAAGAACTGCTACCTCAACAGCTGAATCTACGGTGTAGTGAGTGACTGCCACTTTGCCATTGTCCTTCACCTTGGTGACGCGAACTTCACAACCTTTGGTGAGCTTGACCTTGGTAGCTCCTTCTGGAATGAATCCTGAGTTACCTGGGAGAATCTTGTATTCCTGACCGCCGACAGTGTACTTCACAGTACCTGAACCTTCTGGAACAGTCACAGTAAGTCCGCTCTTCTGTGCAGTTTGAGTTGCACCCTGAGTCTCTTTCACAGCTTGCTGGGCGGACACATTGGCCACCATCGCACCAGTGAGGAGGAGAGCTGTAGTGACACCACCAAAGGCGAATTTTTGAGAAATTTTCATAATCTAGTTATTTCGAGGTTTCTGAGAGTAAATGAATCTCTTAGAGCTTTGTCCAGAGTAATTTATCCCGATTAAAATTCGTAGGTTGCATTCACCAAGAACTGGAAGTTCTCGTAGTCGTAGATGGATGAATCAGCCCCATTCTCGCGGTAGAGAGCGGAAGCCCCAAAAGTCCAGTCTTCATTGAAGCGGTAGTCACCACCCACACGAATGTAGTAGTAGTCAGCATCTCTATCCTCGGAAGTACCACCGGACTGAGTCGCGTAATAATCAGTCACCTCAAAGGCTGCGAGGCCGAAGAAGTTAAGCTTTTCAGAGTATTGGTAATCGGTACGGAAGTTGATACCTGTGGTCTCGAAACCTTCCAGACCGGAGCTGTAAGAAGGCTGGGAGTTGCGGTAGATAGCACCAGAGAAGCGAGTCTTAGCTGTGTACTGGTGAGTAGCACCTACTTCGTAGACGAAAGCATTGCGGTCGTCACCGTTATCACCATTGAACTCACGGTTTTCCCAACCGAAGAAACCAGTCAAGAGAGTCTTACCAGTAGCCTGATACTCGAACTTGGCACCAGCACCGTAAGCTTCGTGGTCCACACCACCGACAACGTCGATGTTCTCGTAGGAAACGTAAGGACCGACATTAATCTTACCAGTCACCTGATAAACTCCACCTAGGCGAAGGAAGTACTTGGTACGGTCGAAAATGTTGGATGCGTCAAACTCATTGACGTCGTAGACGAAGTTGGCATCAAGACGAGTCTTTCCGCTGAGAGAGTGGCTCACGTTGGACTTGAGACCGTAGTTGGTGGAATCGATGTAACCAGAGACGTAACGGTTACTACCAGAAGCCAGTGAGTAGTATGCGTGAGCGTCGAAGCTTGTCTTCGGAAGACGCTTGGCGTACTTGGCATTCACATCGTGATCAAGACTATCGAGATCGCTGTTATCGAAGTAGAAACGAGCAGCTGGAGTGTAGTCGAAGGACCACTGGTTGGTGGCGTCTTCGGAGTTTGCGATGGAGAGAGTTGGAGCCAAGGAAGCGATCAAGTCACTCTCCTCATCTTCCTCCTGAAGGAAAATGTTATCATCGTAACGCAGGCTACCAGAGATAGTAGCGCTTACCCAATCACGCCAATCAGAGGAGGATTGCTGCTCCATCACTACTGGTGTTACTGGCTCCTCATCGGAGAATCCACCAGCTACACAGAGTGGGCTGGTCATGGCGGCAGCCATCAACAGTAGTGCTGTGCGGCCTTGTGTTGTGATCATAGGATTTTTAGTCATAAATAATCGTTTGATGTGTTAGTACGGCATAAGTCAGCAAGCTAGAGGGCTAGCGTCAAGCACGATCTTTAAGATGAACGAAATGTCATGCCTAGATAGCTCGGTGATTTCTTGAGCCTCCAGACCAACATATAAATTGATAGACAGCACCAGATGAGGAACTTACCCTTCACCTGCGAAACTCGCAGCCAAAACATGATACTAATTTAGCGCTTCGAGCCAACCTACCCTGACGAGAAATCACGACAAAGAACGGAAGAAGTTCACCCCAAGTTAAGCAGGAACAACTTCTTCTTCCTGCTCAGCCTTAGGCTTTTTAGAAGAACGCCGACCATATCCAACACCACCCCAGGCCACACCAAGCAGAGCCGCCAGAGTGATCGCTATGGATTCGATCTGATAAGGAAAATCAACACAGGCGTGAATCAAACTCACTAGGATCGCGATGAACATCCCCCGCTGCATCACGCGCCCTCGGCGACTTAGCCCCCCTTTTTCCGCTGCATAGGAATGACTGAGCAAGATCAAGCAAGCCCCAGCAATGAGAACTACGAAGAGAGCAAAACCTACCGAGCCCCACTCCACCAGAGTCTGGAAGTGGTCGTTATGAGCGTAGACGACAATGCCTTTCAGCTCCGCATTGTGACTGTAATAAGGAAACAAGGGATGGAAAGAGCCCGGCCCAAAGCCAAGCACGCTCCAGTCTGGATCTTTCATCATCTTGATTTGCACCGTATTGATCGCTGAGCGGGCATCCAGAGTCGTGTACTCCTTATCCATGGCGTCTTGCCATCGAACCACCGTGGTCTCGGCCCAACTCAGGCCAGAAAGAATCAAGATAAGCGCTACAGCGCCAAATAGGAGATTTCTCTCCAATGGACTGCCACTCGGTAAGAGTGAGGCTGATTGCTTCAGGACATCCCACAAAGCCCGCCAATTCATCACGCCCCAGAGGATCAAAGTGACCCCGGTCATGACCATACCCGCTTTAGAACCTGCCCCCATGACGCCATTGAATAGAACCACCACTCCAACTAGATAGAGCATGGCGAAGCCCAATCCACGACGATCTCTTAGCACTCCGCATAACGCACGCAGGAAGAGAGACAAACCCAAAGCCAGGGCGATATTCATATACACCGTGGCAATCGCTGGACTGCGGAAGGTGGCGAAAAAGAGATTATACTGTGAACCTTTTTCAGCAGACATCCAGTAGGCCGCCTCAGCATTCGTCCAACGCATGGCTAGGCCCAAGACCGCTACCAAGGCCCCAGTGACAAAGATCGTCTGGCAGATCCAGATGCCTACCGCTGGTTTACGAGACACCCAGCGCGCTACCCCCCAGATGAGTAACAAAGCCGGACAAATATAGGTCAGACGATCCCAGGCCTCATTCTTTGCGGCAGCTCCTGGCATATCAGGAAAGGGCACATTTTCTACAGGCAGCATACTCCAGGGAACCCCACCACTCACCTCCGTGGACTGCTGGACAAAATCCCAACGCGCATTCCACCACATCCAGATACCTTGGGCAGCGAGCGCCACCAGACTGAGAGCCAAAACCACCATACCCAGCCGGCCACGCTTCAAGCGCGCCCCCGTGGGAACAATCGTCAGCATGACTCCAGCTAGTAATGAGATGTAGATCAACGGCCAGCGGTACTCACCGTAATAAGACCCCATATAGAGAGGCCCAATAACCAAGCTAAGTAACAAGAGTCCGATGGTGATTATCCGTAACACGCGTGCACCATGTCAGGCCGATCCAAAGTTTCAAGCTAGCGCTTGAGGAATTTAACCATGGCTAAGTAGTAGTCTCACTTCCCCCAATTTGCCCTCACCTCAGGAATCAAAAGGCAGGAGGATAGCAGCATCAATGATCCTCCGATGATCCCCAGTGCAGTCGGCCCCAGAATCAAGGCAATTTGGAAAGCAGCAAAGGCTGAAATCACCCCACGAATCCCGGTAAAACAGGTATGCACACTCATGTACTCCCCTACCCGGTCCGCTGGCGCAAACTTGGTCACCCAGAGACTCCAGAGCACATTTCCGCCAGCTTTGCCCATTCCGTGTAAAGCCATGCCAATGCAGAGCCCCAGATAGCCCGGCGAGAGATAGTAAACGAGCACACCTGCGATGAAGAATAGATTCACAATGACCCGCAAACGATAAAATTCCACCCGGTCGTATATCACCCCCCAGACAATGACAGAGAGAATGAAGGCCAGCATAGGAACCGTGGTCGTCACCATACTCACCTTCTCCGCGCCAAAACCAAAGCCATAGAGTGGATTGGTGATGTATTCCACGAAGAGGGCCATGCAGATCAAGTTGCCAAGCCCAAGCAACATCCAGGTCAGGATCAACTTCCGGAATGGCGCGTCATCGCGCAAATGCTCGAAAGCAGAGAGTAGCGACAATTTACCGGTTTTCCTTAAATACACCCGGTCCATACAAAGTGTGAAGACCGCCTTTAAGAGACTACAGCCCGCAAACACCCAGAACAGCCCGCTATAATCAACCCCCTGAGCTACCAGCCAGCGACCACCATAAAACCCGAACAAGGCAGCCGCTCCCGCCCGCACAAAACCCACGCTTGAGAATAATTTGCCGCGTATCTTATCCGGGTACAACTGCCGGTAGATCTGAGACTGCAAAGGCGAAGCCAAGGTGTGGGTCAAAGCTGCCAAGACGATGCCAAAGACATAGATGCCGGCCTGGTGCGGAAATAGAGCCGCAGCGGCAAAACTCGCCGCACTCACGCCCCAACCAAGTGCCGACGCCACATTCACTGACATCCCCATGCGCCGCACCATGGCCACACTAAACAGACTGATCAGCAGCCCCAAGGCAGGACCACCAATGATCGCACTCTTCGAGAGGGTGCCAACTTCAAGAATACCCACCGCCACAAACATGGCGAAGGTAGAGCCGACCGTCTCCACAATCCCCATCGGAACCGCCCGGAGCAGATCCAAACCAAAGGTCTTTTGCCAGACTTTCTTTTCTACGACTTCCGTCACGCAGTCTTCTCTCTATTAAATGCCCCAAGCAGCCAGTGGAAAAAGACGCAGGCCAAGATGGAACTCAAGCCAATGTGCAATACCTGTACCACCGCCAAAATGCCAACCTGTGAAAGCACCAGCCCGAGAACCATTTGCGCCAGCACAATCCCCAAGATGACATGCTCATGCCACCCGCGACCACCTTCACGCTTTTGCCCACTCAAGACATAGAAAGCGATGGCGGAGAGCAAGACTACCCAGGAGAAACTACGATGCACGAGGTACATCCAGGTATGCTCCAGCTCAGCCACCCACTCGATCCGTGGGGCATTGCCATGACTCTTCTTCAGAGCATCCGTCACCTCACGCACCTGACTCCCCATCACCCCTTCAAGAAGGATAAAGAGAAAGGCCGTCACTGCCACCCAGCGAAGAGTATTCCCTGAAGAAGAGTACTTGATAGCCCACTTCTTTTCAGCTGCAGCCCAGACCACAAAGGTCTGCACACACATCAGAAGAATGGCCAGCGCCATATGCGTAGTGATTGTTCCCGGCCTTAGACCCGAGTAGACGATCTTAGCTCCCATCCAAGCGTTGATTCCCACAAGTAGGACAGCCAGAAAAGCCCCTATCGTCACCGCCGGCCTCTTCTTGAGCCACCAGAGGGACATGATAAATGTGAGCATGGTAAAAATACCAATAGGTAAAGAGAATAGACGATTGATGAACTCCGTCCAGGTGTGCACCGCATTAAACTCTGCCACGATGGATTCCTCGGTGATCGCATCCGGATCTCTTCCGTGCTTCTCCGCCTTCTCTTTGAATTTATCAATATCTAGCAGGCTCGTATCCAGCTCCTCCACACTCATAGGTGGAATGTATTGCCCGTAGCATTTCGGCCAATCTGGACAGCCCATTCCAGCACCAGACACACGTACGATGGCGCCGACAAATATCAGCATTACCACAAAAACCAGCGCTGCCAGCGCCACCTTTTGAAACCCGCTCATCCTCATAAAGCTCCCATACCTCAGCTCTCCGACCCGCACAAGCCCAACACGCCACATTTCTCACCCATAGAATCACTGAAAACCATGAGGAAAAATCACTGACAAATCCTCACCCATCCATGAGAACTGATGCATGAACATCACTTTCCTCGATTCCTCTACCCTCCATCACAAGAATGATCTCGATCTCTCACCATTGAAGCAGTTCGGAGATCTCACGCTTTATGAGACATCCAGCATCGAGGAAATTGCCACCAGAATAGCAGATGCGGAGATCGTCATCACCAACAAAGCCGTCCTCAACAAAGAGCTGATCGAGGGAGCCAAAAACCTGAAGCTCATCCTATCCGCCGCCACGGGCGTGAACCAGATTGATCTCGAAGCCGCTAAAGCCCACGACATCACCGTCTGCAATGTGGCCGGATACTCCACCCCCTCAGTAGCCCAGCATGCTTTCACCTTTCTACTCAACTTCGCTACGAGCATCCCGAAACTCGATTCCGAGAAGCAGCAATGGCCACAATCGCCCATTTTCACTCGTTTGGACTATCCGGCATTCGACCTACAGGGCAAAACACTCGGAATCATTGGCTTGGGAGCCATCGGTAAAGAAGTAGCAAAGATAGCCCAAGCCTTTGGCATGAATGTCCAAGCTCTGAATAGTTCTGCCTCCAGCGCACCATCAGGAGAAATCCCCCGAGTAAACCTAGAGGCTTTACTAAAAACCTCGGATGTCATTTCCCTCCACTGCCCGCTCACTGAAGAAACAAAACACCTCATCAACCGAGAGTCTCTCTCCATGATGAAATCCACCGCCTTCCTCATCAATACGGGTCGTGGACCACTCATCAATGAACCTGACCTCGCCGAAGCGCTGGACAAGGGCATCATTGCCGGTGCCGGTCTTGATGTGCTCTCCGTAGAACCACCCGCTGAGGACAACCCTTTGATCCATTCACAGCACCCGAATCTCTTCATCACACCACATACTGCTTGGGCGACAATCGAGGCCCGCCACCGCCTGCTGGACGGCCTCGTAGAAAACATCAAAAACTACCTCGCAGGATGCCCATCCAATCAGGTAGTATGACAACAGCTTCAACGCTAACAAACACCATGGAAGATACAGATCTCGTCGCCTCCCTCATTCCCGCCATCGAACAACAACTCGAATCTCCAGAAACCCCTTTCGTCAAGAAGACCTATGAGCGCCTCATGAAAGACGAGGAAACCGATGAAGAGGATGTCCTTTATATGATGGCTATCTGTCTGGCCGATGAGTCCAATCGCATGTTCATCGACAAACGGGATTTCGACATCGCTCGATACAAGGAGCTGCTCGACGCTCTCCCTGAGATTCCACAAGGATAGAAATCCACACCATTCTCCATGATGCGTATACTGCTCACCCTGCTTTTCCTAATACTTCCGCTTACAGCTAGGGAGTTCCTACCACAATCGGTCACCTTCATTGGGAAAAGCAAATTCGAGAGCATTACGCGCAAGGCCATCGATGGCCGATGGAGCCAACTCCCTATCGGTGATCGCATGGCTAAAATCGCCATGGAACTGGAAGGGATTCCTTACAAAGCCTACACCCTGGAAATTCACGACAAAATCGAATCCCCCTCCGTCAATTTCCAAGGACTCGATTGCTGGACATTCTTTGAAACGGTTCTCGGCATGGCCCGCATGCTGGAAAAAGAAAAACCCAGCTACACCCCCTCCGATCTACTCGCTCAAATAGAGCACACCCGCTACCGTGACGGAAAGTGCCAAGGCAATTACCTTGATCGTCTCCACTACCTGATTGATTGGTACCGCGACAACGCAAAGCGCCGCACCATCACGGACATCACCAGAAAATTTCCTACATCCATCGCACAAAACCGATGTGAAGAGATGACTCAGCTCTGGAAACATTATCGCTACCTCAAGCACAATCCGGACCTCAGAACCGGCATGGCTCAGCACGAGAAGCGACTCACAGCGATGAAAGTGGAGTTCATCCCAAAATCAAAAGTAAAAGCGATCGAGTCACAGCTTCGTAATGGCGACATCATCGGCATCGTGCGCCACGACAATGGCTCCTACTGCTCGCACGTCGGCATAATCATCAGGGACTCCAACAAGGTAGCCCGCTTCATGCACGCCTCCACGACTTACAAGAAGGTCGTCGTAGACAAATCTATCTCAGACTATCTTCAGGACTTCAAAAAGCACGCGGGCATTGTCATCGCTCGCCCTAAGTAATCCCGCTCATCAAAATATTGACTTTAGTTAATATTATCTGCTAGGATGCTCGACACTCTATACCAGAGTGTCAATCCAATCCCCAAATGTCATGAGCCATCCAAGATACTTAGCACCCGTTGCTATTACCTTCCTTGCTGTCCACTCAGCCCACTCAGCAGGCTTTGCCCTGCAAGAACGCTCCACCTCTGGCTTAGGCCGCGCATTTTCAGGTGAAGCCGCTATTGGAGATGATGCCACAGCTATCGCCTCCAACCCAGCCATCATGACCCTGCTGGGAGATAATGCCGTCTCGGCAGGACTTGCCTTTATAAGCCCCGATCTGACAGTTAAAGGAAGAATCAACGGAGTCGTCCCCGCCAATGATGGAGGCCCAGGCCAGCATGCTTTCGTCCCCCATCTTTACGCCACACACAAATTCAACGAAGAGTGGGCAGTCGGTTTAGCCCTTCACTCCAGATTTGGTCTCAGCACAGATTATGGAAATAGCTTCGCTGCGGGAGCAGTTGCAGACAACAGTGAGATCAAAACCATCTATATCAGCCCAAAGCTCAGCTACAAGGCAACTGACAGACTCTCACTAGGCGTAGGCTTTGATGCCGTTTATGCTGACGGAGAGCTCACCAACCAAGTCAACGGAGCAAAATTGCTGGGCCTCCAAGGAGATGACTGGGGCTACGGATTCAATATCGGCTTACTCTACGAGTTTTCAGACAAAACCCGAATCGGTCTAGCCTATCACTCCAGTATTGATTTGAAGCTTGATGGTGACGCCAGTTCAGACACCGGCTTCCCTCTCCTCATTCCACCCGGAGGAAAAAGCGATGCCACCCTGGAAGCCGAACTCCCGGATTCCATCGAATTCAGTGTCTATCACGAGATCAACAATTGCTGGGCAATCCACGGAGACATCCTTTGGACCCGCTGGAGCACGTTTGATGAGCTAGCTCCCCAGACAGACGACTTCGGTCCACTTCCTGTGACACCAGAGAACTGGAAAGACACCTTCCGCTTGGCGGTAGGTGCCACCTATAAACACAATGACAAGTGGACATTCCGTGCTGGCGCGGCATTTGATGAATCCCCTGTCCGGAATGCCGAAGACCGCACCCTCCGTATTCCCGATTCTGACCGCTATTGGCTTAGTACAGGCGCCACCTACCAGATCAATGACTGCTACTCAGTCGATCTCGCCTTCACCTATATTTTCTCGGAAAAAGTCAAAATAGTCGAAGCCCTGGGGCCTGGAGCTACATTTGAGGGAACTTCCGAGGGGGACGTCAGTATCCTCGGCATCTCCGTGAACGGTAAGTTTTAAAATCACCCAAACCCCGTAATCACCGCCTCATCTGAATTTTTATTTGGGTGAGGCTTTTTCTTATTTCTGCGAGGTCCATTTCTAACTACAATCACGCCCATGGCGCGGAAGACCAAACGTATCCCTCACATCAGTGTCGGTAAATTCTATGAAAATCACGGAGAAGATCTCAAACTAGAGCTCATCACCTCAGATCACGGCTTCGAACGCACCATCTCTGAGCCCGCAGTGAACCGCCCCGGATTGGCCCTAGCTGGCTTTTTGGAGCATTTCGCCAAAAATCGGGTTCAAGTCCTTGGAAACTCTGAAGTTTCCTACCTACACTCGCAACCCTCAGCAGTGCGCGTGCAGCGAGTCAAGGACATCTGCAGCACTGGCGTCCCCTGCCTAGTCGTATGCCGTGGAGCCAAACTTGAGCAAGATATGATCAACGCTGCCGAGTCACTCAACACCCCCATCTTCAAAACTCCCCGCAGCACGATGCGATTCGCAAACGCAGCAACCTTTCACCTGGAACATGAGTTTGCACGCACCACGACAGCCCATGGGTGCATGATCGACTACCGCGGTATCGGCGTACTTATCAAAGGCAAGAGCGGCGCAGGTAAGAGTGAGACAGCCATTGGTTTGATTGAGCGCGGAGGCGCCCTGATCGCTGATGACCATGTAAAAATCCGTAATGTCAACGGCCAGCTCACCGCCTTCACCGAAGGCTTCTCAAGAGGCTTCATCGAAATGCGAGGTATCGGCATCATCAACGTCACCAATATCTATGGCCTAGGCTCTTTGCGCCCCGACGCTCCACTAGATCTCATCGTCAACCTCAGACCCCACAGCGACTTGAACGAAGTCGACCGATTGGGAATCACTCGAGAAAAAGAGAACGTACTCGGAGTCGAAGTCCCCTGCGTAGACATCCCTGTGGCTCCGGGACGAGACACCGTACGTCTAGTCGCCGTGACCGCCTTGGAACTTCAGCTTCGCAGGATGGGATTTGACATGGCTGAGGAGTTCAATCACCGCCTTCAGGAGAAACTCGCGGCCCAGCAAAACCATTTTTAGCCTAAAAACAGCACCGCAACCCCCTGAAAATAAACATTTTTCAGATTCTATAAAATTTTCCCTTCCCCAAGCCTAACTGACGCACTAAAGTCACCGCAGCCCCGACAAATTGCACCTATAACATATATGCCTACAAAGGAATTCACCATCACCAATAAGCTCGGTATTCACGCCAGACCTGCGGCTCAGTTCGTGAAGACAGCCAACGCCTATGAAGCAGACATCACTGTGGAAAAAGATGGTGAAGAAGTCGATGGCAAGAGCATTATGGGTCTGATGATGTTGGCGGCTGGACACGGCTCACTCCTCACGATCACAACCGAAGGAACTGATGCAGATGCTGCACTTCAAGCTCTAGGTGACCTTATCGCCAGAGACTTTGAGGAGTAAGATTTCTGCCTCCTACGCTACAGGTAACTGCCAAACGCCGGTAACCTCACTGCGTTAACCTACGAATTTACGCGTTCAATTTGATCTGAGAAAACAAGATGCCACTAATCCCAAACAACCAGGAAGTGATCTTTGAGGGCACTCCCGTATCTCCGGGGTTAGCATTTGCACCTGTGCACGTCATTGCCCGTGGCATGACAGCTCCTGAGGTCTACGAGATCTCACCGAACAAAGTTGAAGCTGAAAAATTTCGATTTGCTGAAGCACTTGATCGCACCAAAGGACAGATCAACCAACTACAGAAGCACATCAACGATATCTCCGGCGAGGCTGAAGGCCGGATCTTCGAGGCTCACATCATGATCCTTGAGGACAAGACACTCACCAAACGAGTAGACAAGGCTATCGAGGAAAGAAGGCAAAATGCCGAATACGCCTTCTACGCCGTCATTCAAAACTACGTCGAAGCCATGCGTAGGGTAAACGACCCCTACCTATCGGAACGAGCCGTAGATATTGATGACATCGCCCAACGCGTTCTGAGAAACTTCTCCGCATCTGAGCAAGAGGAGGGCGATGACTCACCTGACCATCAGCATTTGGTGATCGCCTACGACCTGACTCCGTCAGACACGGCCTCCATGGATCGCAGCCGCACACTTGGCTTCGCTACGGAACAAGGCAGCATCAACTCCCACACCGCGATTCTAGCCCGCTCCCTTGGCATTCCAGCCGTAGTGGGCCTCAAAGGAGCCGTGATTGAGGTACAATCTCTAAGCTTCGCCATTCTGGACGGCTACGAGGGTAAGATGATCATCAACCCCAAGCCATCCACCATTGCGGCTTACCAGAACCTCAAGGACCAGAAAGATAAGGGAGACCAAGAACTTTCCAGTCTACGAGGAAGAGACACCCACACGACCGACGAGAGAAAAATCACCCTCTCTGCCAACGTGGAATTCAAGCACGAGTTCCCACAGGTCGAAGAAAGCGGCGCAGAAGGCATTGGCCTCTTCCGCACGGAATTCTATCTACTCAGCGGCGGCGAAATCCCAGACGAACAACGCCAGTATGAAGTTTATGCGGAAGCCGCAAAATGCACTTCCCCGCATCAGGCCATTATTCGCACGCTAGACGCGGGCGGCGACAAACTACCAGCCGAGCCGCTACCTGAGCCCGAACCAAACCCGTTCTTAGGATGGCGTGGCATTCGCGTATCACTTGCCCGCAGAGGCATGTTCAAAGAGCAGCTCAGAGCCATCCTACGCGCAAGCGCGCATGGACGCATCGGCGTCATGTTCCCTCTCGTCTCCGGCATTGGTGAACTGATTGCAGCCAAGAGCGCACTCCACGAGTGCATGGACGAACTCGACAGAGAACGCATCCCGTACGATCCAGGCATCGAAATCGGCGTGATGATCGAAGTTCCCTCTGCCGCCATCATGGCTGACGAACTAGCCAAGGAAGTAGACTTTTTCTCTATCGGAACGAATGACCTCATTCAGTACACGATAGCCGTGGACCGAGTGAACCCGCATGTTGCCGGCTTATACAAGCCAACCAACCCTGCCGTCATTCGACTCATCAAGCGCACTGTCGAGGCCGCCAATGCAAATGGCATCTGGACTGGCGTTTGTGGAGAAATGGCCAGCGACCTCAACCTCATACCACTCCTTATCGGGTTGGGTGTCGATGAACTCTCAGTGGGCACCCACCAACTGCCAAAGATCAAGAAGGCCATTCGCTCCCTCTCCCATGCTGCCTGCTCAGTCATGGCCGATGAGGCCCTTGCTTGCCGATTCAGCAGTGAGGTGCTTGAGCTTAGCGTAGACTTGGCTAAACGCTCCTATCCGAGCTTGATGTAAGCCCCTCCTCGGGAGATTCACCTAGTTCAATCTTTCATCTTCCGCAGCTACTGCCTCACTACACCATCTAATTCAGACTCAAAAAAGGGCTCAGATAAACCTGAGCCCTTCGCTAAATACTCTGCGTCGGCTTGGACGATTATTTTTCCTTGGGCTTAACAATCACGGTACTCTTACCGTTTTGATCAACGAGTGAGAATGCCCCACCAGTCTCCTGAGCCAAAGTAGCCATCGCCCCTTTCACCTGTGGCTCCATCAGAGCAATGGTATTAACCACTACACCACGACGCTTGGCCCTATGCCCCATGCGCTTGGCAATTTTCTCGGAATCAGGACCAGCACTACCATCAGTCATGAAGAAAACCACATCCGGTGCAGGATTCATATCAAGAGCCATTTCGATTGGAGCCTCCCAAGCAGTTCCCCACACCAATGGAGTACTTTGGATAGCACTGAGGCTACGCTGAATATTATCCTTAGTGGCAGGCTTCCACTGTGGCCTCATTTTTCTCCCCCTAGTATCCCAGTTGTGAGCACCACCGCTTGACTTCCAATCAAGTTCACTATCCTGATGGAGAACCACTGCAGACTTTCTGTCCTTGGCCATCTCCACCCTGTCCCCTGCGACCCATGCTGGACCAGCAAAGAAGATCAGCTGATACTGAACACTCTCTGGAAGATTCTCAACAGACTTCTTCAGCTCCTCTTTAAGCAGCTGAATACGTCGACCAGTCATGGATTGTGAGTAGTCAATTACGAAGCAGATCTTTTCAGCCTTCACTGATTGCTCAAAGAAGGTAGCACCACTACCTCCGGCAGCACCAGTACCAGATCCACCACTACCCCAACCTGCACCAAAGTCATCACCATCACCAAAATCCAAGGAAGGCTCAGGAGTGTCTACATCAACTTTGGGAACAGACACTGGTGAGGCTGCGTTTGAAACAATCACTGATGCCATGGATGAAGATGGAGAAGATGGTTTTCTTTCCACCTGATTGGTGATTTCCGGCCTATCTACCACCTCATTTGTAGAAGATGGAGCTTGAAAGGTAATAATTTCAGGCGTCGACTTGGTCACCGTGGCGATCAAAATAAAGGCCATTATGACTCCCAAGAGAGCTGCAACCAAAAGTGCAATAATTACACTCGTGATCGTGGCGTTTCTTTTTTGCGCCTCTAGGACTCTTTCCAATTCTGGATTAGTAGCGTGATAACTCATATGTACAATAATGCTGGCAGTTTTTTAAACAGACTGAAATCTGAACGTCTACCTTAAAGTGTTTATTAGATAGATGTGCAAAAAATATATTTCGTTAACATAATTTAACACATTTTCGCATAATCAAAACCTGCAACTCAAATGCGCAAACACGCCCATAGAAGACTCGCCAGCAAAATGACTAATTTACCCAGCTAAAGCATTGCACATCCAGCGCTCACAGCCTATCACGACAGCATGTCCAGCACACTTGGCCAACTATTTCGTATTTCCACTTGGGGTGAATCCCATGGCGTAGGCGTAGGCGTCAATATCGACGGCTGCCCTCCAATGCTCGAAATCTCTCAAGAAGACATCCAGAAAGAACTCGACCGCCGCCGCCCAGGCCAGTCCGACATCGTCACCCCTCGCAAGGAAGGAGATGTGTGCGAAATCCTCTCTGGCGTATTTGAAGGCAAGACTCTCGGCTCACCGATCGGCATCCTCGTCCGCAACAAGGACCAGCGACCTTCTTCCTATGATGAAATGAAGGACAAATACCGCCCTTCTCACGCGGACTACACCTATGACGCTAAGTACGGCATCCGAGCCTGGCACGGTGGCGGACGTGCTTCTGCACGTGAGACTATCGGCCGTGTAGCCGCTGCTGCAGTTGCCAAGAAAGTCACCGATTCACTCTGCCCGGGCATTGAAACCATTGCCTACGTCAAGTCCATCAAGGACCTCGAGGCAAATGTCGACCCTGACACCGTAACATTCGACCAGGTAGAATCCAACATCGTCCGCACCGGCGATCCAGCCATGGTGGATCCGATGATCAACCTGATCAAGGAAGTCCGTTCGGAGGGTAACTCTGTCGGCGGAGTGGTAGAGTGCGTGATCCGCAACGTCCCCGCTGGCCTCGGCGCTCCAGTTTTCGACAAGCTCGAGGCAGACCTAGCCAAAGCCATGATGTCTCTCCCTGCCACCAAAGGCTTTGAAATCGGCTCTGGATTCGGCGGCACACTCCTTACCGGCCGCGAGCACAACGACCACTTCTTCATGGAAGGCGATAAAGTCCGCACCAAAACCAACCGCTCCGGCGGTGTACAAGGCGGCATCTCCAACGGGGAAAATATCATCTTCCGCGTCGCCTTCAAACCGACTGCGACTATCATGACCGAACAGCCTACAGTCTCCACTAGCCACGAAGACACAGAGCTGAAGGGCAGAGGCCGCCACGATGCCTGCGTTCTCCCGCGTGCAGTCCCGATGGTAGAGGCCATGGCTAACCTGATCCTCGTAGATCACCTACTTCGCCAGCGCGCGCAGTGTGGTCTATAATCCCTCAAGCAAACAATGAGCGACACTCAAAACCCTTACGCTCCCCCTTCTGAGTCAAATCTGCAGAGCTTTGTACCCTCCAACACAGGTGCATACCAGGACAATAAACTGCTGGTCCTTACAAGAGATTTCGAGAGCCCTCCTTGCTACATCGTCAGCGGAGCTCCGATTCCTGATGGACAAAAAACCCATAAGAAGCAGCTAACGTATGCCCACCCCGCATATCTGCTACTTTTACTGCTAGGCTTATTGCCTGCAATAATCATCATTCTAATCGTCCAGCAAAAGCTAAACACAAAAATCTATTACGAGAATAAGCTAAGACGTAAAAAAAACCTCATAGCCACTGTGGGTATCACGTGCTTTCTAGTTAGCTTAGCACTCTTCATTGCAGCTGGCACTACTGAATCCGCACTACTCGGTTTTACTGCGCTGGCCTTATTGATCTGCTGGATCATACTGGCCATCATGAGCGCGTTCTTGCCAGTCATCAAAGTGAAGCGTGCCAAGAATAAGATCTTCTTCGTCAAGGGCGCACACCCTGACTTTCTGGCACTCTTCCCACCAATGCCGCCAGACATATTCCCAGTTAAATAATGATGGAGGCGAACGCTGCCAATCCTTATACCACGCCACAGACCTCACCTGAGATCATCTCAGACGGTCCGTATTCCGCAGGCTCGGAGGTTATCACCAAGGTTAGTTTGCGCTCTTCAAACGGAAAAAGGTGCGTCATTACTGGAAAGCTTCTCCCTGGCAGCGCCAAGACCGAAAGCATTCATATCCCCATACGTAGTGGCCGCTTCAATCCTTTCGCACAACTCGTTACGTTCAACGGTCACATAGACCAGAAACAGATAGAGAAGTCTCGCCGCCAGAAGGCGAATATGATCATCCTGTCCATTCTGCCTCTGGGTGCAGTTTTCATTCTTTGTTACAATATCGAATTTACCATCATCCCCACCCTACTCCTTGCTCCTTATTTGGTCGGATTTCATTACTTGAAAAGACGCTTATTCGCAATCAACAGAATCTTCGCTAAGAAAGAGCAAAACGATTACTATCGGATTTACAAACTACATCCTGACTTCGTTAGCTCACTGCCTGAGCACCCAGGTTCAACACTTCCGAGCAACTGATGAATATTGACCCCAGCAACCTAACAGCATCTAGCCTACTTACAGCTATTGCCGTCGCTTTTGCTTTACTGGGTTTCATCAAGGGCACACTCAAGCTTGTACTCACCTTCATCACCCTGGGATCAGGGGCGGCAACAACCTACTTCACCTTCTTGGGGACAACTGACATATCAAAGAATCAGTTCCCCTCTCTCCCTGAATGGGTTCCTCTATTCATTTCACTCGTCGCCGGGCTCTGCACCTTCCTTTTGGTTCGTACCGTACTGCGTTTCCTCCTCAATCCCTTCGACAACCTCTCAGCAAACGAGAAGAAAGGCTCGGGCGCATTTGGCATGATCCTCGGCACCGTACTTGCACTCGGCTCACTCTGGTTCGGTATGAACCAGCTCATTGAGGTCGGCTCAAAGCAAGAGATCGAATACTGGCTCGCTCAGGACAGCGAAAACCCACCAACGGATCTCCCGCTCGTCTCCAAAATCAAGCAAGCCTTCGCCCACTCCACCGTCGGCAAGCATATTGCGGACTTCCACCCCATTCACGATCCAGTCGATCACACCCTCGTCAAGATCGCCGCAATGCGCATCACATCCACTGAGAATTACACCAAGCTGGCCACTACGCCGACCCTCAAGGAGACCCTGCTGCAGGAAAAAGTAACCGTCTTCATGATGAATCAGGAAGTCGTTAAAGCCATCGACGAGAATGACCTGAAGTCCCTGCTATCCTACCCGGAACTCTCGAATCTCATCAGCGATCCAGAGCTTAAGTCTGCCATTGCAGAAATCGACATTGAACAGACCCTGAACCTCCGCTAGAAAGCCGCAGACAACGATTTTTAGACAAACCAGCCCATGCCTCGCGAAGACTACATCCCAACTATCGGCCTCGAAGTCCACTGCCAGATCAATTCTGAATCCAAGATGTTCTGCTCCTGCCGCGCAGGATATGGTCACGACCCTAACACCAATGTCTGCCCTGTCTGCCTTGGCCTCCCTGGAGCTCTTCCCGTGCTCAACAAGCACGCTATCGAGCAAACCATCCTCGCAGGCATGCTACTCGGCTGCACCACCCCGGAAGTCTCCAAGTGGGACCGTAAGAACTACTTCTACCCGGACATGCCGAAGAACTACCAGCTCACACAGTTCGATCTACCTCTGTGCATGGGCGGTGAAGTACCACTCTACGACCTCGCCTACCACAAGGACGCCCAGAAGCACATCGTCAATCCAGGCAAGGCCGTGAAGATGAACCGCATCCACCTCGAAGAAGATGTGGCCAAATCCACCCACCTCGCCAACGCTTCCACTATCGACTACAACCGTGCCGGCACACCTCTCATGGAGATCGTGACCGAGCCGGACATCGATTCCGCTGAGGAAGCCTACGCCTACCTCAAGTCCCTCCAGCAGATCCTCCAGTACGGCAAGATCTCAGACGCCGACATGGAGAAAGGCCAGATGCGCTGTGACGTAAACATCTCAGTCCGCAAGAAAGGCACAGACGAACTCGGCACCAAGCTTGAAATCAAGAACCTCAACTCCATTTCCGCCGTCCGTCTAGCAATCTACTACGAGATTGATCGCCAGATCGAAGAACTCGACATGGGCATCGAGCAACAGCAGGCCACCCTGCGCTGGGATCCGAATACCGGTCAGACCTCCGTCATGCGTATCAAGGAAGACTCCCACGACTACCGCTACTTTCCAGAGCCTGACCTTCTCCCCGTCCGCACCAGTGAGCTCGTAGAAAAAATGCGCTCCCACGTTCCTGAACTTCCACATGAAAAACGCGACCGCTTCGTCGCTGATTACGGGGTAAGCACATACGACGCCGGTGTTCTCACCTCAGAGTTCGCCCTCGCCGACTACTTCGAAGCGGCTGCCACCGACAAGAAGACAGGCAAGAAGATCGCCAACTGGATCATTAACACTCTTCTCGGCAAACTCAACGACACCAGCCTCACACTCGCTGACAACCCTCTCAAACCTGAATCGATTGGCCAACTCGTCGCCCTGGTCGAATCAGGCCAAGTTGCCAACAACCAGGCCAAGGAAATTTTCGACGTTCTTTGGGAAAACCCAGACAAAGAACCTGCCGCGATCGCCAAGGAGCTTGGCTTCGAGCCTGCAGATAGCTCGGAAATCGAGGGAATCGTCGACGAAGTCATTGCAGCCAACCCCGATAAAGTGGCCGAGATTCAAGGAGGGAACCCTAAGATGGCCAACTGGCTTACCGGACAGGTCATGAAGGCCTCCAAAGGGAAGGCCAACCCGAAAATCGTCACGGAAATCATCCAGAACAAACTTGGTCTCTAGATTTCTGAGACTGCATCATCTTCATTGAGGGGCGGATTCATCGAATCCGCCCTTTTTGCGTTCCAGCTTGAGACTTAAAATCCAGTAATTCCCTTTTTTCAGTCATGTAGGCTAATAGAACCGGTGGTCTTATCGTTTACTTGAGTGGTACCGGTTGCTATGTCTTTCACATTGTGTCCTCCCAGCAACAGATAGGCAACTAAGCCAGCAAATGAGCTACCAAGATGAATGTTATTGGTAACCTCTCTTCAAAAAACACCAACGCATACATACCTATGAGACCCAATCTCACCAAAACCTTAGTTCCAGCTCTCCTCTTCTGCATGTTGCCACAAGCCAATGCAGACGAACTCACCAATGCCGAACGAGAAAAACTCTCCAAGCGTCTGGAGGAACTCCTCCACAAAAGTCAGGAGACCCTCACTCAGAGACAGGCCACCGCCTATAAAGCCTACAAGCAAGCCATCCAATCTGAGACTGCTGCTATGGAACTTTACCTCAATTGCGTGGAACTCGCTGATTTCGAAAACCAGGGGAAGAAAAGCAGTGATTTCCGTGATTGGAAAAGGAATCAAAAAGACCGCTATTCTGATCCATCTTTCAAGTGCGCCTTGCGCCACCAACTGAATTGGCTCGTGCTCACGATCGAGGCTGCACGATCAGAAGAAGACATCAACAAGCTGGGACCAAAAGCCAGACAGGCACTTCAGAACATCTTCAAGGATGCCAGTAAACTTAAAGGCCAAGAAAACATCCTCAGACAAGGTGCCAGCTCATCCGTCTTTGCCAGAGCCTATGGATTTGGCGCCATGAAGGTAGAAAATTGGCCTAGCTCCCCTCTCGCCATCAGCGAGATCTACGAAAAACTCATTTTCCCACCACTACGCGACGCCGGAAAAGCCAGCTTACTACGCTCTGCATGGCTAGAGCGCCTCAACTATGAGGAACAAGCTCTACTTGAGTGGGCACATGTGCCTAAAGATAAATCCATCGGCATGAAGAAGGATATGCTTCCTCCGGCCTATGAAAAATACATGGCCGAGAAAAAACCCAAACTAGTCTGGAAAATGGAGAAAGAGGTTTTCCTGGCTGGCGATGAGGCCGGAGCCGCTACCCGCATGCTCACTCACATCTCAAAGTTTATCAGTCACAACGATGCAACTAAATGGGCTGAAGAACTACAGTCCATGATTGCTCCCCAAAAAGCAGCCTCAACCGAAGTCGCTCCTGACGAGTCAAAGAGCAAGTCTGGCTACATTGAGCTTCCTGTCGAATAGAGACAGCTATCGCACACCGGCTTAAGATTCTTGCTCAGCATGAACCTATTTCTATTCTGAGCAGGAATCAAATCAAAGGCTGTTACACCAAGCTGGCCGCATACTCTCTGGCGTCAGCATCAGCCTTGATCAGCTCATCTAGAGTTATACCTCTGCCCACCGTGTGAGCATCCATGGTTTGCCCAACAAGCCTCCAGATATCAGTGAAGCCTATCTTACGATCCACGAAGGCATCCACAGCCACTTCATTAGCTGCATTGAGCACCGCGGGCAAAGTCCCCCCGACACTCCCAGCCCTGACGGCCAGATCAATCGCCGGGAATACATCCCTTCTGGCAGCCTCAAATTCCAACTTTCCGAGCTCAGCAAAGTTCAAAGGCTTCAGCCCATTACTGACCCGCTCAGGCCATGTCACCGCATACTGGATTGGGAAGCACATGTCTGTCGTACTAAGTTGAGCCAAGACACTGCCGTCAATAAACTCCACCATGGAGTGCACGATACTTTGAGGATGGACAATCACATCCACCCGATCCATCTCCACATCAAACAACCAACGCGCCTCAATCATTTCGAGACCTTTGTTGAACAGAGTTGCAGAATCTATCGTGATCTTGCGCCCCATCTCCCAGGTCGGATGTTTGAGCGCCTGCTCTAACTGCACACCTTCCAACCTGTTAGCCTCCCAGGTACGGAAAGGCCCACCTGAGGCTGTTAGTATAAGACGTGAAATCTCTTTCTCACCTCCACGATGTCCGTCTAGACACTGAAAAATCGCATTGTGCTCACTATCCACAGGGAGCACTTTCACCCCCTTCTTCGCAGCCGCCCCCATGACTAGCTCACCAGCCATCACAAGGATTTCCTTACTCGCCACAGCAAGTTCCTTACCTTCTTCGATCGCCGCCAGAGCCGGATACAGTCCTGCAGTACCGACGATGGAAACGAGCACCATGTCAGCCCCCTCTAAACGAGAGAGCTCCACTAATCCTTCAAGACCTGTGTAGATTTTTACATCGTTTGGAATGGCCGCGCGCAACTCCGATTCCTTGGATTCATTGTAAATGGCAACATGCTTCACCCCTGTCTCCCTCACCTGCTGAGCCAATGAAGACACGCTGTTCGCGGCAGCTAGCCCTACGACCTCCATTCTCTCAGGAATCTCCTGAGCCACTTTCAGAGCACTGGTACCGATCGAGCCAGTCGACCCCAGAATGACCACTTTCTTTCTCTTCATCACAATCACCTATACAAACCACATCAGATACAAGAACGCGACCGGAGCCGTGAAACAAATACTATCAATCAAATCCAAGGCCCCGCCAATGCCAGGCAGTGTGTTACCACTGTCCTTCACACTCAAACTGCGCTTGATGACACTCTCCGCCAGATCACCAACAACAGTTAGGAGTGGCAGAAGAACTCCGAGAATAATGACATGCGTCCAGCCCCCGAAGATTGCTAATTCCTGAGCTTTCCATGCATAGAGAGCACAGCCAACTCCAAGCGAGATTACAATCGAGCCATAGAAACCTTCCCAAGTCTTACCTGGGCTAATGTGAGGAATCATCTTGTTCTTCCCGATCAAAGTTCCCGTGCAGTAGGCGCCAATATCTGTACACTTTGTCACGGCCACCACCCAGAGCACCAACCACGCTCCTGGCACTTCAGGCATATTAGCTTTAAACTGCACCAGTCCGGGCAGAAAGCAAAGCTTGGCCACAAAACCAAACAGTATCGGTATATAAATGAAACCCAGCACGGTTGTAGCCACCTCGATGAGCGGCTTCATGCCATCAACAGCCTTGCGCAATTGCCAGATAAACGCACCTAACACCAGGATACTGATGAATACCGTGTCGAGATAATGAACCGTCGCGTAGCCAAAAACTCCCTCTCTGGCAAAAACGATGCTCACGGAAATCGCATAAAGCGCACTGAGCGTCACGCCCCACTTTTGCATACTGGGAATCTCTCCCAGCTTGGTCATGCGAAAATATTCAAGACTGGAGGCTATCGAGAGAAAAGCGATCAGCCCCATAAATGCCCAAGCATTGCCGCTAAAAAAAGTAGCGGAAACGATGACAGCCAGAAGTACGGTACTGAACAACCTCGCACCAAATACCTGTGCCTTACTTTTCTTAGCTTCACTCATGCTTGCGCCGTGTATCCAACACTCCTCAGACCGATCTGCCAACATTTTTCACAGCAGACCTGTCCTAGAGGGCCTCACGTATCAGCGTAGACTCAAGAAAACCAACTACTTCAACCTTTTCGCAACATCTTTGGCAAAGTAGGTCAAAATCACATCAGCTCCTGCACGCTTGATCGCCATCAGGCTCTCCATTACCACGGCGTCCTCATTCACCCAGCCAGCAGCAGAAGCGCTCTTGATCATAAGATATTCTCCGCTGACTTGGTATGCGGCCACAGGAAGAGTAGTCGCCTCCTTCACCTTGGCGATAATGTCGAGATAAGCACCTGCCGGTTTCACCATCACCATATCGGCGCCTTCCTCCTCGTCCAGCATGACCTCGCGGATGGCTTCACGTACGTTCGCGTAATCCATCTGATAGGTCTTTTTGTCACCGGCTTTAGGAGCGGAATCAAGTGCACCACGGAAAGGCCCATAGTAGGCTGAGGCGTACTTCGCGGAGTATGCCACAATGGATACACCGTGATATCCTGCACCATCAAGCTCCTCACGGATCGCCTGCACACGGCCATCCATCATGTCACTTGGGGATACGATATCCGCACCCGCCTCAGCATGGCAAAGAGCCTGCTTGCATAGCACCTCGACAGTTTCGTCATTGAGAATTTCACCATCCTGCACAATACCGTCGTGACCGTCTGCATTGTAGGGATCGAGCGCGATGTCAGTCATCACACAGAGATCAGGATAAGCGGCCTTGAGCGCCTTGATAGCGCGAGGCACTAAACCGTCAGGATTGAAACACTCCTCGGCTTGGCTCGTTTTCAGTTCCTCCTTGATCGCTGGGAAGATCACCACTGCCGGCACACCCAGATCGTAAGCTTCACCAGCCTCCTTGACCAAACCTTCGATACTCCATCGCTTGCAACCCGGCATCGCGGCTATATCCACATTCTCATCGGAATCATGGACGAAAAGTGGATAGATGAAATCCCCCGCAGATAGAGTCGTCTCTCTAACGAGGTCCCTGATAGCGGCGCTTTTGCGGTTACGGCGTGGTCTGATCAACATGATGATTTAAACGTAATGTGAGCTTAGATTTTTTCCAGTGAATAGCCATCGCTTCCATCCTTAGCCATCCAGCCCAGGTCACGAAGTCTGTCGCGGAGCTCATCGGACTTCGCCCAGTCCTTGCTCTGCTTGGCAGCCCAGCGCTCTTCGGCGAGAACCTTCACCTCCTCCGGCACTTCAAGCGCTTCCTCTTCTTCTACCACAGGCAACTGGATACCTAAAGCTGCGAGAATGAAGTGAAGCCCCTTCCACTGTACCAGCGGATCCGGCTCGTTCTGGGCACGACGGAGAGCACCGAACATGGCACCGATAGCACGCTGAGTATTAAGATCCTCATTGAGACCCAACCAGGCATTGTCGAATAAACCTTTATCCTCCAACCCAATCAGCTCTTCGTAGGATGGAGCCTCATCCACGCCAGCAGCCTCTGCCAACGCACGTTCGGCCTTTACCAGCTTACCAAGTGCCTCGCGAGCCGCGTGGATACTATCGAGAGTGAAGTTCAGCTGCTTGCGGTAATGAGCACCGATGAGGGTAAAACGGACTTCCGCCGGAGTCGCGCCTTTTTCTAGAAGATCATCGAGACGATAGAAATTCCCCAGACTCTTGGACATCTTCTTCCCTTCGACAAGAAGGTGGGTAATGTGGAACCAGTGGGCTGCAAAATCACCACCGCAGGAGCACTTGCTCTGGGCGATTTCGTTCTCGTGATGTGGGAAGACGAGGTCTTCACCACCGGAGTGCAAGTCAAAGCTTTCACCTAGATACTCGCGAATCATCGCAGAGCACTCGAGGTGCCAGCCAGGGCGGCCTTCACCCCAAGGGCTTTGCCAGAAATTTGCACCGTCTTCATCACGACGCGCCTTCCAGAGCACAAAATCAGCCACGCTGTCTTTCTCGTACTCATCGCTGTCATTGGCGCGCTGGTTCTGCGTGTGGCCAAGATCTAACTCACGTTCGTCTAGGTGAGAGAGCTTGCCATACTCAGGGTAGGAGGAAATCTTGAAATACACGCTGCCGTCCTCCGCCGCGTAGGCGTGACCTTTTTCGATCAGCTCTTCGATCATGGTGATCTGCTGAGGGATATGATCCACAGCACCTGGCTCAATGTGTGGCTCCAGACAGTTCAGCGCAGCGCAGTCGGCATGGAATTTCTCGGTCCAGCCAGTAGTAAAATCCTTGAGCGTCTGGCCGGCTGCCTGTGAGTCACGTATGGTCTTGTCGTCCACATCCGTGAGATTTCTCACGTGCTTGGTCTTGGTGCCACCGAGCTCCAGAGTGCGACGAAATACATCCTGAACCACGAAGGTGCGGAAGTTACCGATGTGGGCAGGCCCATACACGGTGGGTCCACAGGCATAGAAACCAAAAGTATCTCCGTCCAATGGCTTCAGCTCGCTGACCTCACGCTTCAGTGTATCGTACAAACGCATATGCGTCCCCATACCCCGCATCTCCTCTCTTGAAAAGCCTATTCAGCCTTAAATGGGACTGTTACAGCGTGTGCTTGAATCGGTCAAAGTCCATGCCACTCGGGCGCTGGAAGATACGAAGACCAAAGAATTTCGAGACTGAAATCAGGTGATCAAAGATATCACTTTGGATTCCCTCATAGGCCACCCAAGCATTGTTGTTGGTAAAGGCGTAGACCTCAATCGGAAGGCCATTCTCACCAGGCTGAAGCTGGCGCACCAGAATCGTGTGCTTCTCATCAATTCCCGGGTGATTGGTCAGATACTCCCAGACATAAGCGCGGAAGGTTCCAATATTGGTCATTGCGCGGGCATTAATCAGATCATCCTCGTGCGCCTTCTTCTCAGCATTCCAGGCTGCAATCTCCTTCTCCTTCTTCTCAAGATAGCCTTTAAGCAGGCTAATCTCGCGCATCTTGGCCATCATATCCTTGTTAAGAAATGTGACACTCTGCATATCAAAATTGAGAGAACGTTTGATTCGGCGCACCCCACTCTCACTCATTCCACGCCAGTTCTTGAAGCTATCGGAAATGAGTGCGTAGGTGGGCACAGTACTGATCGTCATATCCCAGTTTCGCACTTTCACCGTGGTCAATGCCACTTCCATCACCTCGCCGTCGGCTCCGAACTTGGGCATCTCAATCCAGTCCCCCGGCGTCACCATCTGATTCGCACTGAGCTGAACGCCAGCTACCAACCCTAGGATCGCATCCTTAAAAATCAACATGAGAATCGCTGTGGCAGCACCCAAGCCTGAGAAAATCAACATGGGTGATTCCCCCATGATACTGGCGACAATTAAGATAATACCTATCAGCACCAAAATAATTTTGAGAACCTGAAGAAAGCTCTTCATCGGCAGCTTCTTGGAAACTTCAAAACGCATGTAGATCCTTTCCCCCGTGTTCAAGATCGAGTTGAAACACAGCATGGAAAAGACCACCGTCAGGATTTTAGCCACGACGACAATCCCGTCGCGAACATAGATGATGCTATTGGTTTTGCTCTCCAATCCAAAGGCAATCGGATTAAACACATCACCCACATATTTCCAGATAATCACTGTCGGTACCACCAACGCGATCCATCGGAATATGCGACTTCTCAGAAACTCGTCATCCCAATCAGTGTTTGTGGCGTGTACCAGCTTCTCAACGACTCGGAAAACGACACGCTTAACCACCAAATAGATAACAAAAGAGACCAAGAGTAGGCCCAAAAACAAAACACCGTCCACCGCCAACTGAGCTGGCAGAGAAATCGTCTCATTCGCTATATATTCCACACCTTGTTCATTCGTGTATTCGACCTTCTGGACTTCTCCGAAGAAGAGCTCACGAAGCTGGTGATGCCATTTATTTTCCATGGAATTGAAGTACAAATGGATCTCGATAGATTCAAGTGATATCCCTGTCTCAATAAACCTTTACCCTCTCCTTCTCACCACTATGTTCTCATCCATGAGACTTTCCTTGCTGCGGCTCGTCTACGCTATTGCCCTATGCACACTGTGCTGCCTGTCGTCTTCCTGCCTTGATGGACAGGAGGAGATTACGGTTCTTGAGGATGGGTCCGGGTCAGCACAGATCTCCTATAACATTCCTACACGCGCGCTAAACGAAGATGATGCCACGAGTCTGGAGGTTTATCTGAATAAGATAGCCGATAAGCACGACAGTCTTAAGCTTACTCATTTTTCCAAATCTGCTTCTGGTTTTGGCATGCAGCGCATTGAAGCCAGACTTGAATTCACCTCCATCATAGAAGTCGCAGAAATCTACGAAAACGAATTATGCGGTCCAGAAGCCCCGAAACTCAACCCGGAGATGCAAGCTCTGCTAGATAAAGCCTGCGCCCTTATGGGGAAGTTTGAAGTGTCTGTTCGTGGTCTGGATATCGACATCAAACGGGAAGTGAATCTCAAGCCATTGTTTGAGGGGAAGATCAAGAACCCGGAGATTCTCGGGGAATCAGAATTCCGCTACATCCTACACCTGCCCAAAGCTGTCAGCGATAGCAACGCCACCCTCATTTCCGAAGACAAGAAAAGCCTCCAATGGTCTATCAAGCTCAAAAACTACGTCAATCAGCCCATCATCATGCAGAGTTCCATCCCTCTACCTTGGTGGATTCCAGCATCACTCGTAGCCATACTCTTTATCATCCTGCTTGGCTTCATCTGGCTGATAAGGCGAATCAGACAGAAAAAGGACACAACAGCAGCCGATCTGCCTTGTCCTGATTCCCCACAATGATAGGTCTACCTCTATGTCAGATGCCTACAACTCTCTCGTTGCACTCAATCAAGAAATCACGCTAATCGGCACCACAGCATCCACTCTCGGTTGGGACCAGGAAACCTACATGCCGGAAGGCGCCATTGCACACCGTTCCAAGCAGCTAGCCTACCTGTCAGGTAAAGCCCACGAACTCAGAACATCTGACCAATACAGATCGCTACTGGAAAGCTGTGAAGATGAAACTCATCTCAACCCAACTATCGCCGCCAACATTCGTGAGTGGAGACACCACTTCGACAGAGCCACCAAGCTTCCTAAAGAGCTCGTCGAGCGCAACTCCGAGACAACCTCGCTAGCCAAGCCCGCTTGGGCGAAAGCACGTAAGGACAATAATTTTGCTGAATTTGCTCCACACCTCCACAAGCTACTCGATCTTGCTCGCGAGAAAGCCGAACTCTGGGGATACGAGGACGAAAAGTACGACGCTCTTCTTTCTGGTTACGAGCGAGGTGCCAAAACCTCGGACATCGCCGCCATTTTTGATCAATTCCAGCCCGGCATCACGCAACTAGCCAAAGAAGCTGTCGAGAAGTGCCAGGCGAATCCTGCACGCACCATCGACGGCAATTTCCCAGTCGAGCAACAACAAATCCTCAATCGCGAAGTCGCTGAGTCCATCGGTTTCGATTTCAATAATGGCAGAATCGATACCACTACGCACCCATTCTGTACTACACTAGGCCCACAGGATGTACGCCTCACCACCCGCTACTATCCAAATGACTTCACAGCCTCACTCTTCGGCGTGATGCATGAAACCGGCCATGGTCTCTATGAGCAAGGACTTCCCGCCAGCGAGTTCGGCCTCCCCTCGGGGAATTCCGTCTCCCTTGGCATCCATGAATCTCAATCACTGCTCTGGGAAGCCCATGTAGGACGCTCTCGAAGCTTCTGGAACCGCTGGTTCCCACGAGCCCAAGAACTTTTTGACGACCTGAAGGACTGGAGCTTGGAAGAATTTCTCTACTCCATCAATCAAGCCAAGTACTCCTTCATTCGTGTCGATGCCGATGAAGCCACTTATGATTTACACATCCTACTCCGCTTCAACCTAGAACGCCGACTTCTTAATGGAGACATTACTGTAGAAGAAGTTCCAGACGCCTGGAATGCACTCTTCCAAGAAATGTTCGGCCTCACCCCACCATCTGACACAAAAGGATGCCTCCAAGACATTCACTGGTCCATGGGTGGACTAGGCTATTTCCCAACCTATACAATGGGTAACCTGAACGCGTCACAACTCTTCAACGCAGCTATCAAGGATTCTTCCATCAAAACAGCTTATGAAGCAGCAGACTTCAAGCCTCTCCTTGATTGGATGCGTCGAGAAATCCACTCCAAAGGCAGCACCCTGCTACCTCAGGAGCTCATGAAATCAGCGAGCGGCGAAACCACGAACCCTGAATACCATTTAGCTCACCTCAAAAAACGCTTCATCGACCGTGCATAATGTCTCAGTTCCCTGATAACTAGACGTAAGAACTCACGTAACACCGACTGTATTATGACCACTCGACGTAATTTCCTCACTACTACATCACTGGCCACGGCTGCTCTCGCCACACGCACCTTTGCCCAAGACAAAGCAGAAAATGTTCAATTATCTCCAGAACGCATCAAACTATCCCTGAAAATTGGCATGATCGGCTTCGGCAAGAACCCGGATGAAAAATTCAAAGGGATTCAAGAACTCGGCTATGACGGCATGGAGCTCAACTCACCTGGCGGATTGGACAAGAAGGCCTGCCTTGCTGCCTCCCAGAAGTATAACTTCCCAATCCACGGCGTAGTCGATTCCACCCACTGGCGCGTCCAGCTTTCCTCTGAATCGGAGGAAACCCGTGAAAAGGCCCTCAAAGACCTCATCACCGCAATTGATGACTCTGCCCTAGTAGGCGGTAATGCGGTTCTCGTTGTACCAGCAGTCGTCAACAACAAGACTACCCACCAACAAGCCTGGGAACGTTCCATTGAGGTGCTGCACAAGGCCATCCCTCATGCGGCCATCAATGGTCAGCGCATCCTCATCGAGAATGTCTGGAACAACTTCCTCTACGACCCCAAAGGCGGCAACAATCAAACAGCTGAAAAACTCGTCAAGTACCTCGATGAAATCAACAGCCCATGGGTTGGCAGCTACTTCGATATCGGCAATATCCAGAAGTTCGGCAAGCCAGCCGACTGGATCCGAGCCCTCGGTAGCCGCATCGTCAAACTCGACGTCAAGGATTGGGGAGTCAAAGGCGGCTTCACCAAAATCGGCGAAGGCGATGTCGACTGGCTCGACGTACGCCGCGCCCTCACCGAAATCAACTACTCTGGCTGGGCTACTGCCGAAGTAAGAGGAGGAGACAAGGATTACTGCGCAGGCATCCTCGCCCGCATGCGCAAGAATCTCCTCGGCATTGAAGGCTAAACCCCAGCCTCCTCAGCAGGCTCAACTCAAATTCTAAACATAAAAAAGCACCAAGCTAAGCTTGGTGCTTTTTTATGTTTAGAATTTAGCAGCAAAGACTACTTATTCTCTGAATCAGTAGCATTTCCGAAAAACTCTACGGTGCGCTTCAAAGTAAAAGTCGAGTAGACCAAGCGAAGCTTCTTAGTCGTAATTCCTACAGGATTACCAGACCCATCTAGCACCTCCTCTGTAAACGGAGTTTCAGTGATAATTTCCACCGTGTAATCACCGTCGACAAGCTCACTATGATCCCAGCTTTCAGCGGCAATAATCTGAGTTTCACGCTGCGGCGTTACCGTATTGAAGTTTGTCGGGTCATAGTCATTTGCTACCACCTCCTGAAGAATGATTTGTTCTCCAGTGTAGTTCTCTACAGCTTGACCCTGATAGATTCTCACATAGGTCTTACTTGTCGGATATAAATCCACCAGATCGACAATGAGAGTTGGGAATTTGTTTAGCGTACGTCCACTCAGTGTGAATGGTTCATCCGCCAGTTTGGCAAGAAGCGAAGCATCAGCAATCGGCCATACCTGGACTTTTTCTTCATCGATAATCTGCCAATCCGCCTGTTTTAGGTTACCGTGCTCATCCACCACAAATTCGAATTCGTTAGGAAGCCCCAGCACCCGGATATACTCTTCCCCCTTCTGCTTGAACTCTAAATCACTGTAAAGCGATGTCAGAGTACTACACTGCAGGGTATAATATTGGATTCCATCTTTAATCTCAGACTTAGGCGAGAATGATACGCGCTCTTCAGTATCCACATCTTCGAAATACCAAGTGTCCCCCTCTCTCACTATGTATATCTGCTCTACCACTCTCTTGAGATCTCCATACTCAGAGATTCGATCACGCCCTTCCTCGTACTCTGAGGTTAGAACCTCCAAGAGCACCTTACGACTGGACTCTGGCGCTGTGGTGTCACCGATCAAGTTCGTGATATAGATCTTTCCCTGATATTTCTCATCGGCTCGGGTACGAGTAACTCCCTCGTACTGGTCCTCGGAACTTGTTACGATCTCCACCTGCGGTCGGTAGGGGTGTACCAGTTTTTCCTTCAGGTTGTACAAGTTGGTATCCGGTGTCATCCCGGAGCCAAAGAGGATAAAGCGTGATCCGTATTTATCGATTGGCATAGAAGAAATGACATCTCCTGATTCGACACCCACTCCGTCTGGACCAGCCACATCGATCTGAACCACGGTAGCCTGCTCATACAAGTTAGTCTCCGGATTGGTCCACATCCATGCGCCTAGGTCTGAGTCATAAGTGGCCTGTGCTGGCGTGATTTGCAGAATAAAGTCTGTAGCGGCACTCACCGTACTGACTTGAGAAAATAGCGAGATAACCGCTAGCTGGCATGCTGCCAGTAATTTGATCCCTTTTTTATACATAGTATTGATTCCTATCTATTGCTTAGCTCTTTCGTCACCCAAAGCTTCATGGATACTATAGTCTTGAGCGTATCTGTCTTGAGAATGGGTTTCTCAGCCACGTATGTGCGCCTGGAGCTACCGACCAAGACTGCCTATATCTAGTCTCTGCCTACTGCCAAACCATCTCTGGATTTCACCTCTCAAATGACAGGAGTAGTTCGTTATGCCGTAAAGACTGGCTCCCGAAGTAACACCAGAGATGCCCTTCATAAGCGTCAGAGCAAGAAATTCATAGAGGACATAAAGTTTAGATTAAGCCTGTAGAATCAGACCCAGATCATTACTGGGCCTGAATTCCAACAATGACGATTAGACTACTTTTTCTCATCATCAACATTAGGATCAGAATCATCCCACTTGTTCTTACTCTGCTGGGCAGGGTTAGAGGAATCTACACCATCAATATTGTTACCGTGACCGTTGTTGTTCTTGGTCGAATCTTCACCAGTATTGGAAGAATCAGTTGAGGTGGGGTCCGTTTCTTTTTTCTCCTGTCCAGGAGGCTTGGCGGAAGTCTCGCCAGGGGTGGAATCATCCGTCCAGACACCTGTATTTACGGAAGGCTCTGTTCCTTCTATGCCTTCGCGCTTGAGAATCCAGTTAATGCTAGTGTGATAGCCTTCACGAACCAAACCATTGACTTGAAGGTCACCTGTAGGCACAGGTGGCTCCTTCATGGAAACTCCGTGTACGATGATGTAGCTCTCGACATCACTTTCCATGTTTGTCGTCTCGCTACAGCTCACAGATACATCCTCGTTTTTGAAGATAATTGGAGAATCAAAAAGTACACTCTCAGAAGCATCGTCTTCGATATTGTAAGCAGTCAGACTGGCACTCGAAACAACCCACTTGCTGCCACTCTTCGTTCCTAAGATAGAAGCCTGGGCTGTGGACTGGCCTGTATACTGATCGTTACCAGTAGAGGTTACCAGCTGTCCAGAGGACGGGTGAATTTTACCATCGTACGGCTTACCTGCGACTAGAAGCCAAGAATAGCCTGTTACCTTATATTCATAAAAGTTGCCAAGAGCTATACTCTCTTGGATGCTGGCTCCTTGATAACTTTCTGCGGTCTCCATGCCTGGAGCGGCCAGCGTTAGATCAGCATGTGAAGCTGCTGTCAGCAAACCTGCAGCTCCCAGGGTAGTAATCACTGTTTTCATTTTTTCGGGGGGATTTGGTTAAGACGCCCAAGCTGACTGATTGATAAAAAATCGACAAACACGAGCAATCAGTGACCTTCTTAAAGGATAACCCCCTAAATTTCAACCATTAAATACCAATCCCCCACAATCTCGATGATTGGCGTGAGCCCAGATCAGACATTACACATCAAATTATGTTAGAGCTCAGACATACCCATTGCTCATAATACTGCAGCCATCAGGCAACCAAATAGTATAGCAAAGAACCTCAAGGACATAACCCTCACGGCCTAAACTTAGAAATAAAAAAAGCACCAAGCAATCGCTTGGTGCTTTCATTAAATATGTCGGTACTAATAAGCGACTACTTATTCTCTGAGTCTGTCGCGTTACCAAAGAACTGGACAGTACGCTTCAAGCTAAAGGTCGAATAAACCAGTCTAAGCTTCTTTGTATTAATCCCCACAGGATTACCGTCTGCGTCCACCACTTGCTCTGTGAATGGCGTTTCAGTGATGATTTCGACTGTATACTCACCATCCTCAAGCTCGCTGTGGTTCCAGCTTTCAGAGGAAATGATCTGGGTTTCACGCTGAGGCGTTACCGTGTTGAAGTTGGTCGGGTCATAGTCATTGGCCACCACTTCCTGAAGAATGATTTGCTCTCCTGTGTAGTTCTCGACGGCAGGTCCCTTGTAGATACGAACATATGTCTTACTCGTTGGATAGAGATCTACTAGATCGACAATCAGTGATGGGAACTTATTCAGTGTACGTCCACTCAAGGTGAATGGCTCATCCGCCAATTTTGCGAGTAGTGACGCATCAGCAATCGGCCATACCTGGATTTTCTCCTCATCGATAATCTGCCAGTCGGCTTGCTCTACGTTGCCGTGTTCATCTACCACATACTCGAATTCGTTAGGAAGCCCTAGAACACGGATGTATTCTTCCCCTTTCTGTTTGTACTCAAACTCGCTAAGAAGAGAAGACAATGTGTTACAGGTAAGTGTGTAGTAGCTTACTCCGTCCTTGTACTCAGTCTTAGGTGAGAAAGACACACGCTCTTCACTATCCACATCTTCAAAGTACCAAGTATCACCTTCGCGTACAATGTAGATCTGCTCAACCACCCTCTTGAGGTCGCCATACTCAGAAACTCGATCACGGCCAGCCTCATACTCTGAGGTTAGCACTTCCAAGAGCACCTTACGGCTTGATTCCGGCGCTGTTGTGTCACCGATCAAGTTCGTGATATAGATCTTTCCCTGATATTTCTCATCGGCACGAGTACGGGTCACTCCCTCATACTGATCCTCGGAACTTGTTACGATCTCCACCTGTGGGCGGTAGGGGTGCACCAGCTTTTCCTTCAGATTGTACAAGTTGGTGTCCGGTGCAATGCCAGAACCAAAGAGGATAAAGCGCGAGCCATATTTATCGATCGGCAGAGATGAAATAACATCACCAGTCTCAACACCAACACCCTCTGGTCCAGCCACATCAATCTGAACCACAGTAGCCTGCTCATACAAGTTGGTCTCCGGATTAGTCCACATCCATGCGCCCAGGTCTGAGTCATAGGTGGCCTGCGCCGGCGTGATCTGCAGAATAAAGTCTGTCGCGGCGTTCACCGTACTGACTTGAGAAAATAGTGAGATGGCGGCTAACTGACATGCAGCCAGAAATTTGATCCCTTTTTTGTACATGGTATTGATTCCTCTCTATTGGTTAGCTTCTTTCGTCTCCTCGGATTCCTTCTCCTTGTAGGGGGTGACGGTGATCGGGTTCTTCTTGTATACCGCGATGATCATTTTGCCCTGACGCTGGAGATTTTCGATCTTGGTCTTATCTATTGGCTTCAGTCCTCGTGCCTGCTCAAGGCTCACCTCCATAAGGTGAAGCCAGCTGTAGTTACTCTTGTAAAAAGAAGACCATTTCACGAACTCACCTTCCGGCTTCTTCGCGACTTTGGATTTGAGTGCGTCAGGCGTATAGAGAATGGCTTTCTCTGGAACGACCGTATGCTTGGAGCTGCTGACTAAAATGGCTGACACCTTGTAGATGTTAACTTTTTCAGCAATCTTAGGCTTTTTACGTTGAGTCGGCTGAGCCGGCTCGGCATTGGTTAAACTTGATACTCCAATGACTAGCAGAGATACAAGCTGAAGAGACAGAGTAAAACTTTTATGCAGAGACATAAAACTTAAATGAAACTAGTAGACGAATCAGACCCAGCATATTACTGGGTCTGACTTGAAACTTAGGAAGTAACTCTAATTTTTCATTGAGCCAGGAGTATTTACACGATCTCCACCTGATGCTTCATCATCAACGTCAGGATCTGTGTCATCCCACTTGTTCTTACTCTTCTGGGCAGGGTTAGAGGAATCTACACCATCAACATTGTTACCGTGACCATTGTTGTTTTTGGTTTTATCTTTACCACTATTACATGCATCAGTAGCGGTAGGATCAGATTCCTCTTCTTTTTCACCCGGAGGCTTGGCCGAAGTCTCACCTGGTGTGGATTCATCCGTCCACACACCAGTATTTACGGATGGCTCGGTTCCTTCGATGCCTTCACGCTTCAGAATCCAGTTTAGACTGGTGTGATAGCCCTCACGGACAAGACCATTCACCTGAAGATCGCCTGACGGTACTGGCGGCTCTTTCATGGAGACACCGTGGACAATGATGTAGCTTTCAACGTCATTTTCCATGTTGGTCACCTCACGGCAACCAACGGTCACGTTTTCGTTCTTAAAGATGATTGGGGAGTCGAAGAGCACGCTGTCAGAAGCATCATCTTCGATGTTGTAGGCAGTGAGTCTCGCATTTTCAACTACCCACTTGGTGCCACTCTTGCTACCTGCGATGGAAGACTGAGCGATAGATTGTCCAACATACTGCTCGTTTCCAGTAGCTTTTACCAACTGGCCTGAGGAAGGGTGAATTTTACCATCGTATGGCTTGCCAGCGATAAGAAGCCAAGAATAGCCTGTTACTTTGTATTCGTAAAACTGACCAAGATCGATGGATTCCTGAATGTTAAGTCCCTGATAGCTTTCAGCGGTTTCCATACCTGGCGCAGCCAGGGTGAGGTCGGCATGGGCTGCTACTGTAAGTAGACCTGCTGTTCCAAGGGTAGTAATGACGGTTTTCATGGTTTTGTATGTGGTTGGCGTTAATCTTCATCTGGCCATCGCGTAAATAGGGGGAGGCGCGATTAAAAATGACCACTATTGAATAACGTCTGCATTATGTACTTAGAATTAAACAGATTGCAAGTAAATTGATTGATCGGGAAAGCCCTTTGCCTCGTCTAAATACAGCAGATAAGTCGCTGTTGCCGCTTTTGGGAAACTCTATGTCATCCCAGACAATCCTAACAAGTACTTGAAAGCCCCATAGTTAAAGCCCCCACCAGAACACATGTCATTCTATTCATTTTCAATCTACCCTTCTTGACGTATTTCGTCACCCTACTAACCCAAGTAAAAAAAAATTCACAAATACATCATAAAACCCCCTATCTGAGTAAGCGAGCATTGCTCAACACAGGCAATCACCACCACCTCACTCTTTAATATTTGACGATATTTACACAATTTGAACCCAACCCGAAAAATGAATAGAGATTCACACTATACCACAAGCCAACAAAAAACCGCTCGGATCTCATGGGAACCGAGCGGTTGAAATCATTCAGTCTGGATAGTCGCTACTAGGTAGTCGCTGTCTCACCATTCTTCGGCTTGTTCTTCACAGCCTTGAAGACAAGCTCTTCGGCGTCCTTCTTGCGAGACACCTTGACCGTGTCCCCTTCTTTGACATCTCCCTTGAGGAGAGCTTCAGCAAGTGGATCTTCCATGTAGCGCTCGACAGCACGACGCATTGGGCGTGCACCATAGTTCGGATCGTAGCCCTTCTCGATAAGTAGCTCTCTGGCTGATTTTTCGAGTTTGAGGGTGATGCCTTTCTCGCTGAGACGCTTGAAGAGCTTCTCGCTCTCGAGATCGACAATCACATCGAGATCTTTCTTCTCGAGCATGTGGAAGACGACCAGGTCATCGAGACGGTTGAGGAACTCAGGACGGAAGGCCTTCTTGGACTCTTCCATGATCTTCTTCTTCATACCTTCGAAATCAGCCTCGTCTTCATTCATGGCTCCGAAACCGAGGGATGTCTGACGCTTCACTGTAGACGCCCCCGCATTAGAAGTAAGAATGATGATCGTATTACGGAAGTCGATCTTGCGACCAAAGCTATCCGTAACCACACCTTCCTCAAGAATCTGGAGAAGAAGATTCATCACGTCAGGGTGAGCCTTTTCCACTTCGTCGAAAAGAATGACGGAATATGGTCTGCGACGAACAGCTTCGGAAAGCTGACCACCCTCTTCATAACCCACGTATCCTGGAGGCGAGCCGATCAGACGGCTAGTGGAGAACTTCTCCATGTACTCGGACATGTCGATCTGAATCAGGGAATCCGCATCACCGAACATGAACTCAGCCAAGTTACGGGCAAGATATGTCTTACCCACACCTGTAGGCCCGAGGAAAAGGAAGGAGCCGATTGGTCTGCGTGGATCCTTTAGGTCAGCACGGGAACGGCGCAGAGCCTTACTAATGGCGACAACAGCCTCGTCCTGGCCAATGACCTTGGACTTCAGCTCGTCTTCCATCTTCAGGAGCTTGTCTGCTTCCTTCTGCTCCATGCGCTGCAATGGGACACCAGTCCACTTGGAGATGACAGACATGATCTCATCATCCCCCACAGGCACTGTCTTCTCTTCGCTCTCCGCCTTCCAGTTTTCGAGAATATCTTCAAGTTTCTGCTTGGTCTTCTTCTCTTCATCCCGGAGCGCAGCGGCTTTTTCGAAATCTTGCTCGTTGATCGCAGCAACCTTGTTCTTGTTGATCTCAGCAATCTCGACCTCAAGACTTTTCACTTCTGGTGGTCGAGTCATCTGGCCGATACGGGCTTTCGCTCCAGCTTCATCCAGTACGTCAATCGCCTTGTCCGGCAGATAACGCCCAGTAAGGTAGCGGGAAGAAAGTTTTACAGCTGCCTCAATCGCCTCAGGCGTGTATGTTGCCTTGTGGTGAGTCTCGTACTTTTCTTGAAGGCCTTTGAGAATCTCGATGGCATCCTCTTCACTTGGCTCTTCCACTTTCACTTGCTGGAAGCGGCGCTCAAGAGCGGAGTCCTTTTCGATAAACTTGCGATATTCATTCAGAGTCGTCGCACCGACGCACTGAAGTTCGGAACGGCTGAGAGCTGGTTTGATGATATTAGAAGCATCCATCGCACCTTCAGCTGAGCCAGCACCGACGATGGTGTGAAGCTCATCGATGAAGAGAATCACATTCTTCACCTTGCGGATCTCATCCATCACGGCTTTGATGCGCTCCTCAAACTGACCACGGTATTTGGTACCAGCAACCATGAGAGCCAGGTCAAGTGTAACCACTTTCTTGTCTCTCAAGATCTCAGGCACATTGCCCGATACGATTTCTTGGGCAAGCCCTTCAACAATCGCAGTTTTACCAACACCTGCTTCACCTACGAGAACCGGGTTGTTCTTGGTTCTACGGCAGAGAATTTGGATCACGCGCTCAATTTCAGACTCACGTCCAATGACTGGATCAAGTTCACCATCGATAGCCATCTTGGTGAGATCACGGCCGAACGCTTTGAGGGCTGGAGTCTTGGTCTTGCCTTCGGGAGAATCATCACCTTCAGAACCCGGCGCTTCTTCCTCTTCTTCGAAAACTTCGAACACATCTTCGTCGTCTTCCGGATTAAAATTAGGATCAATCTCAGCAAGCACCTCTTGGCGCGTACGCTGGATATCGATATCCAAACTCTGAAGCACACGAGCTGCGACACCTTCTCCTTCACGCAGCAGGCCTAACAGCAAATGCTCAGTCCCCACATAGGAGTGATTGAGTTGCTTGGCTTCCTTGTTCGCGAGGTTTAGCACCTTCTTAACGCGTGGAGTATAAGGGATCTGGCCGGAAATTTTTTGCTCTGGACCTGAACCCACTTGTTTCTCCACTTCAATGCGGACTGTTTCGAGTTCCAGCCCCATTCGCTCAAGTACGTTCACTGCTACCCCTTGGCCGAGCTTAATGAGCCCGAGCAAAAGGTGCTCCGTACCCACGTAATTGTGGTTGAATCTCTCTGCCTCCTTGCGTGCTAATGCCAGGACTTGCTGTGCTCTGGGAGTGAAATTATTCATTCGTTCGGGTGGTCGCCGTCGGGGCCATCCCCTTCAGCTTGGTTATTCGTATTATTATTAACAGGCGCATCCAAAGATTGCAACCGATCGCGTAATATTTCTGCACGAATAATATCACGCTTCTCGGGTTCTAATTCGGTACCTGCAATCATCTGAAGGTGTGCCGGCTGAATCTCCATCATCAGAGAATCACACATGTGCATGGTCTCTTCCGGGAAGAAGCCCAGGTCTGCCCCCAGTCGTATCAATGAGATATGAGCAAATGCCTCTATGGAGTCGAAGAGTTGAGCATAACTGAGAATGCCATAGGCACGGCCTATTTTATCAGAAATCATCCCCTTCTCTTCCTCCATCATTTTCAGGCGCGCATTGCGTTCATGATTCGCCACTTGGTTGATCACACGCTCAAGACGGTTGATAATCGCGTCTTCACTTTCGCCCAAAGTTGATTGATTGGAGATTTGGAACAAATGCCCCAGGGACTCTGTGCCTTCACCAAACAATCCGCGTACAGCCAGACCGATCTTGCTCACAGCCTGCAGAACTTGACCGATCTGATCAGAGAGAACCAAGGCCGGCAGGTGCAGCATGGCAGAGGCACGCATTCCAGTCCCCAGATTCGTAGGACATGCTGTGAGATAACCCAGCTGCCTGTCGAAAGCAAATTCCAGCTCCTGTTCGAGACTCTCATCCACCTCATTGAGCAGATCATGCGCCTCACGTAGGTGAAGACCTGCACGAATGGACTGCATGCGCAAGTGATCCTCTTCATTGATCATGAGTGAGAGCCTCTGCCCCCTGTCGATCACGGCGGCACTACCTGCCGCGCGGGCAGCTTGCTCACGACTGATCAAATGGCGCTCGACCAAAACCTGTTTTTGCATGGAATCAAGTTCGCTCAATTCCTGCGAGAATGCCTTTTTCATCCAGCGAAGATCCTCTACCACTGGACGAATCTGATTCATCACCTCAACGCGTTCCGTCTTTTTAGCCCAGCCGGGGAATGAGACATCCCTCAAGTTACGGGCCAGCCGGATGCGGCTAGTAATCACAACCGCATTATCCGCGTTTTTGCCAATCATCCAGTCAGCTGGATGCTTCATTAATGTTGAAAATCTCATCAAGGTACTAGCCCTCCTTCGTTGAACTTGGTTTTGCCTCTTCCTCCAACTCCTTGATCTCGTCCCTCAGCGTAGCAGCCTCCTCATACTTTTCTGACTGAATTGCCTCGTCGAGTTTCTGCTTGAGTCGCTCCAGACGCTGCTTTTTCTCCAAAGCATCCATCATACCCTCGGGCACCTTGCCAACATGGGTGGTCCCGCGATGCATCTTGGAGAGCATGCCTTCTACTTCACCGCGAAATACCGTGTAGCAATGACTGCATCCTAGACGGCCCACTTTTTTAAAATCCGCTATAGTAAAGCCACAGTGGTCACAACTATCTAAAGACATCGGTATATTCGCCACGGCCGCCTGCTGAGGCTCCTTGTCAAGAATCACATCCACCATCGAGAAAGCACTGGGATCCATGATGCCCTTATTCTCGGCACAGCTTTCACAAAGACAGATCTTCTTCATCTGACCATCTATCAGCTGCGTGTAGTAAACCGTCGCTTTTGCATCACAAAGTTCGCACTTCATCTCTGCCCTCAGCCTAGTCACGCCCCAGCAGGTTTGCGAAGTATTTTTTTCGCCTCAAATCCAATCCCAGCTTGAAACTTCACACCCACCCCACAAAACTCACAACATGTCCGAGTCATTCTACGAGCAATCATCCAAAGCTCCTGACACCCTATTCGATCTCTCGCTACGTCCACCAGCATTTAGTGAGTTCCACGGACAAGACAAAGTCAAAGAGCGGCTTATGCTCATGGTAGAAGCCGCCCAAGGCCGCGGAGACGTCCTCGAGCACATCCTCCTCTCAGGCCCTCCTGGACTGGGGAAAACAACCCTAGCCAATATTATTGCCGCAGCAGCCGGTACCAATCTTCATACAACTTCCGGCCCACAAATCGAAAAAGCGGGCGATCTCGCCGGTGTCCTGACCAATGTACAGAAGGGAGACATCCTCTTTATTGATGAAATCCACCGTCTTCATCCCGCCATCGAGGAATACCTCTACCCAGCCATGGAGGACTTCCGTCTGGATATTATCATCGACTCCGGCCCATCCGCACGCTCTATCCAGCTCAACCTGCCTAAGTTCACCCTAGTCGGCGCCACGACTCGTGCGGGCATGCTCACTTCCCCGCTTCGCTCTCGCTTCGGTCTGGTCAACAGACTAGACTATTACTCCCGCGAAGAACTCGCCGTCATCATTCAGCGCTCCGCAGGACTCCTTGACATCGATATCCGTCCAGACGGAGCTACAGAAGTGGCCTCCCGCTCCCGTGGCACCCCTCGTATCGCCAATAACCTGCTTCGTTGGGTACGCGATTTCGCTCAAGTACGAGGCAATGGCACCATTGATGGTGATACAGCCAATGCCGCCCTTGCCATGATTGAAATCGATGAGGATGGCCTGGATGAAATGGACATCCGCATTCTCGAAGCTGTCATCTACAAGTTCAACGGCGGACCAGTAGGATTGTCTTCGATCGCCGTAGCCGTCGGTGAAGACGCCTCCACCCTGGAGGAAGTCCACGAGCCATTTCTCATCATGCAAGGCTTCCTTAAGCGTACTCCGCGAGGCCGCGTTGCACTGCCTGCTGCCTACACCAAAATAGGCGCAACACCCCAAAACAAGCAGAACGAATTGTTCTGACCACTTAATAGTTTAAACATCTTAACTATCAAGGCCTCACCCGGAACTAGCTTGTTACCAGCACAAAACATTCCCAGAGAAATCCACTTTTCCTACAATTAAAGGGATAAAATTCCTTGACCTATTCCTGATCCGCTGTATACATCCGCGCCCCAGCAACAACAGTTTTCAAAAGTTATGGCAAGAGTATGCAGCATCAGAGGCTCCAAGGTTCGCGTAGGACGTAGAATCCACCGTTCCGGTCTCGCTAAGAAAAAGGGTGGTATCGGTCGTCACGTGACTAAGACCGTGAAGCGCACCGTGGCTCCAAACCTTCAGACTAAGCGTATCTACGTTCCTGAGCTTGACCGCTACGTAAAGGTTAAGCTGACCGCTAAGGCGATCAAAACCATCAACAAGAACGGCGCTTACGTCACTCTTAAGAAAGCAGGCATCATCTAAGCCCACTTTCCAAAAGATTTTACCAATACACCATCCGTCCTCGGGTGGTGTATTTTTTTGTGCCTATTCCCCTCAATCACGAGGAATGATAGACAGAAGCTAAACTAACATGTAGTTTAGGGCACTACGACATGAGATTCACTCTAGCGCCTACATCCCTTCTACTTACGCTTTCTCTCTTTTTGGCTGCGCCTCTGCATGCCCAAAAAAGCCTCAGTGAGCTCAATAGCCAGATTACTCAACTTGAGAAATCCCCCGCCGAAAACAAGCAGGTTCTGGATTTATTGAAAAAGGCTCGCTTGAAAGCCGAAGGACATGAGTCCAATCTCAATACCATCCAAGAATATAAAACTCGGATCACCAAAGCACCGGAGGAACTCTCCAAGCTGCGCTCAAACCCACCTAAACCGAGCTTCCCGGCCAATCCTCCAGAAGACATCGAACGAGGAAAACTGGAAACAAAGCTCGATGAAATTCATTCCGAGTTAGAGAACCAGCGTCAAAAGCACAAAGACCTCCAGAGCGAGCAAAGCTACAGGGCCACTCAAACCAACCGGATTCCAAATGAGATCAGCAAAACGCGCAATGAGCTCAATGATCTTAAACTCCGCAGCGATATTAGCTCCAATGGCAGCCCGCAAGAGAGAGCCGAGCAGGAATACCAGCTTCAGCGTAAACAACAGCTCGAGTCCCACCTGAATCTGCTCAAGACCACCCAGGACCTGTATCTCGCAGAAGCAGACTTACTACGCACCAAGCTTCAAGTTGCTGCTAACAACATCAAAGCGCTCACTGAGATTCAGGCCAATTGGCAAAAAGCTCAGCAACAGCTCAGTATCAAGGAAAGCGAAGAAGCACTGAAAAAAGCCCGCATCCTTGCAGCCACCCTCTCCAATTTCCCCGAACTAGCCGAAATCGCTCAAGACAACGCGAAGATGGCGGAAATGAGATCCGGCAGTAACGGGCTCAGCGCAAAGATCGCCAGCATCAATAATTACAGGAACAATCTGGAAGAACAGATTGACCGTATAACCAAGCAGAGAGCAACAGCTAAGAACCGCATTCAACTCCTAGAGGATGCCAAGCTAGAGATCGATAGCGAGACTGGACGCTTATTACGCATCCAGCGCTCAAATATCCCAGATGCCGACAGGCTCAGAGATGATTTAAAAAATCAACTCTCGGAGTCAGCCATCGCCCAGCTGGAACTCCTTAAACTGGAAAACCGCTCTGCCACCGAACTCATCGACCTCGACTCTCAAATTGAGGCACTCCATGATCAGTACAAAGATAATGGAGTTGATAAGGAAACGATTAAGGAACTCATGGCTCAGAAGAGAGAGCTCATGGGCAGACTCGTTCTCGACTACAGAAGCTACTACCAGGATCTGACCAAAACGATTGGCACTACCAAAGAAGCTATCAATGTATGCTCCAGCTACGCCCTATTTCTAGACAAGAAACTCCTCTGGATTCCCAGTGCCGAGAAAATCAATGGCAGTGATTTCACCGATGAGATCAATGCTATCGTACATGCATTCTCCCCTACGGAAGGTGGAGAGTGGCTACTGGACATGTGGACAGACTTAAAAGATCGCTGGTACCTCTGGGCGCCAGTCCTCTTGCTCGTTCTTATCCTGATACTGAAAAAGGCCAAAATCATTAAGAATCTCACAGACGAGGGTAAGCGAGCCACCAAGAGAAACTGCTCGTCCTTTATGCCGACCGTCAAGGCCCTGCTGAATGTTCTGGCTCTCACCATTCCCATCCCCCTACTGTCTACTTTCTTGGCTTGGCGTACAGAAGTCACCTCTCCGTATTTCAACGCTCTCTTGGCTTTGGCTGCTTTTAGCTTGGCTGTTGGAGTTTTACGCCGCCTCAGCCGTCCATACAGTATCTTGGAAGCCCACATCCATTTGGGGAAAGAAAGGACATCTACCATTTACAAACACCTCAGATGGTATCTTCCAGCTGGTATTCCCTTGGTCTTTGTCACCTACCTGCTACTTAACCTAAATCAGACAAATGACAGTGGACGCATCATGTTCATTATCACGGTCGCAGTTAGCAGCGTAGCACTTTTCCTGATCACCAAACCTTCTAACAAAGTTCTCTACTCCGGCAACCATCCGAGCAAGCTGGCCAAGATCGCCTGCGTCCTCTCTGTAGCCATACCGGCAGCTCTAATCATCGGCTCCTACCTTGGCTATCTGTCCTCAGTACTGACCATCCACAATCAACTGCTCTCCTCCCTAGTCATCATACTTTCCACACTTCTAGTGGTGGCTTTGCTATTACGGTGGGGCTTGGTTTCCCGCCGTAATCTGGCGATCCGCCAGGCACTGAAACGCCGTGAAATAGCGCTAGCGGAACGCAAGAAGAAAGAGCAGGAGGACGGGGAATCCTCTGAATCCTCAAGCGACATCCCAACCCTCGAAGAAGTCAAAGCAAAGGCTGTGGATGTGGCCGAAGTGGAGGAGAAAACGACTCGCCTCATCAAGATCGGTGCTGCCTGCGCATTAGCATTCAGCCTGTGGGCTGTCTGGTCTACCTCACTTCCAGCCCTGTCCTTCTTAGATGATGTCACCCTCTGGGGAGATCACCCTACAGCTAAGACAGAGGGCACAGCAGTGAATACCCCAACTGACATGCTGAAAAATGTCACACCTGGATCCCCTGATTCCTCGCAAGATAACAGCGCCGATAGTTCAACTTCGAACAATGAATCCAGCACCCCGTTACCGGATATATTGGATGCCGAGAAGAATCGGGTCAGCCTCCAGGACCTTCTCATCTTCTTCATAGCCCTATTCCTGACCTTCACAGCAGCCCGGAACATCCCGAGCCTGTTAGAACTCACCTTGCTCAGCAAACTCAACCTGAAGCCTGGTGGCAGCTTTGCCGTCACCACAGCGATCACCTACACCATCGTGGTGGTCGGTATCATCATCGCCTTTGCCCGCATCGGCATCACCTGGTCCAAGGTTCAGTGGATTGCGGCAGCCGTCACCCTGGGCATCGGTTTTGGTCTCCAAGAGGTGTTCGCGAACTTCGTGGCTGGCCTCATCCTCCTGTTCGAGCGCCCGATTCGCTTGGGTGACTACATCACGGTCGGAGACGTTTCCGGCCGGGTCACCCAGATTCGTATCCGCGCCACCACTATCCAGCAGCTCAACAACCGTGAGCTGGTTGTTCCCAACAAAGAGTTCATCACAGGACAAGTGGTCAACTGGACGCTCAAGGACGCCCTGCTTCGAGCCGAAGTGACTGTCGGCATCGCCTACGGCTCAGACACAGAACTTGCCAGAAAAGAGCTGCTTAAAGTAGCTGAAGAGAATTCTCGCGTGGTCAAAAGCCAGAAGCCCGACGTAATCTTCCAGGATTTCGCAGATTCCACACTCAACTTTACGCTTCGCTGCCATGTGAATGGTATTGAGGACTTTATTCCCGTGCAGTCAGAACTGCGCTTCGCGATCGACAAGGCTTTCCGCGAACACGACATCGAGATCGCCTTCCCACAGCGCGATATCCACATCCGCTCGGTCACCAATCTGTCAGAGGCTCTGAATCAGCAGGACAAGGAATAGAGAGAAACCAACCAGTGCATCCTGCATAGCTGGATTTAGAAGCAGACCAGTCATTCTCCCTAGCGAACAACAACTTCCGGGTGAAATGGTGCATGTATCTACTCTGCCATCAGGGTAGAATACACAGATACAACAGATACCACTCTGACTATGAAACATTGCACCCTAGCCACCTGTCTCGCACTAGCCTGCTCCACGAGCTTGGCATTCGCTGCTAAGCCCCTTTACCAGGAATCCTTTGAAGATATCGACAACAAGGAACTCAAGAGCCAAAATTCAACCTGGCAGGTAACCGAAGCATCCGTCACCAACCGCTTCGCCAAGTCCGGCAAGCACTCACTTCATGTTCACGGAGGCAAGCAGGCTGTACGTCTTCATGTCCCTTCTGATGCCCAATCAGCAAAAGGTATCAGTTTCTGGGCCGAGCGCTGGTCGGGCAAAGCTCCATTCGAATGCACGCTGAGCGCTACAGTGGACGGCAAAAAGGTAAAGGTATCCCAACTGGACTTGGTCATCGTGACAGGTGCACGTTTCAAATCACACATCCAGCTGCCATTGCCAGAGGGTGGCAAAATTAGCGACATCACCTTTGAGGTCGTTTCCGCTGATAAGACTGGTCTCTTGCTCGATGACATTGAGCTTCTCTCGGAGGCACCAGCAAATCCTACAGAAATCCCACGACTCCTCCCTCCTCCTACTGAACCACTGAAGCTCCTTTCTTCAGCTACCGTCTTCAAAGGCGGAGAAGACAAGACCAACACCTACCGAATTCCCTCCATCATCACAGCAAAGAACGGTGACCTTATCGCAGCCTGTGATGCACGTAGGAACAATGCAGGAGACCTGATTCACTTTGGTTCACGAGACATCGATATCGTCATCAAGCGCAGTACCGACAACGGCAAGACCTGGGGCCCTATGGAAATTGTCGCCGACTTCCCGGCCAAGCACGGTGGTACGGATCCTTCCATGGTACTTGACAGGGAAACTGGTGAGATCTTCATCTTCTTCTCTTACATGGCGAAACCACCCTCAAAGGAATTCCGTTTCATGGTTTGCAGCAGCAAGGACCACGGTAAAACCTGGTCCGAACCTCGTGACATTACGGAAGATATTTCCAAGCCTGAGTGGAAGAACTCCTTCAAATTCATTTCCTCCGGTCGTGCCAGCCAGACGGCTGAAGGCAAGCTCATCCACAACTACGTAATCCTCGGCAAAGGTGTAAAAATCTTCTCCAGCGATGACCACGGCAAGACCTGGAAACTAGAGGATGCTGAGATCAAGCCGGCTGACGAATCCCGTGTCCTTGAACTCACTGACGGTCGACTGATGGTGAATTCGCGTGTTGGCGGCGGCTACCGCTGGGTGCATGTATCAGAGGACAAAGGTAAGACCTGGTCCTCCAAGAAAGAGCACCAGCTCATCGACCCTCGATGCAACGGCGCCATCATCCGCTACACCGCCAAGAAAGATGGCTATGCCAAAGACCGCCTTCTTTTCTGCAATGCGGGCTCCCAGAAAGGCCGTAAGAATCTCACTGTCCGCATCAGCTACGATGAAGGCAAGACCTGGAGCGAGGGCAAAGTCATCGACTCAGGCCCGTCCGCCTACTCCGAGATCACCATCCTCGAAGACGGCTCCATCGGCGTCTTCTACGAGCCAGGCTACAAGTCCCTCAAGTTCGTACGCTTCACTCTCGAAGAACTCACTGACGGCAAGGACAAGCTGAGCAAGCCCTACGAAATCAAATAACAGGGTCCACCTCGCCTTTTACTCATAAAGAAAAGCTCAACCTGCATTCGCGGGTTGAGCTTTTGCTTTTAATAGATCTTGTTGCTCTAGGATCAGTCCTTGAGAAGATACTTGGCCGCCTGCTCTACGTCCTTGTCACCGCGCCCTGAGAGGTTAGCGATGATGATAGAATCTTTCGGCATGGAGCCTGCAATCTTGCTCACGTATGCCATCGCATGGGAGCTTTCCAGCGCAGGGAGAATGCCTTCTGTGGAGGAGAGTTCCTTGAAGGCTGCGAGCGCTTCATCGTCTGTCGCATAGTCGTAGTCTGCACGACCGATATCCTTGAGATATGCGTGCTCTGGACCGACGGCTGCGTAGTCGAGACCCGCACTCACAGAGTGAGTCAGCTCGATCTGGCCGTCCTCATCAGCGAGCAACCAGGTCTTGGTACCCTGCAGCACGCCAAGCTTGCCGCCCTGGAAGCGAGCTGCATGGCGCTCTTTGACGATACCATCACCACCAGCTTCCACACCCATCATCTTGACGCTTTCGTCGCCGATGAATGGGTGGAATAGACCGATCGCATTGGAACCGCCACCTACACAGGCAACCAGTAGATCTGGAAGACGACCTTCCGTCTCAAGAATCTGCTCACGAGCTTCGAGGCCAATCACGCGGTGGAAGTCACGTACCATCATCGGGAACGGGTGGGATCCAAGTGCAGAGCCCAGAATGTAGTGGGTATTATCCACAGTTGCTACCCAGTCACGCATAGCCTCATTTACTGCATCCTTGAGAGTTGCCTGACCCGTAGTCACAGGGCGGACTTCTGCTCCCAGGAGACGCATGCGAGCCACGTTGAGAGCCTGGCGCTCCATATCGACAGCGCCCATGTAGACGATGCACTCGAGACCGAAGCGGGCACAAACGGTAGCAGTCGCCACACCGTGCTGGCCAGCACCCGTCTCGGCGATAATGCGCTTCTTGCCGATTTTCTTGGCGAGAAGGATCTGGCCAATGGCGTTATTGATCTTGTGAGCACCGGTGTGAAGAAGGTCTTCACGCTTCAGGTAAATCTTTGCACCACCCAGCTTCTCGGTCCATCGCTCCGCAAAGTAGAGAGGCGTTGGGCGCCCGCAGTACTGGCGCAGCAGGTAGTCCAGCTCCTTCTGGAATTCTGGATCAGCCTTGGCTTCTTCATAGGACTTGGCAAGGTCTTGAAGTGGAGCCATCAAAGTCTCTGGCACGAACATACCACCGTATGTCCCGAAGTGACCGCTGGAATCTGGTAATTGGGTGTTACTCATAGCGTTTGCCCTACCTAAGCCAGCAAGACGGAATGTTCAAGCCACATAAGTTCACCATTGGGCACAAATTTACAGCGGCCCTCTCAATACCCCATTCCAAGCCCCGTAGAGCACTGAGTTTTAGGTTGACCTATGTCCCTTAAACTAACAATTATCGGCTAATGATTAGAAAAGCTCTTATCTTTACTGTGTGTCTAGCTTCCCTTCCCTTGCTGGCTCGCCCCTGGACCAATTCAAGCGGCAAGACAATCGAAGCCGAATTTAAATCCCTGGACGGAGACGTGGTCGTCCTTGAGATGAAGGGTAAGCAATACCGGGTACCTCTGAGTTCTCTCTCCGAAGAAGATCAAGAATTTGCCCGCAATGCAGCAAAAGATACCGAGAAAGACAGTGCTGAGGCCCCGTCTTCTGAGCCAAGCAATCCAGGCGAATGGAAAATCAATGAGACTGCCATCTCCACTGGCAAGATCAGTCAAGTCACCTTAAAACTCTCTCCTGAAAACGCCGAGTTCGCTGAAAAAGGCAACAAGCGCTGGAGAAAGAAAGTCGCGGAGGAAAACCCAAACCCATGGCTGGCCAAGATGCATGACGGCAAAGCCATCACGGAATGCACCATGCAGATCGGCCTTCCCGACGGCTTCGATCCAAGCAAGCCCACCCCCATTTTCATTGTTTACGTAAGTGCCGATGTAAAAACACACAACCAGTATTCCAAGGCGTACTGGAATAGCTGCAAAACCAACAACACCATCCTGCTTTCGGTGGATTCCATCCCCGACACCTTGGCGGGATTCAATACTCCGAACATGATGGCTATGACCAAGGAATGTCTGCAAACTCTGGAAAAAACCTGGCCCGGTGCGAAGACCTGGCCAGTCATGGTTGGCGGCTTTTCCGGAGGAGCGAAGTACTCCCAATGGATGTCTGCCCTCCTCTCTGAAGATGGCTATGACGTTCGGGGACTTTTCCTCGGTGGCTGCAATGGCTGCTTCTTTGAGTACGCGGTAGACGGTCTGCGCGTCAACAAACGCACCTACCGAAAGATCAAATGCTTCATGAGCGCAGGAAAGAAAGACAACCTTGTCAATGAGTCGCACCGCAACTCCGTAGCAAGTGCCGCTAAGGAGGCTGATTGTAAGGACACCCGCCTGGAACTCTACGAGGGTGGGCACGGCCTACACAAAGAGCACGTCACCGAGGCCATCAAGTGGTTCCTGATTCCTGAGGAGAAGTGATAGTTTTCACACTCGAAAGACACAGATGCAACAAACTCCAACATTTTTCATCTTCATAGAATAAAAATGGGAACTATCTTGCCCGTCATGTAGTGGGAAAATAAGAGTGTTAATAGAGCCTATCCTATCGTTAGATAGAAATTGGATTCGATTTAATTCAGAAGGTCTAGAATTGGTAAGTGAATAAATGTGGCTCTCAAAAGTCACAACCAACATGGGAGTAGCTAAAAAATATCGTAGGAAAATCACAGTCGGAGGTCGCAAATTTCTATGGCATGTCACCGAAGACTTGGATGATTTCCCAACAACGGTCGATGGTAACCTTCATGCACTAAATATCATCTCGCAGGACAAGAAGTTCATTGTCCGTTTCCATCTGCACCAAGGCATTTCGGAACAACGGCACCTCACAGTTATTGGCGCAGAGTTTGGGGATTCACTTGAGACTGGATGTTGGAGACGATTTCTCTGTCCTGACTGGTGTCCAGATGGAGTCATTACACCTTCCATAGTACGCAGCGTTATTGAATGGAGCCTCGACACAGCCCCCAGAACCAAAGCTGAACTTGATCCCCTCCTTTAAAACAACAAAGCCTGCCAGATGCACTTGCGTACCTCTTTACGGGTTACCTTGACTCCGTCATAGAGTTGGTCCCAGTCGGCTTCATCCAGGAGATCTAGGGTTTTTAGGGCGATTAAGGCGGGCAGAACCGTTGCCATTCTCGCCCGCTTGCCTCTGAGTGACTTTGCGTACTTGAGGCCGTCTTTGATAGACTTCCGGGCTTTCGCTCTCCAAATGGCAGCTTCCTCAAGAAGCTGGTCGTGGCTCAGCGCCCCTTCGACTGGCAAATAACTGCGTCCATTGGCATAGTCTTCCGGGATATCCCTGAGAATATTGACCAACTGCAGCCCCTTACCATAGGAGATCCCCAATTTGATGAGATCTTCTTTCTCAATCCCCGAAAAGCGATGATCTGTCTGGAAACCTACTCGGGTCCAGAACTCCCCCACTGATCCTGCCACTTGGAAGCAGTATGTCTCCAGCTCATCCGCAGTAGCCAATCGGTCTTCTCCATCAATCCCGAAGCGCTGGATATCGCTCATCTGTCCAGCCACAATATGCTCCATCACCGCAGCTATTTCATTCCAGGACCATTCCCATACGCTGTCATACCAGGAGAACACCTCGCCCAGCCTTTCCAGCAAGAGACGCTCTTTTTCATTGGTCTGATACTCCAAAAACTCTTGGTTCATCTTATCCAGCAGCTTCTTCCTCGCCTCAGGATCACGCATTGCAGTGAGAAACAAATTCAGACACTCATGCCTGAGTTGTGCAGGAACTTCTGCCGTATCCGCGATGGTATCGCTTGCCCGGGCGAGCAAATAGCCTAGACTCACAGGTTCGCGCATCAAGCGGGGCAAGAGACGAATGGTCAGGTAAAAGGACCTGGATACCCCCTTCAACACACTCTGACCTAGTTCTGATTCCTGCTGCACGCGCTACATAAAACAGATCTGATCCAACTTTAGAAACGAAATCTTCGTGATCCTCTATCTTCACATTCCATTTTGCCACCGCATCTGCCCCTACTGCTCATTCTACAAGCACACGCCGGGCGATACGGACATGCGTGCCTTTATCGACGCCATCATCCATGATGCCCGCTATCAGGTAGCCGAAATTGGCGACAGGAAACCTACCACCCTCTATCTGGGCGGCGGTACTCCCTCCATGCTCTCCCCCACGCACCTCCGCCTGCTCTTCGATCATCTCAATAATGTTTTTGATCTAACACAGCTGAAAGAACTCACTTTTGAAGCCAACCCTGCGACCTTTGATCTCAAGAAGGCGCAACTCTTCAAATCACTCGGTATCACCCGCGTCTCACTAGGCATCCAGTCCTTCGATGACGTGGTGTTGAAAACACTGGGACGCGAGCATAACCGTGAGGAAGCTGCCGCTTCTGTTCCCATTCTCAGGGAAGCTGGCATTCCCGAGATAAATATCGATCTGATGTTCTCCATCCCCGGCCAAAGCCTGGAATCCTGGAGAGATACTCTGGCCACGGCTATCTCGCTGAAGCCAGATCACATTTCGGCTTACAACCTGACCTATGAAGAGGACACCGCGTTCATCGACAAACTAACTGCCGGGGAATACCACGATGATCCAGACATCAATGCCCAGTACTTTACCTTGGCGCACGAGCTGCTGACTGAGGCTGGTTTCGAGCATTACGAAACCTCAAACTATGCCCAGCTAGGAAAACGCTCCACCCACAACCATTCCTACTGGACAGGAGCAGATTATCTCGGACTCGGACCCTCTGCTGTATCTACCATTGGTGGACTGCGCTGGAAAAACACCCCGGACACGGACAAATACATTTCTCAAATCGAGCACGTAGGTCACGCCAAGACAGAGATCGAGCACCTCAGTGAAGAAGATCTGCGTATCGAGCGCGTGGCCATGCTCTTACGCACCTCAGATGGGCTCCCTCTCGACCTCCTCAAACCTGATGAACTGCAGCGAGCTAACATTTTAGCCGAGGAGCAACTTGCAGAAATCACAAGTGAGCGTACGCTCAGGCTCTCAGGACGCGGCCCTCTACTCGTGGACTCCGTGACCGAACATCTACTCTAAAGACGATTACAAACCCTTTTTTGTATTCAAAAGGACGCAAATTTAGCATTCACGGCTCCGCCAAAACATGCTTATCTCCCCACTTTCCCGCACAAAGAGGAACTCAAATAGCAAGAATCCCATGCAACATCTACTATCCATCGAAGAACTCAATGCCGAGAAGCTCAATGCACTCATCGACCTGGCTGTCGATCTCAAGGCGACTCGAGGCAACCATCCTGAGCTTCCACTTTCTGGCCAGACATGGGCGATGATCTTCACCAAGTCCTCCACCCGTACCCGAGTCTCTTTCGAGGTTGGCGTCCGTGAACTCGGTGGCTCCATCATGTTCCTTTCCTCCAATGACATTCAGCTTGGTCGCGGCGAACCGATCAAAGACACAGCCCGCGTACTGGGGCGCATGGTTCACGGCTGCATCATCCGCACCTTTGACCAGCAGGACGTCATCGATTTCTCAAACTACGGAAACATTCCTACCATCAATGCTCTTACCGACGCCGAGCACCCATGCCAGATCCTGGCTGACCTCCTAACCGTGAAGGAAAAACTCGGCACCTGGGAAGGCAAGAAGTGCGTGTTCATTGGTGACGGCGATAACAACATGTCTCGTTCTTGGATCTGGGCAGCCAAGTATCTCGGCTTCGAGTTGGTGATCGCCTCTCCTGAGACATGCCTTCCTCCAAGTGATTTCATGGAGAAAGTAAATGCTCCTAACGTCTCGCTGACAACCGATCCTGTAGAAGCCATCAAGGGCGCTGACGTCATCAACACGGACGTCTGGCTCTCCATGGGCCAAGAAGGCCAGAAGGAAAAGGAAGCTCTCTTCGGCCCCTATCAGGTGAATGAAGAGATCCTCAAGAATGCTGCTGAAGGCCACATCGTTCTCCACTGCCTCCCAGCTTACCGTGAAAAAGAAATCACTGAGCAAATTCTTGAACTCCACGCGGACACGATCTTCCAGCAGGCGGAGAACAGGCTGCATGCCCAGAAGGCTGTCTTGGCAACGATTGCTAGATAAGACCAAAAAGTCATTCTCACAGCGTGGCACTCTCTCAAGAGGCCACGCTTTTTTATTGCCCGATTCACCGTGCGTTATCCTCTATTTGTGCTAAGAAGAGGACATGTTACGTATCCTCAAGAAGCTACTTTCCAAGCTCTCTCATCATCACGACCACGAGGATGGACTCCCCCTCCCAGTTCCAGAAACCTTGAATCTGGATACCTTTTCACTAGGACACAGCAAGATAGGCCAATCTCCAAACCCAGCCGATTCCTTCTACACCAACGAGCCCATATTTTGGATCAAGAATCCTGACGAAGGGATCGAGCTAGGTATCCAAGACAACACTCTGGAGTTTGTTTTTCTAACTATCGAGAAATACTCTCAGCCAATCATCTATCAGGGTGCACAACACACCTTGAGCACGGAGATTACGCTGGAGGAATTTCTGGTAGATTTCGGAGAGCCCTATTTCAATAGCTCGGAAGATGAGAATACGATTCTCTTCTATGAGCCCCTGCCCGGTATGATCGAGATCCAGGCAGAGTTTTATGAAGGCAAACTGAGCCACCTGCTCGTGACCAGTGAATCGGTCATGGCCGACGAAGAGCGTCGCCTCGCCTTCAATGTTGAGAAACCGTGGCCACCGCAACCCAGCCAAGCGGGCTAACTAACTCTCCAGAGTGCTAAAAACTCCTCTGCTTGCGAGGAATCATTGATGATGTAATCACCGGCACCAAAGCCTTTCTTTGGTTCGCCTGGATTCAAAGTATCGAGCCATGCGTCAAAGTCTTCAATCTGAGACTTCCTGAGAATCTCATATCTTCCACCTAGCCCTGATGCCGTCTTGCGAAGTAGCTCCAAAGCTACTCTGCCCATCGTAATCCGGGAGTTCACCTCCACCACTGGACGTAGAACATAATTACCCGACTTGTCACAATAGACCATGGCATCGATTCCAATGGGCCCCACAAAACCTGATCCGTCTAACAACTTAGCCAAAGCTTCAGGAATTTTCTCTTTATAGAGACTGGTAACGTCAGCATCCCGGAAAAGGAAAGTTTTCAAATCCTCGTCCAAGTGATGTGACCAACGGGGTCTGGCTTCGATACCTCGGAAACGCCCCAGATCATCATTGAGCACCAGAGCCATTCCTATGTGCTTAATCTCACCACTGGGTTTCACTTCATACTGAGAAGAGAAATCCATCACCCTGTCTAACCATGGCTCAACCACCACGCCTCCTTGCTCGGACAAAACTCTCTTCAACCAACCACGCATGCTATCGGTCCACTCCCCGTCGATAACACGGCAATGCCCTCGACCAGCTGCACTGAAAGGAGCTTTCATAAGAGCATTACCCGCGTAAGCCTGAACTGCTTCAAACACCTCGTTCTCATCCTCCAACCACTGGCCGCAAGCTCCACCCAGTAATTCTTCCATCTTTACCCCAAGTTGCTTGGAGAAAAAGCGGTCCTCGAAGTTCTCTCTCCACTTCCACTGAACCTGAGAAGACATGTCATGAGAAAACTCCTTCATCACTTGGGAAGCTCTTCCACCCCAAGCCCAGGGTCTCAAGCCACCTATCCGTCTCTGCTTCAGATCTTCATCCTCACCAATCACGACAAACTCAGGCATCGCAAAACCCCACTTGCGTAAGTTTTTCAGGTGATCGCGGCTGGGCATTTTGTTCACCAGCACCACATCATCCCGGCGAGCCCAAGCAATCGGCAGAACGTCCAAATCTTCTTCAAGAAGAACCACATTACGCTTTGGCTGAAACGGCTTACCCAGCTTCTGCGCAAGAACTTCCCCCTCTACGTTCGGATTGAACCAATGAATCACGGGAGTACGACCACGAGACTGCTCTTCAACCTCCAGTTTTTCGACCCACTCTGGATCCAAGCCCGCCCGCAGTCTTCCCTCGGCATTGTAAGGCGCCACTCCTTTAGCTCTCACCAATGACAATGGGAAATAGAGCTGCTTCTTGAAACTTTCCCAATCGGTATCTCCTTCTTGCTTCCATTTGCGGAACCACTTCAGACCATGCCCCACATGTCCGATCTCATCTTCGTAGATTTTCTCTAAGACCCTTGCCGTCCCATTGTCGCCAACCTCACGGAACAATTTCGCGTAGAAGACAGAATAGTCCAGATTCGCCTGTTCAAAGACCAGACTCAGCCGGCTCACAAAGTCCATCGGGGACTCCATCGGTGCCACGACACGCCAGAAGTAGTCATTCACAGGCAACTCACCAAACTCCACCCCGCATTCCCTCATTCTGCGCATATACATGAGGGTATGAGCCTGTTCTTCCTTTAAGGTCTCAAACACCCCCATACGGAACTCCTTAGGAGCATTGGGGAATTTTAATAAGACAAGAGCCATGAGCTCTGTCGCTAGTAGTTCATGGTTGGCCAAGAAATGAAGCATCTTCCCACGCTCTACATCGTCATCGAGACGGTTGAGCCCAGGAAAGTCCGCTTTTACTCCCTTTTCAGAGATTCGCAACTCACTTGGCCGACCGGGACCTGAAGGCATGGAGAATCCAGCATCTGGAGACAAATCCGTGATTTCACGCGGGTTCAGCAAAAGCTTTTCTTCAAGGCTCTCGCTATACAAAACCCGCTCTGCGAATTCACGTAGTTCCATACCCCTCCATAGCCGAACCCAGACAATCCGCAACTCCCTTTCACCTGACATCGCCCTCTCATTCTGAAATCTATCTTTCAAAATCAAACCAACCGACTAACGTCCATATCTATGAAATTACTGACATCAGTCACTTGCTCGGCTCTGCTGCTTACCCAAGCAGCCACCCAAGCCCAAGAAACAGCCACCAAACCCGAATCTCCAGAGACTGTCGCCAAGGCGCTACAACTCGCTGATATTTACAAATCAGTGGTTCGTATCGAGGTAGCTACGCAAGTCCCGGACTACAGAACTCCTTGGAATGCTGGTCGCTTCAGTGGTGGCACAGGGACAGGCTTCTTGATCGGTAAGAATAAATTTATGACCAATGCTCATGTGGTTTCCGATGCTCGCCGCGTCCTCATCACCATGCATGGCTCATCCCGCAAGCACGCTGCCCGCGTCCTGCATGTGGCTCATGACTGCGATCTGGCCTTGCTGGAAGTCGAGGATTTCACTCCTTTTGAAGATCTCCCTCATCTGGAAATTGGCGATGTGCCAGCACTTGAGTCCCAAGTCCGCGTGATTGGCTACCCTGTGGGTGGCGAGCGCATTTCCGTGACTCGCGGTGTCGTCTCCCGAATTGATTTCCGCCCCTATTCCCACACCCGCGCAGACTCCCACTTAGTGGTCCAGATCGATGCCGCCATCAACCCGGGCAACTCTGGCGGCCCAGTTCTCCAGAACGGCAAAGTGGCTGGTGTCGCCTTCCAAGGCCTAACCTCTGCAGACAACACCGGCTACATGATTCCGACACCTGTCGTAAAACGCTTCCTCAAGGATATCGAGGACGGCAAGTATGATCACTACGTGGAGATCGGCACTTACGAGTTCGAGCTATTTAACCCTGCCATGCGCAAGGTCTATGGCTTGGGTCCAGATTCTCCAGGTGTACTTATCACCAAGGTCACTCCGGGCAGCTCCGCAGACGGGATCCTGCAACCTGGAGATATCCTCACTGCAATCGATGGCAATACGGTCGACTCATCTGGCAACGTAGTCTTTGCCGGTGAGCGGGTGAACATGAACGAAATCGTTGAACGCAAATTTGTGGGCGACACCGTCAAACTCAACTTTACCAGGGAAGGCAAAGAGCAGACAGCCGATGTCACTCTCAAGACCCTTCCAGCTGCACGCATGTATGCCATTCAGTACGGTCAGAAGCCGCGCTACACCATTCAGGGCGGCCTGGTATTCCAGCCGCTAAACCTGAATCTCTATTCCGCACACAAGTTTAAGAACCCACGAGTACGCAGGCTCTTTGCCGGCTACCTCAAGGACGGTATCTTCCAAGACCGACAGGACATCATCATCCTAACCAACGTGCTCGAGGATCCCATCAACTCCTTCGTGACGAGCTTTGAGGGCAACGCACTTGCCTCCATCAACGGCACCAAAGTCACCACGCTGGAGCAGGCTCATCAGTTGCTCAACCCTGAGAAAATGCCTGAATTCTTCGTGCTCGAGTTTGACGGAATTGATCGTCCCTTGATTCTTCCGGGCAAGCAGCTCAAGCAGGCCAATGAGCGCGTCCAGCGCAACTACGGTGTCTCCAAATCTCACAATCTGGAGAACTAAACCTTTATCACCCACCATATAATTTCCACCAATTTCATCCTCATGAAACTGATTCAAATTACCGCAATTTTCCTGATGGGAATGGTCACCGCCATGGCTAATGACCTCTCCAAGTCCATCATCAAGGTGTCTACCACCCTGCAAAGCTACAATGCCTCTCAACCTTGGGAAAAAACGGCACCATCCAAGCGCCGCGGTCTCGGAGCTGTTCTCAACGGTCAGAAAGTACTGACCACCGCTGAGATGGTAGCTAACTCCAACTTTATTGAGCTGGAGACCGCTGATGGCTTGCACACCTTCCCCGCCAAAGTCAACGCCGTGGACTATGAAGCCAATCTTGCTCTGGTTGTCCCCACCACAGACAAAGGAAAGGAAGCTTTGTCCAAGGCCAAACCATTTGAACTTTCCTCACCCGTGGAGCTGAAAGATGAAGTGGAGATCGTGCAGCTCGAGGACAACGGCATGACCATCGTCACCGAGGGCCGCCTCCAGGGAGCTGACATCGTCTCCAGCTTTGTAGACGGTCATTATTTCCTCACTTATGAGATCAAGGCATCGCTCCAAAGCGCAGCTAATTCTTACACAATCCCCGTATTGCACAAAGGCAAGTTACTTGGACTTCTCACCAGCTATTCATCCAAGGACCAGCTCCTCGACGTGATTGCCCCGGAAATCGTAGCAGCCTTCCTTAAAGACGCGGCTGACGGTGACTACGTGGGCTTCCCGTCTCTCGGCATTGCATCCACTGCCACTACAGATCCTAACTTCCGTGACTGGCTCAAGCTATCTGACGAACAAGGCGGGCTCTACATCACCAGAGTGCAGCCAGACAGCCCGGCTTCCAAGGCTGGCATTGAAAAAGGCGATGTCCTTCTCGCCATCGATGGGAACGAGATCGACCGCAAAGGATTCTACCGCGCCAATGGCTACGGACAGCTCTACTGGACTCACCTCATCCGTGGTGTAAAGTCCACTGGAGACACCGTGACAATGACCGTACTGCGTGACGGAAAGAAATCCCAGCACAGTGCCGTTCTCACCCGCACACCTGAAGGAATCATCCCTTCCCACACCTATGATAGAGCACCACGTTTCTTGGTAAAAGGTGGACTTATCTTCCAGGAGCTTTCCAGCTCTTACCTGCAAGCCTTCGGCAAGGATTGGGAAAACCGCGCACCGATCAACCTTCTCGATGCCCTGAACCACCCTGAAGACTACGAAGAAGGCCGCAACCGCATTGTTTTCATCTCTGCCACCATCCCCACCCCAGCCACTCTCGGCTACGAGAAGGTGAACAGCGCGATTGTCACCAAAGTCAATGGACAAGACATTGCCGATATCCCGTCCCTGATCCAAGCGCTCTCCAAACCAAACGAGCAAGGCATTCATACGATCGAAATCGATGAAAGCCCAAACAAGATCTACTTGGATTCTAAAACCTCAGATACCGTAGATCGTCAGCTCCTCTTGAGAGGTCTTCCATCCCTTTCCCGCGAAACGGAGTAAGCCCCAACAAACAGAGTAAACAGTTCATTATGCCTCAGACAAATACGTCTGAGGCATTTCTATTATGGGCCCACTATCGCTACAGGCTTAAAACTTACCCAAAAATGCCTTGATTACTGCGCATAAGGGGTTCATAAGCCGCTTCCCAGAGTAAATTTTCCACCATGGCTAACAAACTAAAAATAGCACTCCCAAAAGGTTCCCTGCAGGATCCAACACTCGATCTCCTCGAAAAGGCAGGCTACAACATCTACACGTCTAGCCGTGGTCTTCGCCCGTCTTCAGACGATGATGATCTGGATATCTACATGATCCGTGCTCAGGAAATCGGCGGTTACATTGATTCCGGCTTCCTCGACTGTGGCATCACTGGACTCGACTGGGCCTACGAAAACCGTGCCGACCTTGTCGACATGGCTGAACTTCCCTACTCCCGCGCGACGACACGCCCGACCAAGTGGGTCCTCGTAGTACCAGAAAATTCCCCAATTCAGTCCGTTCACGACCTCGAAGGCAAGCGCATCGCCACAGAAGGCGTTGGCATCACCGAGCGCTACCTGGAAGAAAAAGGCGTTAAGGCCGACATCGAATTCTCGTGGGGAGCCACGGAAGTTAAAGTTCCTGATCTCGTAGACGCTATCGTAGACGTTACCGAGACTGGAAACTCCATCCGTGCGAACAAACTGCGCATCGTGGACACACTTCTCACCTCATTCCCACACTTCTATTCCAGCAAGCAAGCTTACGAAGACGACTGGAAGCGCGGCAAGATGGAGCGCCTCGTTCTGATGCTCAAGGCAGCCCTCGAAGCCCGCGACAAGGTGGGACTCAAGATGAACCTTCCAGAAAAATCCTTGCAACAGGTCCTCGATACACTACCTTCCCTCCGCCGACCTACTATCGCTCAGCTCGCTGAAGACGGTTGGGTTGCCGTGGAAACCGTGATCGAAGAGACAGTTTCCCGCAAGATCATCCCTACGCTCAAGGAGCTGGGTGCAGAAGGTATCATCGAGTACCCTCTGAACAAGATCGTCAAATAACCATTCTCAACTGAAACCAAATACAAATTATGGGTAGCCTAAAGAAGCGCCGTAAGGCCAAAATCAACAAGCACAAGCGCTCCAAGCGCTCCAAGGCGAATCGTCACAAGAAGCGCCTTCGTTACAAGTCATAATTGATTTGTAGCACTGGAAGTGACCTTCCCATAAGAAGACCTTCCCCGTAAAAAGCCCGTGAGGATTTACCTCACGGGTTTTTTGGTTTCATAAGTCTTCACTTCCCTGCCTCCATAGACCTCTTCCCACCTCTCCCTCATAGATAAAAAAAGCCCGCCAGAGAAGACTCTGGCGGGCTTGGAATTAAAATTTTAGTAGGGATTATTCCTCATCACCCAGCATTTCTCCACCGTGGTTGAGGATGAACTGGAGATCTTCTACACCAAGGTTGCTTGCAAAACCTTCGTCACCAAGAACGTTGGTCACAAGCGCGGTCTTCTGGTGCTGGAGAACACGGATCTTCTCTTCTACCGTGTCTCTGGTAAGAAGACGGTAGGCAATCACCTTGTTCTTCTGACCAATACGGTGCGTACGGTCAATCGCCTGGTTTTCCACCGCCGGGTTCCACCATGGATCGTACAGGATAACGTAGGATGCAGAAGTCAGGTTCAGACCAGCACCACCAGCTTTAAGGGAAAGCATGAATACGGATGGATCCTTGGTTGTCTGGAAGCTCTCGATCACTCCCTTTCGGTCTTTAGTCTGGCCGGTGAGGTAGTGATATGGACGGCTCTCAGTTTCAAGGCGGGCCTTGATGATATCCAGCATGGATACGAACTGGGAGAACACGAGCACCTTGTGACCTTCATCACGCAGCTGGTCGAGCAGGTAGAACAGAGCTGTCATCTTGGCACTCTCTTCCTTGAGATACTTCGGATCGATTAAGCCCGGGTGACAGCAGATCTGTCTGAGACGCATCAACCCCTGAAGGATGGCGAATGAGTTCTTCTTCACTGCTTCGTCGGAATCGAGACCCAAGAGAGCCTTCTGGATTCGCTTGAGCTCGGCCTTGTACATCTCTGCCTGCAAGCCTTCCATGCTAGCGAATACCTCCTCTTCCGTTCTCGGCGGAAGATCCTTGGCCACCTGTAGCTTGGTACGGCGGAGAAGGAACGGACGAAGTCTCGCAGCAAGGCGTGTCTGGGAGGACGGATCCTTGCGCTTGTCGAAGCGCTTCTTGAAGTAGGCACGTGAACCAAGAACACCTGGCATGGCGAAGGCCATCAGTGACCACATGTCCATGAGACGGTTCTCAATCGGTGTACCTGTGAGGACAAGTCGGTTTGCCGCATTGAGTTCACGGGCAGACTTGGCAGCCTTGGAATCTGGGTTCTTGATCTGCTGACCTTCGTCCAGAATGACAGTGAGCCACTTGATGGTATTCAAGTCCTCGCCGCATACACGAAGTTGAGCGTAGTTAAGAACAACGAGATCCAAGTCATTTTGAGCCTCATCTATAATGAGGTCATCACGTGTACGGAGCACCTTGACTTTGAGCTCTGGAGCAAATTTCTCTGCCTCAGTGGCCCAAACATCAAGAACGGACTTAGGACAGACAACCAATGCTGGCTTCTTAATGGCGTTCTTCTCCTTCATGTTCTGCTCACGCAGCCAGAGCACATAGGTAATGGACTGAATCGTCTTACCCAGACCCATGTCGTCAGCAAGAATACCACCGAAGCGGTTTGTGGAGAGATAAGCGAGGAATCGGAAACCTTCCACCTGGTATGGTCGAAGTGTTGCATTGAGTCCCTCTGGAACATCCGCATCCACATCCACCTGAATATCCTGTGCGGAATCCTTGATTCGCTTCCATGCCTTGGGATCGAACACCTCAGCAGCTTTCGGATCAGCAAGCTGAAGGGCGTGCATGCGGTGAGTCTCGCCTGAGAGATCGAATGGATCCAGACCGAGGCGGGTTACTGCCTCACGCTGGTCGTCATCGAGCTTGATTTCAAGACGCATCCAACCACCGTCTTCCATACGGACATAGCCACCGCGGGCAGCCACTAGCTGGCGGATCTGAGCTTTGGTGAGATTGACACCTTCCACATCGATCACGATCTTCAGGTCGAACCAGTCGATATCCTGGTTCACAACTTCGAAACGGATCGCTGCGGTTACTGGGTCGGCAAGGAGAGTCTTGAGCTTGAAGTCCATTTCCACATCCACGGACTCAGGCATCTTGTTGGCCCACTCAGCAAACTTTTCAGGGAATTGCTTGGTGACCCTGGTCTTGAACTCGCCAAGCTTCTCATCATAAGTAAGCCCCATCTCCTGAAGGAGTGAAGGAACCGGATAAAGATCTTCACGAGCAAAGCGAAGCAGCTGCTTGCCTTTGACGGGCTTCTGTTCGACGAGCTCCCAGCCTTCTTTGACTAGCTTCTCTGTGCGGCGCTCTTTCTTCTCCAGAGCATTCACATTGATCACTAGGTGCTCGGTCTCAGCAGCAGTGAGACCCTGCTCAATGCGCATCTCGAAGCGTGGGTAGAGATCCAGATCAAGCACACGCTTCTTGAGGGACTCAGGAAGCTTGGCACCAATCTTGCGGAGGAATTCCACACCTTCCAGGGAGTCAACCACCTGCTTAGGAATCATGTAACGAGGCATTACCTCGGTATCATCCAACCAGCGTGGAGGCCCAGGGAAGACAGTTTCATCAGATTGATAGAGTTCTTCACGTCCAGGTAGAATACGAACGCTGTGGGAAACATTCTCCCCTGACTTCGTAACCAACTGGAGCGCGAAACTATCCGGATAGTATGGATCATCTTCACAGACCCAACGAAGTGCGTCCTTGGTCACTTTATAGTGCTTGTCGTCCAAGTTGACGATGTGCCCCTTGAGTGCCGACTGACGGAACAGACGATTCATGAAGCGGCAAGCCTCTTCAGTGTCCAAATCCATCGTAGTGGCATTTTCACCATGGTAGAATGCAAGATAATGCTCCCAGATTACCTGGCTTTGAGCATCCATGCGGAGAGCGGCTTCTTCAAACAAGCCGACGAGACGCTCGATATCGTTCTTCTCACGGATTGGCATCCACTCACCATCCTCTTCCCTGACCTCAACGCGTGCTTCGTTGATCGTGGAAACAACTCGGAAATCAGTCTTGAGAGGCTTTTCCTGAGGAGGGCGCTCATTGACGCTTTCGATACGGTCGTACCACTCAGCGATCTCACGCTCCTTCTCCCAGTCCTGCATTTTCTTCTGAACTGCTTCCAGGTCAGTGATGCAGTTCATGAAGTCCGGATAAGGGAGCTTCTTCTTGTAAAAGGCGTAGGCAATATAGTTCCAGAACTCAATGATGTCCCCTGGAGGCATCGGCCAGAGTTCTAGCGGATCATAACTGACAATCTCCCAACGAGGGTTCAAACGTACCATGTCGTGATCATGGATTTCACCCTCGATCACATATCGGCGGTAGCGCTTCTCCACCTTGCTAACAAAGTCAGCCTCTTTATCATCGACCTCACGGTCGAGTTTATCTTCGATCAAATCGATGATCGGGGTATCATCAAATTCATTAGGACTTTCAGGCAAGTCCTCACCACGGTGCATACGCTCCATCATGGTAGCGTATAGACAAGCACCTGCAGTGATCTCATCTTCAGCAGTACAGCTACCGAACCAACGGTTGCCCTGCAGACGGAGACTCGTACGGAAAACACCGCCACGGTCCTCCACTCTTCCCTGGATGAAAAGGTGGTTACCAAAAATCTGGGTAACCGCTCCCTCCTGCTGGAGAGTCTCGCCTCTGTTGCGAGCTTCCTCCGGGAAACTATTTAGGAAGTTAAGTGTTGCTCTATCAGGATTCATTTCGATCTGTTGCGATTGCATTCAGTGCGCCTTCCCAAGGGCGCAAAAGACCGACCAACCGCCGCTCATAAAGAACGACGGTTGGTCGATCATGGGAAGGCGATGTTATAAGCCGAAATGGGTTTCGCGCAAGAAAAAGAAAGAATCAAATTTCTTGGACAAGTGTTTAAATTTCCTTGCTTTGCACAACTAAGCAGTTGCCATGTATACACATCGCCTGAACGAGCACTTTAGGCTAGAGCCCTAGATCGCCCCCTGAAGCACCTACAAATGTACAACTCGTTGAATTGTCTGGCCTATCCCCTCTGCCCCCAACTCCACACAGTCCCCAGCTTGTAGGAACTTTGGAGGCTCGAAGCCCATTCCTACCCCTGCCGGAGTACCCGTAGCTATAATATCCCCGGGAAACAGGGTCATAAATTGCGAGATATAGCTAACGATATAGTCTACTGGGAATATCATATCGCCAGTCCAGCCATTCTGCCTAAGCTCCCCATTCACACGGCTCCATAGGCGAATCCCCTGAGGATCAGCTATTTCATCCCTTGTGACCATGACTGGTCCCATAGGAGCAAAAGTATCAGCGCTCTTTCCTTTGACCCACTGACCACTGCGCTCCTTCTGAAAGGCTCTCTCCGAATAATCACACATCAGTGAATATCCAGCGACATAATCCAGAGCATGCTGCCTATCCACATAACTGGTGGTTCTACCGATGATTACGGCCAGCTCCACCTCATAATCCAACTTATTGGATCTCTGGGGGATAACGACATCATCGTTAGGCCCGCAATAGGCACTGGTGGATTTCATGAAGAGAACTGGCTCATCCGGTACCTCCCCACCAAATTCCTTTGCGTGCTCAGCGTAATTCTTACCGACACAAATGATCTTCGAAGGCCGGGCTATAGGAGGGCCTAGTCGCATTTCAGGCGCCACCTCTCGTCCACCTTCACACCCGCCAGCTACCCACTCCCTCAGAGAATCTAGACCTCCGCAAGCGAAGAACCCCTCGTCGTAATCATGGAATTCCTCGCCCGCATCTATAATCCGGCCATCCTCCAGCATAACTGCTGGCTCTTCATATCCGTCCTCGCCGTAGCGCACTAATTTCATAGGTAGCTCAAGCTACACTATGAGTCAGTGGGCAGCAAGTTAGAACAAAGATCAAAACAGACCAACAACCTTGCCGTCAGACCCGATGTCTATCCGGTCAGCTGCTGGTACCTTCGGCAGTCCAGGCATGGTCATAATGTCTCCACAAATCATGACAACAAATTCAGCCCCTGCAGATAAACGCACCTCTCTGATCTTCACCACATGATCCTTTGGCGCACCTAACAGCTTAGCATCGGTGGAGAAGCTATACTGTGTTTTAGCCACACAAATCGGATAATTCCCATAATCTGCTTGTAGCTTCTTAATCTTAGAGCGCACCTTGGTATCGGCTACAATATCACTGGCCCCATAAACTTCACGGGCCACCTGCTTCATTTTATCCCAAAGCGGTGTCTCATCATCGTAAATGAATCGGAAATCAGCCGGTACTTCCTCAATAGTCTGGACCACAGCACGCGCCAAATCCTCGGCCCCCTCTCCACCTTTGGCCCAATGCTCAGCGAGTACGATTTTGACATCCAGATGAGCCATCTTACGCTTCACCAGCTCGATCTCAGCATCAGTATCGAAAGCGAAATGGTTGATAGCCACCACACATGGCAGCCCGAATTTTTCCCTGACATTGCTGACGTGCTTCTCCAGATTCACCAGCCCCTTTTCAAGAGCTTCCAGATTTTCCTCCTTGAGAGTCGGCAGTTCAGCACCGCCGTGATATTTCAGAGCCTTGATAGTTGCCACTACCACAGCAGCATCTGGCTTGAGACCAGACTTACGGCACTTAATATCAATAAACTTCTCAGCTCCCAAGTCAGCACCAAAGCCAGCCTCCGTCACGACATAGTCGGACAATTTCAGAGCGGCTTTCGTTGCCACAACGGAATTACAGCCATGAGCAATATTTGCAAACGGGCCTCCGTGAATGAAAGCCATGTTACCCTCCAAGGTTTGTACGATATTTGGTTGGAAAGCATCCTTCAGAAGAACCGTCATGGCCCCATGGGCATTCAGGGCTCGAGCGCGAACCGGCTGATTATCACGGGTGTGCCCCACAATGATATTCCCTAGCCTCTCTTTCAGCTCATCAAGACTAGTAGAGAGACAGAAAATCGCCATGACCTCACTCGCTACAACAATATCAAAACCATCCGTACGCGGGAAACCGTTTGCCGCCCCACCTAGACATACGGTGATCTCACGTAGAGCCCGATCATTCATATCCACGACACGCCGCCAGCTCACCTTGCGCTGGTCAATCCCCAAGGCATTCCCATGATGGATGTGATTATCCACCAGGGCAGCCAAAAGATTGTTAGCCAATCCAATCGCATGAAAATCACCAGTAAAGTGCAGGTTAATATCCTCCATAGGAACGACTTGAGCATAGCCACCACCTGCTGCTCCTCCTTTCATACCAAAACAAGGCCCCAAGGATGGCTCACGGAGACATACTGTAGCCTTCTTACCTATTTTGTTAAGACCATCAGTTAGACCTACACTAGTGGTAGTCTTTCCCTCACCTGCAGGTGTGGGACTAATAGCAGTCACCAAGATCAACTTACCATCTGGCTTGTCTTTTAGAGTTTCTAGATAATCCAGCGAAACTTTGGCTTTATAGTGGCCATGTGGGATGAGGCTCTCCTCTGGAATCCCAAGTTTTTCATGGGCCAATGGGAGTATTCGTTCCATAGTCGCTTGCTGAGCAATCTCGATATCAGTCATGCGCGCATTCAAACAAGTTCACACTGCCTGTCCAACCATAACTAACTTACCTAGGTTTTAAATTGATTGAGCGTGTATGACACCCGAAATCGTACTGACGAAATTTGCAAAATCTGCTCTTCATTTCACGCCGATCAGGGTTAACATCATTTTATGCAATCGGAAGACGCTCCAATGAAACGCAAAGCCCCAAAGACATGGGCTGCAGGCCGCCCGGCAGTCATCTCATCTATGAAGCACGTGATGTCTACCGCAGGCCCTGTAAGAGGTACAAAAGCGCTCCTCGAACTGAACCAGATGGATGGCTTTGATTGCCCTTCCTGCGCCTGGCCTGATCCCGATGACCACAGAGCTATTACCGAATTTTGTGAAAACGGCGCAAAGGCTATCGCCTCTGAGGCGACCTCAAAAATTATCGATGAGAGATTCTTCCGAGAGCATTCCATCGAACAACTTCTCGGTCATTCAGACTACTGGCATGACCAACAGGGCCGCCTTACCCACCCAATGATCTTAGAGGAAGGAGCAACTCACTACAAAGCCATCAGCTGGGAGGACGCCTTTCAGCTCATCGCGAAAGAACTCAAAGCGCTCCCCGATCCCAATCAGGCTGTCTTTTACACATCCGGCCGCACCTCCAACGAGGCTGCTTTTCTCTATCAGCTATTTGTCCGCCACTATGGAACAAACAACCTCCCTGACTGTTCTAACATGTGTCATGAATCATCCGGTTCAGCCCTGGGGGCTGCTATCGGAATAGGCAAAGGCACAGTAAGTCTCCATGACCTCGAACAAGCAGATGTCATTATTTGCGTAGGCCAAAACCCAGGCACTAACCACCCCCGCATGCTTTCCACCCTAGAGGCATGTGTGAAGAACGGAGGCGAAGTGGTCGCCATCAACCCGCTCAGAGAAGCTGGATTGATGGGCTTTGCGCATCCGCAGAAAGTTTCTGGTATGTTCAACCATGCCACCAAGCTTGCTACTCAGTACTTGCAGGTGAAAATCAATGGAGACATGGCGATCTTCCGTGGACTCGCCAAGATCTTCTTCGAGCGCGAAGAAAAAAATCCTGGCCACATCTTGGACCATACCTTCATTGAGCAACACACCGCTGGATTCTTTGAGTACAAGGAATCGTGCGACGCTACCTCATGGGAACAAATCGAAGATTACTCTGGCATCAGCCGTGCCGAAATGGAGACGCTCGCAGACAGCATCCTGCACCGGGATAAGAAGCTAGTTACCTGCTGGGCCATGGGTCTCACTCAGCATGAGAATGCGGTAGACACCATTCGCGAAGTCACCAATCTTCATCTCCTTATTGGCGCCATTGGCCGAGAAGGCGCAGGCCTTTGCCCGGTACGAGGTCACTCCAACGTACAAGGTGACCGCACCATGGGAATCTTTGAAAAGCTCCCAGAATGGTTCCACCAATCGCTGGAAAAGGTTTTCAAATTCGAGTCTCCACGCCCACATGGTTTCGATGTAGTTGAAGCCATCCACGCGATGCACGAGGAAAAAGCTCACGTCTTCTTTGCCATGGGAGGAAACTTCCTACAAGCCGCCCCAGACACAAACTATACGGCGGAAGCATTGAGAAAATGCAGGCTGACCTGCCATGTGGCGACTAAGCTCAACCGCTCACACCTCGTCACTGGCAAGACAGGGCTTATCCTGCCTTGTTTGGGTCGTACCGACCTCGACATGCAATCCTCCGGCCCTCAGTTTGTGACTTGTGAGAATTCCATGGGGGTAGTCCACATGTCCACTGGTAGACTTACCCCGCCGTCTACAGACCTTCTGTCCGAGCCTGCCATCATCGCAGGGATCGCAGAAGCCACTGTTGGTGATACATCTATCATCAACTGGAGCGCCCTAGCATCCAACTACAACCTGATTCGCGACTTCATCGAGGAGGTCATTCCCGGCTTCGATAACTTTAATGAGCGTGTACGCGAACCAGGGGGCTTCTACCTTCATAATAGCGCAAAAGAGCGCACTTGGAATACAGAGACTCAGAAAGCCAATTTCAACTCTGCTGCCCTATCCATCTTCCAAGTAAAAGATAGCAAACGCCTTATCCTTCAGACGCTCCGCTCTCACGACCAGTACAATACCACCATTTATGGTCTGGACGACCGCTATCGAGGCATCGGGAACGAGCGCATGATTCTATTTCTCAATCCTGAGGACATGCAGGAACTCGGCATCAAGCCAGCTCAAAAGGTCCGCATCACCTCACACTGGAAAGATGGAGAGAGACATGCCGAAGGGTTCTATGCAATCCCCTACGAAATGCCTCGCGGAGCCGCAGCCGCATATTTCCCCGAGGCCAACGTCTTGGTGCCAGCCTCCTCGACTGCAAAGATTTCTAACACCCCTACTTCCAAAGCGATTGAGATCACTCTGGAAGTCATGCTGTGAAAGAAGACAAACAAGTATCTATCAAAACTCATAAGCCCGTAGACGATCACTACGGGCTTCACTCCTCTGCGACGCCTAAATCCCTTGGCGGCGCCACACTGCAGATCATTATACGCATGTTCCGTCGCCTCTGGTCGAAACCCTGACTTCATCAGGCTCCCAACTGGCCAACATCCTCCCAGTCGGCTACATATTCACTGAGTGTCTGACGCCACTCATCGGAGATAACACGCGACTTCCCCTCCATATCAATGAGAACAGTCGTAATCCTACCCTCGGCAGCCAAGCGTTCTCCCACATAGATCCTGAAGCCATAGCTAAGAGACTTTGATCCAACCTCTAACAATCTGAATTGAATCGCGGCAATATCCCTGTAACGCAGAGGGCTACGGTAATCAATCTCCACATGGACTTTGGGGAACCCCCCATCCCTATCTACTGCCGGCACACCGATATCATGCAACAGGGCATGTTCCGCCTCTTCCACCATACATAGCACTTTGCTGAAATGCACGATGCGAGCCATGTCTGTATCGCAGAACTGAACTCTTCGCTCATAGACAGGAAATTCCTTCATGCCCGCAACCTAACACTCTTCAGACAGAAAGTCACTGGGGAAAAGAAAGTGGCCGCACCCAAAGGATGCGGCCACTTGTAAATCTGAATCTTGAAAATCAGGAAAACCTCTTCACGAGCACGGTAGCGTTGTGGCCACCAAAGCCGAAGGAGTTGCTGAGAGCAGCCTCGACTTTCATTTCGCGAGCTTCGTTCGCGCAGTAGTCGAGATCACACTCTGGATCTTGATCCTGAAGGTTGATCGTAGGAGCTACGACACCTTCCTTGATAGCCATCAAGCAGGCAGCAATTTCCACACCACCGGCAGCCCCAAGAAGGTGACCAGTCATGGACTTGGTGGAACTTACTACGAGACCATTCTTCGCATAGTCTCCGAAGGCAAGCTTGATTGCAGTAGTCTCAGATATATCACCGAGTGGAGTAGAGGTACCGTGAGCATTCACATAAGTGATGTCCTCGGCATTCATACCAGCATGCTTCATAGCCATGTGCATGGCGCGGCATGGACCGGAACCATCTGGAGATGGAGCACTGAGGTGGTGAGCATCTGCACTCACACCGTAGCCCACAAGCTCAGCATAGATGGTTGCACCACGCTTCTTAGCATGCTCAAGCTCCTCGAGAATCACGACACCAGCACCTTCACCCATGACGAAACCATCACGGCCCACGTCGAACGGACGGGAGGCGGCTTCTGGATCATCATTGCGTGTACTGAGAGCCTTCATGTTGGAGAAGCCACTGAGGCCCATTGGCAGCATGGTCGCTTCTGCACCACCAGCAATGAAGGCATCGGCATCGCCGAACTTGATCATTCTCCAAGCCTCACCAATGTTGTGGTTGGAAGTCGCACAAGCAGTCACGATCACCATGTTTGGTCCACCGAAGCCATACTCCATGGAAATCATACCACTGGCGATATTGGAGATCATCATCGGGATCACGAAAGGAGACACACGAGCTGGACCTCTCTGGATCAGCTTCTCGTGCTCACGCTCTAGGGTACCCAAGCCACCGATACCGGAACCGACCATCACACCAACGCGTGTCTTGTCCACAGCTTCAGGGTCCATACCAGAATCTTCCATAGCCATCTTGGAGGCAGCCATGGCAAGCTGGGTGTAGCGGTCCGCACGGCGTGCGTCCTTAGGATCTTTGAAAAATGGCTTAGCGTCGAAATCTTTGACCTCACCGCCAATTTTCACCGGATAGTCGGTGGTATCAAGCTGGGTGATCTGGCCGATGCCGCTCTTGCCAGCTTTCATACCCTCCCAGGTACTCTTCAGGTCATTACCTAGAGGGCTGACTACTCCGATGCCGGTGATTACTACTCTGCGTTCGTTCATAGAAAAATTGTCTTCGGCGGGATTATCAATGCGATCTGGGATTGTGCAAGCATCATCCTAAGCTTCGGTCTCTTCCGCGCTGAGTATCACGCCCGCAGTTGGGACATGGCACGATTTTAGAACTTCCACGATCCTCAAACAAACAGCCGCATACCGGGCAACTGATGATCTCCTTGTTCCGATTCTTGAGATAGCGCCTGTCTCGCGCACGAGAGCCCAGAATCATGAAAAAAAGGAGCAATAGAGTCACTGCCATGATCCACAAGCCCAGCTCTTCTATGGTCATTTCAATCATTACCGTTCCTCTTTCTACCTACGCGAACCACCATTTCACCGGCCTGCATCTCTATGTCGGCGGCTTTAAACTTCAGCCCTCTGAGCCAATTCTCCAGTAACTTGGAAAACTCTCCATTGCCTGGCTCGACGGGGGCCAGGTAGACCACATTTCCTGCACGATCCAAACTAATGAACCATCTAAACTGCTTCCCAAACTCCTCCGCTGGTATATCTTGCTCAAAAACCTCAATCTGCGGAGGCCTACGCTTCGACAAATCCCCTAGCATTTCAGTATCCAACTGAAGCTTGATCGGCGCTTCAGGCACTAACTCCCTCTCCCCTTTGGAGAGCTCCGGCAAGACCTGCTCAGCCACCTTGAAAATACTTGGAGAAGTGAGACGTTGCTGGCTAGCAGGCATCTCGCGCCACTCAGTTTCACGAATCGAGGATGTCGCCAGTGCCAAAGTCAGCTCATCCTCGACTCGCTGCAAATGTTCCTGATCATCAGCCGGGTCCCAGCGGGCTGGAAATGGAGATTTCTGATCAACCCACAGGCTAAGTCGTTCATCATTTTCCGGCACCAGCATAATTTTGGCCACCCGCCTCTGAAGCGGTTTACTCTTACGCACGTTGATATTCAGCCCAATGAAAGCTAGGGTAAAAATCCCTCCGGTCAGAAAAATAGCGAGGGTCATCCCGCCTCGGTTTCCGGCCAGACCACCGCGCCAGCGGAAGACCATTCCTGCCTCCCGGTCACGAGTCAGCTTTTTGCGCCTCGATAAAAACATGCCCGTTAATCACCTCCGCGCATTTTCGCCACCCACCAGCATCGATATCCAGCCCTGAGCAGCTCGTAGCTGAGATCTTCACCAAAGCTATCAGGCACAGCCCTGTCCACTTTCATGTGGACAACAGGAGCCCCACCAGATTTCCAAGACTCAGCCTCCTTGGCCACATAATCCAAGAGCATGTCTCGTCTCACTTTGGTTTTGCCTACCCAAATCTGAGGTTCTTGGCCAGCTGTGACGGTCACCACAATAGGGTTAAGAAAACGCTGCATCCGGAAATCGTTTTCCGGCAACTTCACCTCAACACCAGCAAGTGGCACAAAGCTCGGCCCAAGTAACGGAAATATAAGAACCAGAGCGATGAGATCCAAGAGAGGAAGGGCGTGCAGCATCCCAGGCCTCTCAGGCAATGACATCTGAAGCTTCATTTCTTAGATCCTTTAGCGGCTTCCTTGTCCACTTTCTCACTCTGACGGGCTTGCTCACTGAAAGCCACAATCTCGCTCTTTTGCTCGCGAGCATCGCAAATTACATTCACCAACTCAATGGCTGCGCGCTCGATACGATGGATCAAACGCTTGGCTCTACCGAGGAAGTATAGATACATTAGGTAAGCTGGAACAGCTACCATCAGTCCAAAAGCCGTTGTCACCAGGCTTTCATAGACGCCCTGAGTCATTTTCTGGGTAGAATCGACCGTTGAGGCATCACTCATGGCTTGGAAAGTATAGATCAGACCAGTCACCGTCCCCATCATTCCGACGAGCGGAGCCACCAAAGCCACCGTGTAGAGGCCACGCAGATTCTTCTCGATACGAGGAACCTCGAGCTGCCCTGCTTCACGAGCAATGTCCCTGAGATCAGCACGGGACAAATGATGCCTCATCAAAGTAGCATGGGCCACGCGAGCGACGGGACCCGGAGCGCGGGCTGCCTCGTGCATGGCTTCACCATAGGCCTTTTTGCGAACATGATTGGATAAGCCTAAAATAAGATCACCCACATGAATCCGAGTACGCTGAAAAAAGAGAATGCGCTCTAATGTAACCACCGTAGCTACAAAAGCCAGTGCCAACAGGACCCATACAAAGGCGCCACCTTCTTTAATCAGCTCAATCATTTCGCGAAGACTACTGAATTCAGGACTTATAGGAAAGCCTGATTTGATAAATAAGACTCATTAACTATTCTTAAGATAACTCCCGCCAACCCTCGACTAGAGTTCCACAAACTCAAGTGAAATATCCAGAGCCACCGCCGAGTGAGTAATCGCCCCTACGGAGATGAAATCCACGCCTGTACTCGCAATGGAAGAAACCCTGTCGAGCACTACCCCACCGCTGGCTTCCAGCTTGGGCTTATCGTGAGAACCTCTCATCGACACCGCCTCGGCCATCTGCTCATTCGTCATGTTGTCGAGCAGGATGTAATCCACGCCTTCCATCTGAAGGAATGCCTCTACTTGCTCCAAGCGGTCAGCCTCCAATTCGACTTCCACACCTGGCTTGTCTTGTTTGAGCTGTTTGATGGATTTTTGTAGGAGTTCAAGACCACCTTCTGCCACCAAGTGGTTATCTTTTACCATAGCCCGGTCATACAATCCCATACGGTGATTGGTCCCGCCACCGGCTACTACGGCCATTTTTTCAAGCAACCGCCATCCCGGCGTAGTCTTCCTAGTATCAAGAATCTCTGCTTTGGCATCTTTGGTCTCAGCGACAAATTGTGCCGTCTTCGTGGCTATCCCTGAAAGGCGCTGCATGAAATTCAGGGCTGTACGCTCTGCGGTGAGTAAGGATCTCGCTGACCCGGAGATCTCCATCGGCCTGGCTCCTACGGTCACACGGCTCCCCTCAGGGAGTAGACGCTTCACCACGATATCTGAGTCCACTTTCTTAAAGACCGCTTCCACAACGTCCAAACCGGCTACCACACCATCCTCTTTCACGAGCATGAAAGCCCGGGCCATCTTGTTAGCAGGCACAAAATACTCGGAAGTCACGTCGCCGTCCCCGATATCCTCAGCCAGCGCCATGTCAATCAGCTGTTCCACATGTGGATTCATGCAGGAAACATAACGGGCAATTTACGGGAGAAAACACAAAACTTGAAACTTGCATGTTGTCCCCGCCAAGTTTTCACTCCAAGCCATGCCGACTGACATGCAACATACACTCGCCAAGCCAGCTACGCTGGAGGGCTCATCCCTGCACACTGGCGAGAAAGTGACTCTCACCATCAAACCAGCTCCGGTTGACTCCGGCTTTCAATTCCGCCGCATCGACCTTCCAGACCAGCCATTCATCGATGCCGATGTCGATAAGGTTCAAACTGTTGAGCGTGCTACCACCTTGGCTGAAGGTTCCGTGAAAGTGCATACCGTCGAGCACGTTCTCTCCGCTCTCACTGGTATGGGCGTAGACAATGCTCTGATCGAAATGGACGCTAATGAACCCCCTATCGGTGACGGTTCCTCCGCTCCATACGTCGAACTCATCAAGCAAGCAGGCCTAGAGCAGCAGGATGCACCACGCAAAGTCTGGGAAATCCGCGAGCCTATCCACCTTGAAACTGGTAACGGTTCCACACTCACCGTCGTTCCTGACAAGGAGTTCCGCGTCTCCGTGACCAATGTTGGTCCTGACGGCCGCTTCACACAGTTTTTTTCTACCGTCGTCACTCCTGAGACTTATGAAAAGGAAATCGCTCCTGCTCGTACATTCGTCTATTACGAGGATGTGAAGCCACTTCTCGACAAAGGTCTCATCAAAGGCGGCTCCATCGAGAACGCTGTCGTTATCCGCGGTGAGGAAATCATGAGCAAGGAGCCAATGCGCTTCAACAACGAGTTTGCCCGCCACAAGGCACTTGATGTCATTGGTGACCTCATGCTCTCTGGCAAGCGCATCACTGGCCACGTCATCTGCATCAAGCCTGGTCACGGCCCTAACACCAAGATGGCTTCTACTCTCAAGCGCGAATACACCCGCATGCGCTCCATGGTTCCACCATTGGCGATTCCAAAGGGCGAGGCAGTGCTCGATATCAACGATATCCTCAAAATCCTTCCTCACCGTTACCCGTTCCTGCTGGTCGACCGCATCGTCGACTTCGAAGGCGACAACAAGTGCACTGGTGTGAAGAACGTCACCATGAACGAGCCATTCTTCCCAGGTCACTTCCCAGGTCACCCTATCATGCCAGGTGTTCTTCAGGTAGAAGCCATGGCTCAGGTAGCTTCCGTTCTTATGCTTCGTCTTCCAGAGAACCAAGGCAAGATCGGCTACTTTATGTCTGCAGACAACGTCAAGTGGCGCCGCCCAGTACTTCCTGGCGACACACTCTTCATCGAAGCTGAGATTCTCAAGATGCGCCGCTCTATCGGCTACGCAACTTGCCGCTGCATCGTGAACGGAGATGTTGTTTCCTCAGGTGATCTTAAGTTCTCCCTGATCGACAACTAAGCCGTCGCTTTATCCCTCTTTTAAAAAAGCCGCAACAGTTTGACTGTTGCGGCTTTTCTTTTGAGAGATCTATACTGTCTAGAGATCGAGTTTCTTAAGTTCAGCGTCGAGCGCTTTCCCCCAGATCTCGTAAGAGCCAGCATTGAGGTGAAGCATATCAGGCATCACCTTTTTGCTCAAGGTTCCCTTCTCATCCAGAAACTGCTCAGAGATATCGACGAAATGCACTTTGCCATCAGTAGAGGCAAATTCCTTGATCTCCTTGTTCACAGCAATGTTGTGCTGTCTCAACTTGTCCTCAGCTGTGGCACCACGAGGAAATATCCCGAAGAGAACGACATCCATTTCAGGCTTACGGTCCCGCAGAAGCTTGACGATATGCTGAATACCCACAGCAGTCTCGTGAGGCTTATCGACATTTGACTTGGCATTGTTCGTGCCAATCATAATCACAGCCGCCTTTGGCGCATCATCTGTTGGCATTTCCTCCATCAGAAGTCGCCACAATACATGCTGTGTGCGGTCTCCACTGAACCCCAGATTGATTGCCTTCCGCGGGGCGAGATACTTTGCCCATGCAGCTTTGCCTGCACCTTCCCACCCCTGGGTGATCGAGTCCCCAATCATGAGCACTTCATGACCACCAGCTTTCGCTGTTTTCTTTGCCTTATTGTGACGGTCTTTCCACCACTTCTGGTTCATACGAGAAGCAGGAACCGTGGCATCATAGACCTCATACTCAGCACGCACCTCAAAGTAGAGCTTCTTCATTCTAGCAAAGACATCAGCGTACTCTGCATCGTCGTGGAATGATTGCATCTCCTTAGGATCCTTCTCCAGATCAAACAAGTTCCACTCGTTGGTGTTAGGGAAGCGCATGATTTTGTAGCGCTGGGTACGTACACCATCATGCTTGGCCACATGGTGAGTCCTCTCACCTGTGTATTGGTAATAGATAGCCTCACGGAAATCCTCAGGCTTGCTCAGCTCAGATTTCAGCACAGGCACGATACTCTTGCCCTGCATGTGTGCGGGAGCCTCTACGCCAGCAACATCCAAAAAGGTAGGTCCATAATCAATGTTCTGAATCATCGCCTTTGGTCTGCTACCCGGCTTGATCACTCCTGGCCAGCGAATCAGGAACGGCATTTCCAGAGACTCCTCAAACATCCAGCGTTTATCGTACCAACCGTGCTCACCCAGATAGAATCCCTGATCGGATGAATAAATCACGATGGTATTCTCAGCCAGACCAGCCTCGTCTAGATAATCAAGAAGTTTGCCAATACCTTCATCCACCCCCTTTACACAGCGGAGATAATTCTTCATGTAGCGCTGATATTTCCATCGGGTCACATCCTGATCGGTCAGCTTACCCGCTTTCATATCGGCGATAAATTTCTGGTTCAGCGGCTCGTAATGGGCATCCCACGCCTCACGCTGATCTTCGGTCATGCGCTTATAGTCACCAAAGCCATAACCAGCTGTGAAATGCTTCGGAAACAGATTTTCACCGTGAAACTTCATATCGTGTCCCCAACTAAAGTGGTTAGCGATACTCATCTCATTCTCAGCCAGAGTCTTTGACCTGTTCTTGTAGTCATCAAACAAGGTGTCTGGCTCGGGAATAGTAACTCCATCAAACAGCTTGAAGTGTCGGGGAGCTGGACTCCAGGAGCGGTGAGGTGCCTTGTGCTGGCACATCAGCACGAATGGCTTGTCCTTATCTCTCCCCTCTCTCAGCCATTTCAGAGCCTGCTCGGTCACCACATCATTACAATGACCTTGGTATCTCTTACGCTTTCCATCAGGCATTTGCATCATGTCAGGGTTGTAGTACATCCCCTGACCGGGCAGGATCTCCCAGAAATCAAAGCCTTGAGGCAGGGAATGCAAGTGCCACTTACCGATCATCGCAGTCTGATATCCCGCCTTTTGCATCAATCCCGGAAAGGTGGTCTGCGTGCCATCAAACACCGAGTTATTGTTATCCATGAATCCATTGCGGTGAGAATGCATGCCAGTAAGGATGGCTGCACGCGATGGTCCACAGATAGAGTTACAGCAGAATGAATTCTCGATCAGTGCCCCCTCCTTGGCGAGCCGATCAATATTAGGAGTAGGAGCAATATCTTTGAGACGACCTCCATAAGCTGAGATCGCCTCAGTTGCATGGTCATCGGAGAAAATAAACAGGATGTTTGGCCGCTCGGCTGCAGTAGCCATCACAGAGCCCAACAGTAGTGTACATAGGCGAGTTCGTAACTTCATGAGTGATTTATCGTTCGATAGTGAGAGTGAAAGAACGACTCTATGAAGAATAAACTATCAATTTGAAGAGAATTTCTCGGCATCATACACAGCCGCCCCAACATTGCCTGTTTATCGATGACTAGCGCGGCGGGTGTGGAGGATGAGGCGGATGTCCGTCTCCATCCGGCCGACGATGGTCGCCGCGATGATCTGGCCGACGATGATCTTCACGCCGGTCTGGTCTTCCCCTCTCATGGTGCGGGCCTCGCTCTCTCCCCCCACGAGGACCACCACGATGCTCAAAGCTTGGATCAGGTTCGCCGCGGAAAAGTCGAGGTATGAACGGAAAATCCTCAGTCAAAACATAATAATAGGTACCATCAGGAAATTCTGGAGTCACCCCCTCACGCCCGTTGCATTCATCCAGATCTCCAGCCCCTTGCACGTACTCAAAATCCTGAGCAAAACTCCCGTCAGGTTTACCGCCTGGCCCACCATCACGCTTTCCCGTCTTGAGCTTGTAGCTGGACTTTAGCTTTATCAGAGAGCTTTTGGAATCGGATGCCTCTTTATGCCCATAAAGAGCGTAGATGGGATAGCCATCAGCAGCCCAGCCAATCAGCGTCATCTCTTGTTTGTTCGCCTTTAACTCTATCAGCAAGCCATTGGGCATGCCATGGTAATGATACGCTCCAGTGGGCTGAACATGGGCATGATTTTCATCTAATCCCAAATTCAGTTTGCTGGTAAGCGCCTCATAAGACCAACGCCTATCATTATTCCACGTCTCTGCTGTTCCTGGATCAAATACGACACCATTGACGGCTACTCCAAATACCTGTCCCAGAGCATTCCTTGGCCTATCCAGCTTCTTTGGTGTCACAGGCACCTCGAATCGATAGTTCTGAACCCTGATTTCATTAGGGTTGTGTCGATTTGGAAAACTGCCAGTACTGTGTACAGGAATCCCATTGGCTGTGATCACCCGCTTATCACCTTCCACTTTGATTTGGACTTCATTCTTAGCCTCCCCCACGGAGGCTTTTCTTGAGGTTTTCTCATGCACTCCCTCATGAGCATGCAGCAACCCGCAAATACATCCGGAGCTCACTACCACTGTTATCAATTTCTTCATCACGAGGACTATAACACTGACTGACTTAATAGAACATTATTGCACAGGAGAATTTTTCGGGCCCTCAAGCATGAACATTTTGTACAATTTAACCCCCTCTCTAGCCCTGATTTTGGCGATTAAACAATTCTAGCCTGAGAATCTTCTTCTCATAATGATTAAACGCCCCTGAAAAACACTACAAACACATCACAATTAGCACCTTATCTATCCACCAACGATGACGCGTCTTCTCTCTCTTGTCTTTGCGACCTTATGCCTATTTGGCACGAGTAAAGCTGCTGCACCTAGACCCAATATCATTTTCATCCTATGCGATGATCTTGGCCCAGGTGATTTAGGTATCCTTTGGCAAAATGCTCGCAGCACGAATCAAAAATTTCCCACGCCCCATCTAGATCAGTTTGCCCATGAGGGTATGATTCTCTCGCGTCACTACTGCCCCGCCCCCGTCTGTGCCCCATCTAGAGCATCTCTCTATCTGGGCCGCCACCAAGGCCATGCAAATGTGAGGAACAACTCGTTTGATAAGGAGCTAGATAACAACCACACCCTTGGTTCAGTCATGAAGCAGGCTGGCTATGCCACATCACTTATCGGTAAGTGGGGACTCCAAGGTGGGTCTGGTTTTCCAGGTCATCCCCAGAACAGAGGGTTTGACTATTTCTTCGGTTATCTGGCTCACCTTGACGCGCATTACCACTACCCCAATGAAGGCGGTAAACCTTTCTATGATGGCTATACCAATATCCAAGCCAACCTTCAGAAATGTTATTCTACGGATCTGATCACCGCTCGTACTAAGAAATGGATCATCGATCACCAGGGATCAAATCCCAACCAACCTTTCTTCACAGTCGTCACTTACTCCGCACCTCATGCAGGTCTTCGGGTACCTACTAACTCCCATCTTACCTCAACTAGTAACTATCCAAGCGGTGGTGGCCTGACAGGGGGAGTCCAATGGATCGGCACACCGGGCAACATGATCAATACGGCAGCAGGAACCTACGACACAGGCATACATCCAGACTATACGACTGCCACCAATGACACAGGTAGTGCATGGCCAGACAACGCCAAACGCCACGCCACCATGGTTCGCCGTATCGATGATGGTGTGCAGGACATTATCCAAACCCTGAAGGATCTCAATCTAGACGAAAATACACTCATCGTCTTCACCTCAGACAATGGGGCTCATAACGAAGGCGGTGCGGATAACGTAGGAGCCTACAACCCTACTTACTTCGACAGCTTTGGCCCCTATGACGGCATCAAGCGTGACTTGTGGGAAGGAGGCGTACGCATGCCTACTCTGGTACGCTGGCCCTCAGGCATCACCAGCCCAGACACGGCAAGCGCCCACCCATCTCAGTTCCATGACTGGATGGCGACCTTCTGTGATCTTGCCGGGGTGCCATCTCCAGCACTCTCCGATGGAATCTCACTCGCACCTACCCTAACAGGATCTGGATCTCAGAAAAATGGAGTGGTTTATTGTGAGTACTCAGTAGGCGGCTCTACTCCAAACTATGCCGAGTTTGAATCTTTCAAGAGAGGAAAATCTCGAAACCAGATGCAATTCATCCATATTGGTGATTACAAGGGTGTACGCTACAATATCGGCTCACACAGCGACGACTTTCTCATCTACGATGTTGTCAATGACTCCAAGGAAACCACCGACCTGAATGGTCAGTCAGGAGTACCCAGCCAACAGGATTTTAAAAATGCCGTACTTCGCGTCAGAAGAGCAGGTAGCGGCTATGGTCGCCCCTATGACTCAGCTCAGATTCCACCACTGACCCCATCACCTGTCACCAATGGACTGGTATACAGGAGCTACGAAGAGTCCTACCCATGGGTTCCTCAGTTTGAGACAAACTCAGCCAGTAACTCTGGCGACACGCTTACTCTGGATCTCACAAAACGGACCAGAGACGATGACATCGGTATCGAGTTCACCGGTTATTTGGATGTCCCCAGCTCTGGCACTTACAAATTCTATCTCAACACGGATGGCAAAGCCATTGTCCGACTTCACGACGCACTTTTAATCGACGCGGACTTCAACTACAGCTCCGGTAGCGAAGTCAATTCAGGCAATATCCCTCTGCAGGCAGGCAAGCACCCGATCTCCATTCGCTACATTCACTCAGACACGACCAGTCACAGCTTGAACCTGCTCTGGGAAGGCCCCTCTATCTCCAAGCAAGCCATACCTGCAAGCCAATACTACAGAGATGGCAACCCTGCTCCCTCCCCACCCGAGGCCAATGATGACCTCAATGTAGCTATTCCCACGAATACCAGTATACTCATTGATGTTTTGAATAATGACCAAGACCTTGATGGTTTACCGCAGGCTTTAAGCATTCAGAGTATCACCCAGCCTAGTCATGGCACCGCTGTCATTGAATCCAGTCAGATACGCTATACGCCATCCACTGATTATGCTGGTTCTGACAGTTTCACCTATACGATTACAGATGGAGAGAGTACTGACAGCGCCACCGTCACCCTATCGATCCAAGACAACCATGCGCCCGTAGCCACAGCTGACTTTCTCTTACTGCGTTCAAATACGAGTAAATCCATTGATGTCCTCGCAAACGACAACGACTCTGACGGACCAAACCCCATAGCTCTGGAATCAGTGGGCACTCCCCTTCATGGTTCTGCCACCATTTCCAATGGAGTCATTCTCTACACTCCATCTAACAACTACACCGGCTCAGATGAGTTTACATACCAAGTCAGCGATGGAGCAAAGAGTAGCACTGGCCAAGTAAGAGTACAAATCTCAGCAGTTCCTGACTTCCTCTGGGTTCCAATGAATGAAGGTGAAGGGAACTCCATTTCTGATGTCAGTGGATACCTCCTCAGTAATACTGCCTCCGGAAGTTGGACTCCTGGAAAATATGACTTCAGCTTAAACTTCAATGGAGATGCTGAGCAAGTAGAGATCACCTCTCAAACCTATCAACCACCTCTTGGCAAATCTGAACGCACGGTCACAGCCTGGCTCAAACCAAACAGCAACCAACCAGAGATCGCTACGTGGCTAAGTTATGGTCCCAATAACAGTGGGGAAAGATTCTCGGCACGCACGGAACTGAAAAACGGAGATATTGTACTCCGCTTGGAAATTCAGAACGACTACCGCATTGGTTCCACCAAACTTGATGATGGGCAATGGCATCATGTCGCCATGGTTGTGGAAGACCTGGATAGCAATGGATCGATCAAGCTCACCGAAGTCAAATTCTATGTGGATGGAGTCCTGGATTCCATCAGTGAAGATGGTGGCGGCACACCGGACCTCAACACGGGCAGCAGCACTACGATGATGATCGCAGGTTCGCCACACAGTGATAAATACAACTATGCAGGTGGTATAGACGATGTCCGCATCTACCCTACCGCATTGAATGCTTCACAAATCAACGAGTTGGCCGGCCGCACACCTGGCACCGACGCCTGGCATTTCCAGCACACAGGAAATGCATCCCCCACTCAGGCCGACTGGCAAATGGATGAGGACAACGATGGACTCAGCCGCTATTTAGAACTCGCTCTCGGTGGCAGAGTCGACTTACCAGACTACCACTTGCTACCACAACTCATCCCCTTGGACACTTCAAGTGCGGAGATTATCTTCAACATGAACCTCAATGTGCTGGGAGAAATCAATTACCAGATCGAGCACTCTAACAACCTACAGCCAGACAGCTGGAACAATCTGGAGGGAATCCTGGACATCGAGACTCACCCTCAAATTCCAGGCATGAGCCTGGGGAAAATGAGAATCACACTGGATTCAGGATCCCCCACGCTACATTTCTACCGCCTCAATATAGGTAATCAGTAAAGCTGGCCAATTCGACTTACTCAGCGTGCTCTACGCAGCCAGGGCCACAAACATGTGGAGTTTCTGGATTCTCTTTACGATCCAGAATACCTAGTGCAACTGATTTAGTCTTATCCGAAGCATCAGTCCATCCATTGATCCAAGCTTTGGTAGTGGGGATATCCTCAAGTGAGGTATTATGGACAACGGACATTCTCATCACATCCCGCAGAGCTTCATCCGCTAAGCTATCAGCTTTAGCGGTCACAGCATCTTTATCTTTCTTGACCCATTCCGCTGTGACTGCACGTAGTGTAGCCAGCCTACGTGGACTATGTGGTGCATTGACCAGAAAATCGATCGCAGCCTCAGGCTGGTCTACTCCAGTTTTCACCAGAGTCTTCATGGTTTTGATTTCCTCCATCTCTGAGGCATTCGCAGCCTTCTTCTTCCACTCATCGACTGAAATCAAGGTCTTCGCATTTTCTATCGGTTCAGGTGGGGCCGGAGTAGAAACGCTTTCAGGAGTTGTTGTCGTGACCGATTTGGATGGCTGAGAAACGTTCTCAGGTGTGTCTGGAGCAGACACGGTTTCAGTCTTGGTCTGGTCACAGGAGGTCATCCAGAAGCAAAGTGCTCCTGTAGAAACTAAGGCAAAGGTTTTCATGTGAGGTAGTGTAAGGGTTGGATTTATAGAGTTAACTCATAAACTTAGTACACCCGACCTGCTTCTTGTAAAGTCAGATGTTCCCCCTTCTAGATGAGTCACAAGCCGAATGGGTCATCGCTCCTCCTAAACTCTTGATTAAAAAATGCGCCCTTCTCCCCCCTTATTTAGAGGGATTTTATCAGGTCTGAACGAGCTCATTCATGTCTCATTAATGTTCGATTTGCTAAATCAAGCACCGTTTGAAACCACGACTACCCCATTCATAACTCTATATGAAAACCTCAACTGTGCCCAATATACTGAGCCTAAGCGCGTACACACTCGTGATGACGAGTACCCTACATGCCGAGAGTCTGATCGATTCCTGGTATACCAGTAATTCCACCAAGTATGCCCGTGTCTATGAAACGGAAACTGATCGTAACAATGCAACGACAGTGACCAGCTGGACAGACCAGACTAATCCCGTATACGCTGACATTCAGGCCATCTACTCTTCTTCAAGCTGGGTCTACGTCCGCTACAGCGGTCTCTCCAGTCACACGATGGGACCGTGGCTAAAGCCTGATGGTTCGCAGTTTCTCTTCTGGCCCGTCAATCAGGCAGGCATCCATCGCTTTCCACGTACTGCACAGGTACAAGCAGGCACAAAAGATGCCACAGGAGGCGGATACTCAGGTCTCTTCGTCAATGGGGTAGCCGTCTTTAACTCGCTTGATGGCCAGGCATGGGACGGCAGCCAAATCCAATCCCAAGGGAGTCACACTCAAAACTCTTACTACTGGCACCGTAATGCTCCCGTAGCAGAAGCCTTCAATTTTGACACCGGCAACTCCCACCAGCCTCCTACTGGCATCTACCACTCTCACCAGAACCCTATTGCCCTACGCTACCAGCTTGGTGACCACGTTGAGGAAAACCCCTCGTTCACCAACGATTCCGACAGCTGGGACTTTTATCAGGAGAAAACCACGACACCTTCAGCCCACTCCCCAATTATCGGATGGGCGCATGATGGCTATCCAATTTATGGTCCTTACGGTTATGACAATCCAGATACAGAGAGCACCGACTCAACAATCAGACGCATGGTATCCGGTTTTGTAGAGAGAAACGGATCCAATGGCACAGACAGGCTGAACGCCAACCTCAACGTCATCCCGATATGGTATGCAAAGTACCGTGAGGATCACTTCGGCGAGAACTATGGCAGCTACAGTACCGCTGAGCGGACTATTGCCGACTCTCGCCCAAGTCTTGGACAAACCTATCCAAGAGGCACCTTCGCCCAAGACCACGAGTACCTCGGGGAACTTTCAGGTTGGAGCCAATACGATGGCACGGGTAGTTTCAATTCTACCAGCCACTTCGACCTAGATCGCTACAATGGCCGCTTCTGCCGCACACCGGAATTCCCAGAGGGAACCTACGCTTATTTCTGTGCCATCGATGATACCGGAGAATCCACCTACCCTTACGTTCTGGGCTTTGAATTCTATGGGGATGCCACTGGTGGCTCAGTAACAAACATCACTGAATCAGTCACAGACGAATACATCGGCGGTCCACATACGAATTTGGAAATCGGTGAGAATGGTATCAATGAGGGCACCGTCCATCTCACCTGGAATTCTGTGGAAGGTGGCACCTACCAAGTGGAATCCTCTAACACCGAAGCCTCTGGCTACTCAGTAGAAGCTAGCAACCTCTCAGGGACCGGTGACACCATGGAAACTTCCTACGAAGATGCTGACGGATATGGCTTCATGAAAGTCACCCGCACCGCGCTTGCCACCTATGATGATGTCTTCACCTCCGCACCATCTTCCACTCAGGAAGACACCATGGAGTACTCCACTCCTGGACCAACCGTTCCTGTCATTTATGTCAATGCCTCACGTACCGGCCAAGGCAACCAAGACGGTCTCAGCTGGGCTACAGCCTTTGCCGATCTTCAGGACGCTCTTGCTTCTGCTGAGAGCGGTGATGAGATCTGGGTAGCAGCAGGCATTTACTATCCGGATGAAGCTGAAGCAGGCGTAGCCACAGTCACCAATGATGACAACTATGCCCAATTTAACTTGATCGCGGGTGTCACTATCTACGGTGGCTTCAATGGAACTGAAACCATCCGCGCCCAACGAGACGTTCAGAACAACCTCACCATCCTCTCTGGTGACATCGACCAGAACGACACGAATACAGCTGGCGTGATCCTTGACTCACCTTCGTCTAACATCCAAGGCACGAATTCTCGCATAATCGTAGCCTCCCCCTCCGGTACCAACTATGGAATCGACGGCTTCACTATTACGGCCTCCTCTGGAGGAGATGCTCCAACTGCCGGTGGTGGTAGCTACCGCAACTGTACGATCCGCGGGAACATTGGGCGGTATGCTGGAGCTCACTACGGTGAGGGCGAGCTGTTCCAAATGGTCTATTGTGACCTGATAAACAATGAAGGTGGTAACTATGGAGCACTCAATTCCTGCTCACAGTATGGTGCCTACATCACCTCCTGTCGTATTATTGGCAATAAGGCCACCTCGACTACATACCCGTCTGTGGGTGGTATCGAAGTAGCCTCCGCCACCTACTACATCACCAACTGTCTCATAGCCGGAAACTCAGGTTACCACTGTGGCGGCATCATGAACCGTAATGGTGGCGTACTCGATCTAGCCAACTGCACCATTGCCAACAACCTAGCTCGTAGCTCCGAAAACACGGGGGTCGAAGCTGGCGGCATCAGTGACGAAGACATCTGTCTAAACACTTTCAATAACACCATCGTCTGGGGTAATGAAAAGAATGGCAGTAGCTCAAATGTAAGCCTCAGCACCCCAAGCAACTACTACACCTCCCTCATTGAAGGCCTCAACCCTGGCGGAGATAACCTAGATGGCACCAAAGCCGACAATGACCCACTTTTCCTGACAACAGTGGCAGCTAGCTCTGCCCCTAACAGCTCAGGAGACTACCGTCTGCCCGGCTATTCCCCGGCAGTCGATTCGGGAAGTGATGTCGGCAACCCGGACGACATCACAGACCTAGATGACGACGGCAATACCAGCGAACTCATCCCGCTCGACCTTCAAGGCAACAACCGTGTGATCAACACCAACGACATCGGCGCTTATGAATACAATGGCCCTAGCCCTGTCAGCACCGAATCCGTTACGCTTAGCGTTCAAGAAGGCGATGGCGAATTCAACTACTCGCTGAACTTTAACACCATCTTTGGCCGCACAGACCTCACCTACAGTTTGGTATCCGTCACTCCTTCCAATGTGATCTATCACGAGTACAGCGGTGGTTCTGAGTTCTCTGCCTATGCTAATGAAGGCGCTGAAGCCGGCGATTCCGCAACAGTCACCATCCAGGTCACGGATGAAGACGGAAACACCACCCAGTTTACCTTCACTGTCACGGTCATCCCAGCGCCTGTCGCCCCATCCGATGCATTGGCACAGAGCATGTCCAGTTGGTACACGGACCGCTCAAGCCGCTTTGCCCGCATCTTTGAAACCTACACTGATGAAAGCAATGGCACCAGCGTCACGACTTGGGACAATGGCACCTACAGCCAGAACACCCCTGTCTTCGCCGGCCCTCAGGAAATCAGCTACACTGACAACTATGTCTATGTGAAGACACCAAACCTCACCACCCACATCATGGGGCCTTGGTACAATGATAACGGTCCGGGAGGCAGTGAAGTAGTCTTCAACAACTGGCCATCCAACCAGGCCATGATCTACAAGATCCCACGCTTGGCCACCATCCCAGCGAGTAAAACCGCCTTTGCAGCCAACTCCATTGGCATCATGGTGGACGGCACTGTACTCTTCAGCACCTCTGACACCTTCTCATGGGATAATGATGAAAACGGCTCAGGCAGTGGTTCCGATACAGGTCCGGGAGTCCAAGGCGGCGGTCAAGGCGATGGCATCTGGACGCACGAGGCTGCGGTCACTGAGGGCAACACCTTCGATAAATCCAACTCCCACGGCGCCGGAGATGTCCTCCACTACCACGCTTCACCAACTGGCCTTCGCTACCTCTTAGGCGATAACATGGACTATGATGAATCCACCAACACTTATACTCCAGTTACGGAAGAAGATCTTGAGTTCAACAACACCCATAGCCCGATCATAGGCTGGATGAATGATGGCCTGCCAATCTATGGACCTTACGGCTACAGCGACCCATACGATTCCACCAGTAGTGTTCGCCGTATGATACGTGGCTTCATAAAGCGTGACGGCAGTAATGGCACCTACAACTTAACTAGCAATGGCCGTACAGCACTAGCTGCCTGGAATGCCCGTATCCTCGGCATTGGCACGGAAGCAGGTGTGGATCAGTTTAACCTCACTGTGAATCAGCAAGGCCCGAATGTGAGCAGCGACTACCCTATCGGCTACTTCATGGAAGACTATGCCTACAAAGGGGACTTGGCTGGCTTCTCCATCTATGATGGCTCTGTCACCTTCGATGAAAGCATCCACTATGACCTCAACGAACAAAACGTCCGCTACTGCGTGACCCCTGAGTTTCCTGATGGCACCTGGGCGTACTTCACCAACGTGGATAGCGATGGCGTCCCTCAGTTCCCATACAACGTAGCCCAGCAGTACTACGGCAATCCAGACAATGGCGGCTCTATCAACTCCATCCCAACAAACGACGGAGACAACGTGGTGACCTTCCAGGGTGGTATCAATAAGCAAGAGACCATCTCAGAGATGGAAATTAGCGATGGCACTGTACTTGTCTGGAGTGGAGTGGAAGGCGGTACTTATCTGGCTGAAGTCTCCACAGACATGAGCAACTGGACTCCTCACGACTCTGACCCTAGTGTTAGCAAAGACAAAGTCACCCTGGTAGACAGTCCAGCAGTAATGGAGGATCAGAAGTTCTTCCGAATCACCCGCCTCACAGATCCGACCTATGATGACACTCCATTTGGAGACGGTAGTGGTGGAGGCGGTGGCGGTAGCGGCAGCACGGTGGATTTCGCCTTCACCTTTGGCACGACCCCACCTCTTCCACAAGAGCAGGAGATCAACTCAGCTACCGTTGGAGGCGTAACCGCAACCATCGTAAGTTACGATTCAGGCACTGGCAACGTCACCCTGAGCTTCGATCCTTCATCGCTCTCCGGTCCATCATCGGCCCAGCTTCAGTTCGTCGCCTCGGGCGGCCCACAGGCTGGCAATACGGTTACTTTGACGTCAACAAACACCTACTCCCCTTAATGGGTGAATAGGTTCATGGTTAGACCCCGGTCAGACATCGCTCTGGCCGGGGTTTTTCATAAGCAGGATCTCAAGTCACTCAGACAGGGATAGCTTCTCTCTCATGATACGAGAGATTAATCCTATCTTAATGTGCCTTGTTGTATAGAGAGGTCAAAGCATCATTCATGCCCTCACTCCACACCGTTCAAAGTAGACCTCCAGTAAGGCCAACCCATCTCTATCATCCTATGAAAGCGTCTCTGTGCCTCATGATTCTGTGCATGATCAGCCTCTTACAAGCAGGCCAGCTGCGCATTGACATGGTCCACAATCACGAGGATCAGTCGCTGAGACTGCACTCGCTCAGGTATAAGCAGAAGGAAGTTTATTCCGTTACCCGGCTGAGCTATCTGCTGAGTAATTTCTCCATTCAGAGAGATACAGGAGAATGGGTCGAACTGAAGAACCAGTATGCCTACATCGATGAAGGGAAACGCCGCACACGCTTCTTTCTTAAGGATGTCCCGGAAGGCTCCTACAAGAGCATCCGCTTTGCCCTGGGCGTACCAAAAGCAACTAATCACGCAGACCCTGCCCAGTATTCTGCCGACCACCCATTGAACCCTAACCTCAACCAGCTCCACTGGAACTGGTCTGGCGGATACATCTTCCTGGCGCTTGAGGGTCGTTACCGAGCTGAAGATCAATCCCTGCAAGGCTTCGTCTACCATCTTGCCAATGACAACAACTTCAGCACGATCCAGCTACCCGGCCAATTCGTGCTCAAGCAAAACACGGGGCTCATCCTCGGTATGGATATCGCCAAGCTCCTTGGCCAACCGCGAGCTCTGTCCTTCATCAAAGACGGCTCCTCCACCCACTCTCATGCAGGTGACCCCATTGCCAGCTCACTTATAGCCAACCTCCAGAGCAGCTTCAGTCTTCTGAGTGTCACCTACCCCAAAGATGAAATGCCAACCCAGGCAGTCACCCCGCTTTACCTGCCGGAGAAATATACCCCTTACCGCTTTGCCATGAGCAGACGTTTCCCACGGCCAGCACTGCCACGGGACAACCCCTTGTTAGAAGAGCGTGTTGCGCTGGGCAAAAAACTGTTCCATGACACCCGCCTCTCACGCACGAATGCCATTTCCTGCGCCTCTTGCCACCACCAAGAGCGAGCCTTTACCGATGGAGTCCCCCTCTCACTGGGGGTGGAACAAAGGAAGGGAAAACGTAATTCCATGCCACTCTTCAACCTCGCCTGGAAATCCTCTTTCTTCTGGGATGGAAGAGCCGACTCCCTGCGCATGCAGGCCCTCATGCCGATCCAAGACCATCTGGAAATGGATGAATCTCTGGAAAATATCGTCGCAAAGTTAGGTCAGGATGCCTCCTATCAGGAAGCATTCCAGCAGGCCTTCAGCGGGGAGGAAATCAACTCGGAAAAAATCAGTCTCGCCCTGGAATGCTTTCTACTCACCCTCACCAGCTATGATAGCAAATTTGACCGAGCTATGGCGGGCAAGGAACAGCTCACTGAGCAAGAACAACGCGGCATGAAGCTATTCTTCACCGAGTACGAGCCGCGTAGTGGCCAATATGGTGCTGATTGCTTTCACTGCCATGGCGGAGCCAATTTCTCCGATCACCAGTTCCATAACAACGGACTCAAGCCGACTGCTGACCTCGGACGCTATGCCATCACGCAGCTGGACCGCGACAAGAACAGCTTCTCCACACCCAGCTTGCGCAATGTCGCTCTCACAGCCCCCTACATGCACGACGGGCGTTTCTCGACCTTGGAAGAGGTCATTGATCACTACAGCGGCCCCATGCACCGCAGTGAAAATCTGGACCCCAACCTTGCAAAACATCCCGGCGAAGGCCTGCAGCTGAGTGACGAAGACAAAGCCGCTCTAGTGGCCTTTTTGAAAACACTCAGCGACCCGAAGTACACCACACCTCGATAGCCTGTTAAAAATCATCCATCCAAGGGGTAGCGACACACTTCCTCATAGCGCACCGCCCCCTCCGAGAACAGGCTCCTCATCAAGCTGAAGAATCTAACTGGGAAACTCTCCTTCACAGCCCCGCTATTACTCCGAATGTAAGCCTCAATATCCCCACGCTTCACATTGCGCAGGCGGGCCAGAGTAACATGGGCCTTGTAGGGCCAGTGATCCTTATCAAATCCCACTTGGAACAATGCCTCATCGATTGCGACCTTCAGATCGACCAAACTCTCATCCACCTGCTCAGCACCTAACCACAGCACACTGAGCGCCCCTCTCTTGCTAAACACCCCCAGCTTGTTTAACCCCAGCTTCAGCTCCCTAGCTCGCACACTTTGCAACGCATCGCTGAGCCTAGCTCGCTTGTTATGATCACAGTCTCCGAGGAAGCGCAGAGTCAGGTGCAGATTCTTCGCTGGGACCCAGCGACATCCAGATATCTCTTCTCTCAAACGCGAGAGATCATGCCTTATCGATTCAGGCAGCTGAATGGCCAGAAACAAACGCTCTCTATCACCTCCCATAGAGGCTATCGTAGCACAAATGGGCTCTCTGACTGATGATTATTTCAGTGGCAAGCGCATTCTGAAGGTAGTCCCCGCACCAAATTCGCTCTCAGCCTCTAGGCGGCCTTGGTGAGCCTGGACAATCGCCTGACTGATTGCCAAGCCTAGGCCAGTACTTCCCTGCTTGGAGTTTCTGGATTTGTCCACGCGGTAGAAGCGATTGAAGATATTCTTCAGATCATCCGGCTTAATACCTGGCCCCGTATCCTGGACGCTGATCACCGCTTCATTATTCTCCTTACGGACATGGACGAAAATCTTGCCCTGTTCATGATTGTACTTCACCGCATTGCTCAAGAGATTGATCACCACCTGCCTGATACGCTGGGCATCAAATTCCATCTCGATGCCTTGGATATCGGACTCCACGGTAATACCTCTCTTCTCGGCAAGCGGACGCAGCATATCCACACATGTACTGACTTCCAGGCCGACATTGCCCTGTTCTCGCTGTACCTTGAACTCCCCTGAGTCAACTCTAGCCAGCTCTAACAATGACTCGATCAAGCTGCTCATGTGTTGGGCTGAATCGTAACAGGTCTTGATGGTTTCCTGATACTTCTCCGGCGTCCTCTCCCTGACCAAGGCCAACTCACTCTTGGCGAGAATCACGGCCAGAGGTGTGCGCATCTCATGAGAAGCATCCGCAGTAAATCTCACCTGCTGCTCAAAGGAAGAATCCAAGCGCCCAAAGGTATCATTCAAAACATGCGCCAACTGGCCCAGTTCATTCTTCGTATTCGTCTCGTCGATACGCTGAGAAAGGTCACCGGCTGCGATTTTCGTCGCAGTCGAGGACATCGCCACAATCGGCTTCATAGCTCTTGTGGCCATGATCCAGCCCACTGCAACACCGAAAGCGATCACGATCACACCGAGCCCGATGAGCTGCCACTTGAACACGGCCATATGCTCATCGATCACATCGGTGGAAATACCGGTAAGTAACCACCCCCTCGGGGTGTGCTGCAGGAACTCACGGTGCTTGCCATTCCAGCGGTAAAAGACCCCCTCAAACTGGTTGTCCCTCTCTGGTCCCTGCAAATTCGTTTCATCCTCAGGTCTTCTAGGTTCCACTCCTCGATCAGAGGGAGCCACGGATTCAGGGCTGCCCTTGGTCTTGTAAAAAATTTCACCCCGTCGCCAATAAATAACATACAAGCCATTCGCTTCATGCCTAGCAAGCCTGTCGTTCCCTTCGACTTGCAATCTGTCCATAGCATTACTCCCAGAGGGTCTCCCCGCGCCGTCTGGTTGACCTCGCCTTGGCTCGCTGGCACGATTCTGACCATCACCTAACAAATCACCGCGAGCTGGCCTATCCAAGAACGGATCGGCATGTGGCCTTTCCTCGATCGGTCCGCCGTCTCTCGGTCCACCATCTCTAGGTCCGCCAAATCCTTGTCCTCCGCCCCTTGGTCCATAGCCTGAAGGTCTAGGCCTTCTTTGAGAATTCAATCCACCGCCTCTGGGGCCACGCTCACCTCTAGGGCCTCGGAAATTGCCCCCAGCACCATCAGGCCTCGGTCCGCGAGCTGAGTCATCAAATGCTCTGACCGGACGCTCATGATCGCCCTCCTGCTCAGCATGAGTATTCTCCTGAGCTGCCATTTGCTCACGCATTTGCTCGATCCCTCTGGGCAAATCAAACATGGGAAGCAACTGATGGATTGGCGCCCTCAGCCTCTCATCTAACATTTCTACCTGTACACGTTTCTCATAAAAATAGAAGGCAGTGAGCAGACCGCCGACAATCACAATCAGAAGCAGAGTATGCCAGGCCTGGATCTGCCATTTAAGAGAACGTACGAGCATGAATGTTTAGGCGCTGATGTAGTAGCCGTAGCCACGCTTGGTCATGATGAATTCCTTACCAAGCTTGTTGCGGACGTTACAGATGTAGACATCCAGGATATTGGAAGTGACCTCTTTCTCCTCGGAGAAAAGCTTCATGTAGAGATCGTTCCTGCTGACTACTTCTCCGCGCTTGGCAAGCAAGGCTTCCACCAGATTATATTCCAGAGTAGTGGCGGCCACATCCACGCCATTCTTGAAGATGCTGCGGGTATTGGTATTCACCGTCACATCGCCGACCATCAACTCAGAGGCTCGCTCAGGCCCTGCGGAGCGTCTCATGATAGAGCGGATACGCGCAAAGAGTTCCATCAGCTTGAATGGTTTGGTCAGGTAGTCATCAGCCCCTCCATCAAGGCCTTTCACACGATCCTCAGTGCCGTCACGAGCGGTGAGCATGATGACGGCGACGTTGTTGCAGGAGGGATGACTACGGATTCCCTTGAGCACTTCCCAGCCGTCTTTCTCCGGCAGCATGACATCCAGGATGATCAGGTCATAGTTGCACTCCGTCGCTTGGAAAAGGCCATCTTCACCATCGGCAGAGGAGTCTACCACATACCCTTCCTCAGTCAGGGCTTCCACCAGAGTCTCGCGCAGGAAATCGTTATCCTCTACAACCAGAATTTTCATGCTTTTAAACCTAGAACTCTTGCTTGCCTCTACACCAGCGAAAATATCGCCTTTTGGCGTTAATCCGCACATCTGCGTTACGCTCTTACCGTGTATGAAAGTCCTATCCATGCGGCATCTTTACCACAAGCAACATTAAGCTAGTATTAATCCCCAGCTTAAATGTCCTGCTCCACCGCCTTGAGGGATATAAACAGCTCGCCAGCAGCCTTCATCTGAGGCTGAAGATCCAGTTTGGCATGGGCGATGCGTCTGCGGATACTCTCAAACATCGGCGTGTAGCCATTGAAAAAGGCGCGTATGATATCGATGTAATCCTCCTGCACTGCATCAATGAGAGCCGGCCGGGCATCATAGAGTGACTCGGCAAAAGACTTCAGGATATTCCGCCTCGTCTTGGCTCCGTAGAGGAGCATCCAGAGAAAGACTGCTACAGAGACACCTAGTAGTCCCAGAGCTACATAGGGATGCGGATCAATACCAACCAAGCCCACCAGTCCCCCCAGCGCAGCAGAAGACAGTGACACCATCAGCATCTTCTTCATCGCACGCCAGCGCACCATCATCATCTTGTCTAGTAGCCCCCTGAGCTTCATCAGGACCATGGCGTGACGTACGGACTTTTCCAGCCCTTCAGAGAAGAGATCCACCTGCTCTTGGAACGCATCATCTTGGAAATCCCCCACATCGGCGACCAGGCGCTCTTCCATGGCCGGCCGCATTTTCTCCCACTTGGCTTTACACAAGCCGAGCATCCTGCGGGCTTGCTCCCTGGACTTGAGCTCTGCCTCTTTGGAGACACGCTCCAGCATGAAGCGCTCTACCTTGAAGGCTCCATCCCCTCGCCCGAAGAGTGAGGCCACAGACATCACCAGCCCCAAGCGCCACTTGGCCATCCGCATCACTGGATTGATCTGGGACTCCAGGATATCCCCCAGCCAACCAATCTGGCTGAGCATCGACCTGAGCTCCATCTCGCGCATGCGGTCAATTTCCGCCTCGATCGATTGTAGATACTCTTGGTCACTGGCCAGTGTACGCGAGCGGTTGTCCACGTGTTCCTCAGTCTTGGACAGCAGGACACTCGCCATCTCGTAGGCCTGCCTCAGCTCTCTGCGGCGAGATTGGGAGCTGTTGAGCTGGAAATCCAGTTTGCTGAGGCATTCGCCAAAGCCTGACTGCACCCAGACCCGCTTGTCATGGTTCCCGCTCGACCAAGCCTTATAGCCATCTCTGGCAGATACGGGGAAAATAGGCAGCGGATGCCCCACCCGCTGCAGGCACAAATCTTTCAGGTGGCCCAGCAGCACGGGCACGTCGGTCTCATGCCGGCGGTCAATCTGCTGCAGGACTACCGCACTCTTGCTACCCGCCACCTCACGCATTTCGGTCACGAAATCCCAAGTCGTAGCAGCCCAGGGATTCTCCGATGGGAACACCCAGTAGACGTAGTCAGCCCCCTGGATCAGATACTTGAGCGCCTCCAGCTGCTCTGGACCCAATTTGGAAAGACCGCTGGAGTCGACGAGTTCAATGTCTCCCAGCAGATCCAGATACTTGAGTTCGCAGCCATCCTCACGCTCATCACGGACGCGATATCCCGCATCTCTGAAAATCGTGACCTTGGCTTCCGAGGCTTGCTCCAGCTCGACCAGCTCCTTGCCGACCAGCACCTCCAGAAAGGAAGTCTTCCCCGCCTGGTGCTCACCACAGACAACAATCCGGAAAGGCCGGCGCAGGGCGTGACTCAGCTTTTTCTCATCAATCCCCTCAGTCGAGGCACGAGAACGTTTCGCCAGAGCACGGATACCCGCAATGACTCCCGCGAGACTCTCCCGCGTCTCCAAATACTGCTCACCTAACATCAGCGTCCGTCGACTACATACCTTGTGCAGCCCTCAGGGCGACCAGCTGGGATACTGTGACAAACTGGTATCCCTGGCGAAGTAATGTATCGATAGTCTGTGGAATCGCGTCCACGGACTGACCGTGCAGATCATGTACCAGCAGGATGGATCCATTCTTGGTCCCGCTGATCAGCCTCTGGGCCACTACGCTTGGAGCCGGCTTCTTCCAGTCAAGCGGATCCACATCCCAGAGCACTGTCGGATAGCCATACTTGCGGTAGACCCACTCGCGCTGGTTCTGATACATCGCTCCATAAGGAGGTCTCATGGTACGAGGCTGAACGCCTGTAGCGGAAATGATCGCATCGCGAGTCTTGTCCAGCTCCCAGCTCACCATCTCATCACTCAGAGTTTTCAAATTACGGTGAGTCCAGGTGTGGTTGCCGATTTCATGACCCTCCGCCACGGTACGGCGCACGATATTCGGATGGGCAGCCACATTGCGGCCCACCACATAGAAAGTAGCCTTCACATTGCGGCGTTTGAGCATGTCCAGCAGACGTGGGGTGTGCTGGGGATTCGGCCCATCATCAAAAGTCAAGGCGATGTATTTCTGGCTTCGTGGACCAGAGGAAATGGAAACGGACTGGTTGCCGGAAAAGTCATAAGGAAGTCCTGAGTCCTTGTTGCGAAGATAAGGTCCGGAAGTGCTAGCGGTGCGGTAGCTTCCATTCGGGGTTAATTTGACCCCGCTGGTCGCATCGGCCCCCTCTTTGTCCTTGGACGCACAAGAGGAGAGCCCTACGGCAAGCGTAAGGACCGCAAGAATTTTAGCAAATTGCAGAAATCTCAGTTTCATCATGATTATGCTTCAAACTAAGAGATTATCCCTCCTCTGTCACGCAATTACCCCGACTGCCTGTAGGATTTCCTGCCAGAATACTTCAGGCCGATGCATCAGACACTTGGCTGGCCATAGAGACGGCCCCTCAGCAGACCACTCATTCACAAAAGAAATACGTCATATCTCCCAGCCCTTATAAAGAACCATGACATCTTGCGGGCGCCATCATCCAGCCATCACAAACCCCACATGTTAAGCAACTCCCAGCCCCAAACAACACACTTCCCACTGTATTCCAACACCAAGAAACGAGGCTCACTCCCGCCGGATGCACACAGTATCCACCACTCAAAATGCGGCTTTCCTTGACCATAACCAACTCTAACTTATATTTCCAAAACTCCCCGTCGTCTGACTCATGAAAAAAATTACCATTCTCTTACTCTCGTTGTGTGCCGCCCTGCTCTCCAGCTGCATGCATTATGACTATTACGGGTCCAGCTCCATCTACGGCGGCAGCGACTACCTTTCAGGCTTCAATGACCCCAGAGTCAACCGTGGCCTTACTCACCATGGAAAGCCAGCTCCGCGAGGCTACTGGGATGGCGACAGCCTCACAGGCTCCCCGAAAATCGTCATCCGTCTCGCCGATCAGCGCGCCTATTTCTACAAGGGCGGCCAGCTCGCCGGTGTAACCCCTATCTCCACAGGTACGGACGGCCACAGTACCCCGCGCGGCAGCTTCAGAGTCACTGAAAAGGATATCGATCACGTATCCTCTCTCTACGGGGTGATCAAGAACACCACCACTGGACAGGTCGTCAACAAGGACGCCGACACCAGAAAGCACAAGGCCGGCCCGGGTGAAGTCTTCGAGCGCGCCCCAATGGCTTACTTCCTCCGTTTCAACGGAGCTATCGGCATGCATGCCGGTTTTCTCCCCGGCTATCCAGCCTCCCACGGCTGCGTTCGTCTGCCTGAGGAAATGGCCCGGATCTACTTCCACAATGCCCCTATGGGAACTCCAGTCATCGTTGAATAGCCCATGGCATCAACCATTCCTGATCCCCAGTATACCAACGAGCTCTCTGTGCAAAGGTGCAGGGAGCTTTTAGCTTCCCCGAAGGCTCCCCTACTGATCGACTGCCGGGAAATCCATGAATACGAATTCTGCCGGCTTGATCAGGCAGTCCTCGTCCCCCTCTCCCTGTTTCAGGGGAATGCCGAGGCTGAGATCCCAGCCAGCGACACCCCGGTAATCATCTACTGTCACCACGGCGTCCGCTCGCTGCACGCCACCTTCTACCTGCGCGACCAAGGCTACAGCCACGTCTTCTCCATGCAGGGAGGCATCGATGCCTGGTCGGTAGAAATCGACCCTGATGTCCCTCGTTATTAAGCTCTTTTGCCCCAGCGCTGGGCTAGTACGGCACACACCATCAGCTGGATCTGGTGAAAGACCATCACCGGCAGCAGCAGCGGTCCCACCAGCGCGCCACCGGCGAAAAGCACCTGCGCCATCGGCACCCCGGTCGCCAGACTCTTCTTCGACCCGCAGAACAGCAGCGCGATCCGGTCCTCCAGCGAAAACCTGATCACCCTCCCAAGGAGAGTAGTCAGCACGATCGCCAGCCCGAGCATCACACAGCAGGCCAGCACCAGCAAAAGCAGTTCCTGCCCGGAGACCATCTCCCACATGCCACCCACCACCGCGGCACTAAAGGCGGTATAGACGACCAGCAGTATCGATCCCTGGTCCACGGACTTCAGCCAGGAACGGTTCCTATCCACCCAGCTTCCCAGCCAAGGCCTGAAAAAATGCCCCAGTAGAAAGGGCAACAAAAGCTGCAGGCTTATCTTGAGCACTGCATCCAGCAGCGCCAGCTGTCCCTCACCCTTCCCCATCGTCCACTGCACAAGCACCGGGGTCACAAAGATTCCTAACAAGCTGGAAGCCGAGGCACTGCATACCGCCGCTGGGATATTCCCCCGCGCGATCGAGGTAAAGGCAATCGCCGACTGCACCGTCGCCGGCAGCGTGCAGAGATAGAGCATCCCCAGCGTCAGCGCATCCCCCAGCAAAGCGATCCATAGTGGCCTGAATGCCAGCCCTAACAAGGGAAACATCACAAAGGTGCAGCCAAAGATCGCCAGATGCAGCCGCCAATGGCCCGCCCCCGCCACAATCGCCTTCCGCGAAAGCTTGGCCCCATGCATGAAGAACAGCAAGGCAATCGCCCCCTTGGTCAGAGCATCAAAATACCCCACCCACACGCCTCGCGCCGGCAACACACTCGCCACCAACACCACGACAAGCATGACGAAAGTAAAATTCCCAATGATCTGTCTCAGCCGCTGCATCCTTGCTAAAGCTTTCTAACCCCTAGCATACGCCCCCTTCCCCCCACGCCAAGCCTGATTGTCTCTTCAGGCGACTGGAACCTCAATGCCTGACCTGAAAAATCAACATGCCCACAATTGGTTTCAACTGGAGCACGCCCACCTCACTAGCAGAACCCAATGACCGTATCTGGCGAGTTCAATCAAGTTCTTCCAGCCTGTTCTTCAACCGGGACATCAGCTCCATGCTCTCGTGGAATACAGCCAGGATCAAGGGAGGCTCGTCCTCACGCACCAAATGAAACACCACATGCTTCTGGCATTTGGAAAATCTAACATCATCCCTGTGTTTGAAGAATGAACGCGTATGGAGATAACCTTCCGCAATTTCTTCAAAGTGTGTATCAAAAGCGGAAAGATACTTGTCAGCCTGATCCTCGTCCCATCTTTCCAGTGTGTAGAGAGCAATGCCCTCCAGATCCTGATCTGCAAGGTAGGTGAGTTCAAAAGAAGACATCTAGTCTCGCTTTTTTAATGCTGATTGGAAGATTTCCTTCGCTGAGGAGCGCCCTTTGAGACCCGATTTACCATGATGTTCAATACGCTTTTCCAAAAGCTCTTCCAGTTCAGCCAAAGCAGCCATTTCATCACTCTTGGCATCAGTCAACAAGTCGCCCAGCAAGAAGTCTTTCATCGTCATGCCACGCAACGCCGCCATGGCTTTGAGTTTCTTGTGCTCCTGTGGTGATACATCGATTGAAATACGGCTCATTATCTCTCCATTTCTTGCGGCACATTACCACAAACCCACATTTGTTCAATTCCCAAAATTCCTTGAGAAATCTGAACCCTTGACGGGGAAGTTTACACCCTCATCTAGACTCATCGTGATCCTTGCCAGGATAGTATCATGTGATACTATCACCACATGACACCACCGTTCACGATCACCAGTAAAATCCTCGGTCTCGTTTCCAGTATCGAGAGATTGATTGGTCGTGTGGAAAGCCTCGATCATCCCAGACCACAGCCCCAGTTACGCAAGTCAAACAGGGTACGCACACTCCAAGGAACTCTGGCTATCGAAGGCAATTCATTGGATCTGGAGCAGGTCACCGCCATCCTCGACGGAAAGCGGGTCATCGCTCCCAAGAACGACATCCGAGAGGTTCTCAATGCCAATACGGACTATGAGAACCTGACCAGCTACAGTCCGACTAACCAGAGACATCTCCTAAAATCCCACGGGATCATGATGAAAGGTCTCATCCCTGAAGCTGGCAAATGGAGGACGGGTAACGTGGGAGTGATGAAAGGCAACGTAGTCTCCCATATGGCTCCTCCAGCCGACAGGGTTCCCCACCTGATAGAGGATCTGTTCAAGTTCTTGAAGTCGGATACCCACCCGCTCATCAAGGGCTGTGTGTTCCACTACGAGTTCGAGTTTATCCACCCCTTCCAAGACGGTAACGGGAGACTGGGTAGATTCTGGCACACACTACTTCTGTATCACTACCACGAGGTCTTCGAATACATTCCGCTGGAATCCATCATCAAGAAACACCAGAAGCGTTACTACAAGGTTCTGGAGCAATGCGACCACGCTGGGGAATCCACCCTCTTCATCGAGTTCGCACTGGAGATGATCATGGAGTCACTGGAGGATTTCATGGAGGTATTCAGACCGAAGCATGCCACCCCAGAAGACAGACTGGAAACTGCCAGAAAACACTTCGGTGAAGCATCGTTTTCGAGAAAAGACTACATGACTCTTCACAAGACCATATCCCCCGCTACAGCGAGCAGAGACTTGAAGGCGGGTGTGGACATGGAATTGCTGGCTAAGAGCGGTGACAAGGCTCTCACGCTCTATCAGTTCAATTCCTAATGTTTTAGCCTGCTCCCTGCACCCACCCGGTGACCAACATAGAATGGTGACTGAGTCGGCACACTTGAGTTAGAGACAATGGCTTCAGTCATAGAGCACTGATAGCTTCCACATAGCTCGGATGACTCGCTAGGCTTACTGGTCTTTGAGGTCCGCTTGGCTGAAAGATGCTTGGGATAGAGGATCTGGTTGTGCCGGGACAGCACATGGTGAATGAGGTGGTGGCCTTGTGTTGCCTGGTCGGGAGATAGTCAGCATGGGAAATATCGCCAAGCGCTAAGAAGCTCGGGGAGTTCATGGGCAGATCAGGATCAGGGTGCACGATCAAAGACGGAGAAAGGATCCTGACTCACCATGCAAGCCCCCAGCTTAAACGTATGCATCCATCGAACAAGAAGGTCTTCCTGCATCATTCACAAACTTGGCATGCTTCTTGTTAGGCTCGCTATGGTTGAGTCGTGCTAACCGCATGACCCAAGCGGAGCGAGGATAAAAGCTACCTGAACTTCGTTGTCTGAAATAGGTTGGCACGCCCAACGCTATTGGTTGGCGCGTGGGTTCATTTCTAGTTTAGCAACTTTAACCTAACCTCCAACACTTCTTTCTCATTTAAAATCTGAGAGTCCTTAGAGAAGCTACAACAAATCACTCCTAACAAGTTCGGCCTATTTTTCTTACACCATCCTATCCATTGAGAATAATCCCAATTAACCGTACTCAGATCACCACAGGTTGTTTTATCTAGAGCATTTGATTCGTTGATATGATTCAGAAAATAAGCAGGTAATCTTACATCATAATAGTATACATAAATCCACAACCCTTCGGGCCAGATGTATGTACCATCCGTGATTTCAGCACACCCCATAAAAGCTCCACCTTGTGCGGGATTAATCCTGTTAATCGCATAGCCTAATTGAAAATTCACCTTATTGCCTTTTAGTAAATATTTAGCAATCTGTTCTTTTTCATTTTGAGTGTACTCACCTCGCAAATACTTAGGATTGATATAACCAGCTGGTGCACCATACCCACTCCAATACCCAAGCCCCTTTAACATCTTTAAAGTCTCTACTTAACAAATAAACTAGTCAAATATCCATATAATCCATTTTGAGGACGAAATGTTTTCCAGCCTTGATAACGTCACCTGTATCTCGGCATATGTGTTATCACACAGCCGTTCTTTAACTACATAACGTACTGTCATATTATATCTCTATCTATTTATTATACAGCTTACCTGAAGCTGGGTTCTGTAACACACAGTTAATCTATGATACTACGGCATTCGCATCAACATTGTCCGAACTCTTTTAATGAGCTTCTCATCACTACAGCACTGGGAAATACACAGCCCGCCTAACGAGTTTGTCTGTTCAGTAATTACCTTGAAAATATTATATGGAAATTTTTCCACACATACTTTAGCTATATCCTCTTGTCCATTTAAGGCATCCAAAAGCTCAGTCTTCTGCCCATAAGCAGACCAGTTTACTGAGACAGCTTCTACATATCGAAGCCAGTTTTCATCGCCACCATAGTATCGCTCTAAACCATTTTCCATTTTATATTAAAATACGATAACATTTGTTCCGCCTTGATCTCTTGCTGAAGGTGCTCTGATTCCATCATATCCACTCGCTCTTGCCCAGTTTCCAATTTCCTGTGTCTTTATATAGGAATCACCTGTTATATCAGAGTTACTAACACCTAACCGACTACGTACTGAAGGGTTTGTAAGGTCTAAGGCATTATTCAATCTTATTCTAGCCGTTACAACTACACGACCTTCAAGAGCTCCTGGATAATGAGAAATCTCGGCTAAAGCAGTTTGTTGAGATGTGCCCGCATAAACAGAACCTGTTCCAGGACCGCTGTATCGGTGATCAGCCGCAACATTCCCATCATGCTTTTGCCATGTTGTCACCTCTCTACCTGGGTAGTCCGCCTGTGGAGAGGAGGTGGTGGAGCCGTTCGCATCATAGCTGTGGTGGCTCAGCAGGTCGTTGTTCGTGTAGCTGAAGCTCTGGTCAGGCCGAAGCTCCAGCAGGCTGGTGGTGGATGCCGTACGGGTGGTACGGTTACCCACTGTATCCAGCACGTAGTCGATGGAGCCATTACGCCCGTCCAGCGAGCCAGCGATACTCTCCTGCTTGAGGCGGTAGAGTTTGTCGAAGACGTGATCAACTCATATCAGTTGATCCCTTCTAACATCCAAACTAGGCTTGGTAGCCACATCGTTCGGACTAGTCGCATCGATACCTAGTTCATTATTCATTTGGTTGACGGGGACAAGCAGCACGAGGAGGGCTAGCTGTTTCGGTGTTCAGTCAGAAGTAGGCGAACTTTCCAGTGCAGAGAGATATCAGGCATGTGCGAAGCAACAGGCGGCAAAGGAGACAGGTAGCGTGAAGTCACGTTCGCGGGTTGGTTGTCTGGAATGTCTCACTGGGGCGGCGGCTAGAAAATCACTAGGTTCATCGCCGAATGCCATTCTCCCTTAGATTACCGGAGGAGGCAATCTACTTACCGCATGACCCGAGCGGAGAGAGGATAAAAGCTATCTGGACTTCGTTCTTTGAAATAGGTTGGCACGACCAACGCTATTGGTTGGCGCGTGGGTTCATTTACTATTGATAATACTCCGTTGTCATTTTCCAATCTAACATGGATCCGCTTTCATATGGGATTGTAAATTTATCCACTAGGCACATGAGCACCTTTCTCCTCATCTCAAATTCAACTCCATCAAAGTATAAAACCACTTCATTTTTATCCCAACTCAAAAATATATCACTACTCTCAGCATACCATAGCTGAACTGTCCCTGTATTTTGCTCCTGCATACAAAGATTAAATTCCTCTTCCGTATATACGATTTTTCCTTTGCCCGATAGGTAACCAGAAATTTCTTTACTAGTAGGATTTTTAAGAGCACACCCAATACTCTCCAGCCACGAGATAACAAACCTTAAAGTTGTAGAACCCGTTTCTATTTTAACTATTTGTGTCTCCATAACTTAAAAAGTGAATACATTATCTGCTCCAAGAATACTAATTGCCCTGTAAATTACAACATCAGGGGTATCACTGCTAAAGTAAGCTTGAGCTTTCACACCTCTCTGCCCAGCCACTTCTTTATAAATCCTTAAAGATCTATCCATATCGCGATACTTTCCATGATAGTATCATATGATACTATCACCACATGACAACACCGTTCACGATCAGCAAGGCATCAGTATGAAGAGCTATACCGAGTGCCTGAACAGAAGTCGTCATTAAAGGTTGAGGTATCCTCATGTCACTGAAGCCGCTCTGCAATGAGGTTCTCACGCCCCACACCGACTATTGCCGATGCACGGGCAAGATACGGAGAGTCTCTCAGAGGGGCAAGGAAGAAAAAAGCTATAGGAACCAAGTATGGACTCTAAATTCAAAGTTAAACTTTTGCTCGTTTACAGGCTTCAAAAGATCATTAGAATATCTAACTGAAATGGAATACGCAACACTCATAATGATGATTGTCACATTCTTACAAGAAAGACAATCAACCAAGGATCGATCCTTACAAGGACTGAAGGACTACTTGATTGAAAAAAACTTCTGTGAAGTGATTGAATTTCTTGAGAACAACGAACAAGCACAAAAAGGAATAGAGTTGCTGTTAAAATCGGAATTTACACAAATTCAAGACCAGCTTAAGGTCATAACCGATACTTTGACATCCGTTACTTCCAAGTTAGACGGCTTTAGTCAGATCGTAACTGAAGAGAGTGGCCTGACTGAACAAGCTCTTTACATTTTAAAAGAAGTTAAAGATCGCGAAAATGGTATTCTCTTCCTGAACGGAGAACAGTTAGCCATTGCCCCATGGTTTTCAGGTTTTTTAAATAGCCCTGAACCTCGCTTTTTAGAAGATGACATTAAGCTCCTTCTCTCGTACAACTGGATAACTAATTCAGGCAGGAACACCTACAAGATTACTCGTGCGGGCTATAGAGCTTCCGAGCAACTTTTTCTATAAGCATCTGAATGACTAGCTGGATACTGTCGATGAGGACAAGCATTACAGCTTCTAAGGGTAATACGTTGGATAAAACTCAAGCAACAAGACGATAAGTTCATGCTCAGTACATTTGATAAGTTGAAACTCCGAATCTTGGTATTTTGTACACCAAAGTACCTTATCACCACACTCGTTCTTGCATTGGTGTTCTACCTCATCCTGTCTGCGATTTTCGAAGCACAGATTGACAACCTCCGAGCACTCAAGAGTCCGCTAGTCGATCCTCTTGTTCAATTTTTCGATGACAGGTTTAATCGTGCTCTCAGCTCAATAGTATGTTCAATAATCTCTCTTCGCTGGAAAACAACAGAGGTATTTCTAAACACATAGAGAAGCTGATGAGGTCGGCATAGATGACCCCCATGAGGATATAGCTACGAATCTATTTTCCCCTTCCCCTCCCTCAACGAACATTCTAGATTCAACCCAAATGCCAACGGTCACCAAAACCTTCTACCACAAGCTTGAAACTCTCGCAGCCGAAGAGCTACTGACAGCTGGTAGAATCGTTCACTTCACCCAGCGTACTAACCCACACATTCTGTGCTGCGATAGGTCTTCGTTCCATAGTATTTCCGTAGATCGATACAGCCACAAATCACCAGAGGCTGTCGTCTTCTACTTCAACGTAGACCATGAGCAAAGTCTACCGAAGACAATTCAGAAGGAATGGGGTGTCACCAAGAAACACAGATCCACCGAAGTCAAAATCATCGTAGCTGCCAACGAAGCAGAACAACTTGTGAAGCTTGTCCCCAAGATCATCGATCTTCTTGAGGAACTGGACTACGAAGGCATCAGAGCATTACTCCCCTTCGATCTGTATACCCACCCAGATTATCCCTACCGAATCTGTACCGTAGCCGCGAAGGATCTACTAGGATAGTCCCCCCTATCTTCGTTACCTACTCCCCCATCCCCCGCTCCTCCACCACATCGGGCAGTCAGACTCCCCACGGTTAGATCATGAGGAGTTCTGAGGGGTAAGCGCTAAATCATCGGCCCTTGGATTTCACTTGCGGCTGACGTTGCAACATCGATTTCGTAGACGTCATAGAGCGTCGTATATGACGTCTATGATCAGGCGGCGGTCTCTTGTCTGCTCGTCTGCTGTTTGTCTTGCTGGAGTCTGATCCAGACTTTGGGTAGCAGCTCACGCAGGTTGTCCTGATTGGTCATGTGGGGAATTTTTTCGAAGACCCATTTGAGGTAGGCGTAGGCATCGTGGCCTGCGCGGCGGATGTTTTCGATCAGCGTGAAGATGACCGCACTGCGCCAGCCCGTGTCTTCGTTGCCTACGAACAACCAGTTTTTGGCTCCGAGTTTGAGCGGGCGCAC